>JBATMK010000325.1:0-65542 GCA_049289815.1 Flavobacteriales bacterium
CGCATGATCACCGTGTCGCCGTCCTCGATGAACTTCCGCTCGCCCCCACCATCGAGCTTAACGGGCTTGGTACCCTTCCACGCCAGTTCCAGCATGCTGCCGTAACTGTCCGGTGTGTCTCCGCTGATGGTGCCGCTGGCCATCAGGTCACCGGCGTTCACATTGCAGCCGTTCACGGTGTGGTGGGCCAGTTGCTGGGCCATGTTCCAATACAGGTACTTGTGGTTGCTGCGGGAAACAACGGTCTCCCTTCCACCTTCCGGAACGATGCCCACTTCAAGGTTGATGTCGAAGTGCTTGTTGCCTTCGTACTGCAAGTAGGGCAACACGGGGGGATCCTGCTTCGGGCCCGGCACGCGGAACGGCTCCAGCGCATCAAGGGTCACGATCCAAGGCGATATGGACGAAGCAAAATTCTTTCCGAGGAAGGGTCCGAGCGGCACGTATTCCCATGCCTGGATGTCGCGCGCGCTCCAATCGTTGAAGAGCACTAACCCGAAGATGTGGTCCTCGGCCTCGGCGGTTGAGATGCGCTGCCCCAAGCGTTTGCCGCTGTATGTGATGAAGCCGACCTCCAATTCGAAATCGAGCTGACGCGTTGGCCCGAACACCGGCGCGGCATCGGGGTTGGGCTTGAACTGCCCGCAAGGCCGGTGGAAGTCGGTGCCCGAGGGGATGATGCTCGAAGCGCGCCCGTGGTAACCAACGGGCAGATGTAGCCAATTGGGCATCAACGCATTGGCGGGATCGCGGAACATGCAGCCCACGTTGTAGGCGTGCTGGCGACTGCTGTAGAAGTCGGTGTAGTCGCCGATCGTCGCTGGAAGGTCCATGGTCAAGCCGGTGACCGGTACTAACGCGCGCTGAATGGTCGATCGTTGCCGACTTGTCTCTGAACCATCGTCGCGCAAGAGCTCGGACAACCTCGCCCGAAGTGAACTCACGAAGGACGGTCCGGCAAAAAGCAGCTCGTCCAACGAGCCGTAGTAGACCGCTCCTCCTTGATGAACGGCTTCCGGTAACAGTCCTTCCTCGAAGAGCAGATTCAGATCGATGCCGAAATCACCTATGCGGCTCCACACGGAAGGGTTTGGATCGTCCTTTCTGTACCCGCACCCGAACGGCAGGTTCTGGATCGGGAAATCTGAACCACTGGGAACATCGACCCAACTGCGTAAGGCGGGATCGTTGGCGGGTATCTTGGTCGAGGACATGGGCCAAAGGTCTTCCTTACAAGAGCATCTCCGTGCATGAAGGCCGAACATGCGAATGCGAGATGGTTGGTGGTGGTGCTGGTTGCAGGCCATATGGCGTTGCTGGCCGCTTACACGCTTCCCGGCATTTGGGTGCCAACACGGCTGCGCTTCTGGTCGCAGGCGTATACCCGTGTGCTGTTCCACCAGGATTGGCGGCTCTTCGCGCCGGAACCGCCTGCGTGCGGCTGCGCCGTGCAGGTGAAGGGCAGCGAGGACACCGAATGGGTGGATCTCAATTCGGTGCATTCCCATTTCCTGTGGGAAAGGATGTGCAGCAATGCCTGCCGTTATGCCGAGGTGGGGCTGGCTGCTGGTGACAGTGCTGTGGTGGCCCCTGTCCCGCTCACCGTATCGCTGGAACGGATGGCGGAAGCAGTTCCTCGCAAGGGGCTGCTGGAGGCGAGATTGTTGCGCGATGGCGCATCACGCGAGCGTATCGCGATCGAATTGACCACGCACTGATGAAAGAGGTGACGCGCTTGTTCCGTTTTGCCTTGTACGCTTGGCTCTTTTTCTACTCGACCGCCGTTCTCTTCTTGGGCGAGGATGCCTTCGTGAGCGCTCCTGTTCAACTGGCCCGTGGTGGTGGTCTTCTTTCGGGCATCGGTGAATTGGTCGGAGCGGCCACACCAGAGGTTTGCATGGCGATCGTCATGGCGCTGATGCTCTTGTCCATTGGCATGGTGCGTTGGCCGCGTTGGTGGCTGGGCCTATTGACCTGGCTCTTGTTCCGCAGCGTCACGCACCGCATGTGGCTGGCCAGTAACGGTGGGATCCAACTGATTGAGAACATGCTGTTCTGGTCGTCGTTCATGTCGTTCCCATCACGGCAAGCGTATGGCCACATGACCACATGGCCACATGAACTCATGTCCTCTTCTGCTTTCTGGATCGGGCGTCTTCAGCTCCTACTTCCTTATGCTGTGGCAGCGGCGCACAAATTCACCGGCACCACTTGGCTGGACGGTACCGCGATGTCGCTCGTGGCGGCCGACCCCACGTTCCACCTCGGCTGGCTCGTGACGTCCCCGGTGGTCTGTATGGTGCTCACCTACGCCACTCTTGGCTTCATGACACTCTTCCCGCTGGCGGTCTGGTGGAAGCCCACGCGGCGCCTGTGGCTGTGCATCGGTGTAGTGTTCCACTTGAGCACGGCCATCTTCATGGACATCCCGCAGATGGCCTTCGCTTTCATTGCGTGCTATTCGATTTGGTTGAACGAGGACGAAGCGCAGGTGGTCATGCAACGCCTGCAACTCCTCTTGAGGCCGAACGCTGTGCGCGGTATGCGCACTGCGTGATCCATCATCAGCGCTTGGCCTTCACCGGACCTTCGATCCTCGTGTTCACGGTGTTGAAGTCGTGTCGATCACTGGCTTGTATCCCCGTTGCAGCAGGTGGTGGCTCGTGCATCAGCACTTCAGGGAACAGCTTGGTGGCCGACGCTGTTTCACCGGGCTGCGGAAAGTCGCGCGCCCATTCCTTGTGGTTGTACACGCACACCGGCAGGCAGATACTGCAGTAGTTGTGCTTCGCGAAGTAGGGAAAGCACTTGCCGGTGTCCACTTGGTAACGGTCATTGCCCAGATGGTCCTTTCCGGCAGCGGGGTTGCGGTGATCGGGGATGGCCTTCGCCGGGCAATAGATGCGGCACGCTTTGCAGCTATCGCAGAACGCGGCGATGCCGGCGTCGATCGGATGGTCCACCGCCATGGGGATGGAAGTGATCACGCTTCCCATGCGGAAGAGCGGACCGAGTTCCGGATGGATGATGGAACCATGGCGGCCCAGTTCACCGAAGCCGGCCTTTAAACCGATCGGGATGTGCAGTAGATCGCTGTCCCCGATGGGATGTTCCACAGTGCATGTGTATCCTATCGAGCGTATCCACGCTGCTAGGTTGATCACCGTTTCGCCCAGCGTCCAATAGATGCGTAAGCATTCAACCGCGCTGGCGTGCGACGGCACTACTTGGAATTCGGTCCAACGCATCCGTTGGCCAACAGCGATCGCGTGGGTCTCGTTCACCGATCGGCCACGGTAGATGTCGCTGGGCTCGATCAGGCAGATCCCCGCGATGTCCGCACCGAACTCCCGGGCTTTCGCTTTCACCGCTGCACTGGCTTCCTCTTCCGTGGCGAAGACGTGGCGTTGCGGTGCCGTGGGTCCATTGAAGCGCTTGTACTGGTCCTCGTAGATCGCCTTCAGGTACTCGTTCACCTCGGCGATGCTGATGGAACGGCCACCCACTGCGGCGTACCAGTGATCCCATGAGAACGCCGGTGGGGATGTAGCGGAAGCGTCGATGGTCATCGATCCGAATGTAGGGTGGTGCACGTAGCTCACGTGGCGGGAACATCCGCCAGCTATCCTTGTGCCATGCAGCAGCAGATGAACGGGAACCTCCGATGTGCGTTCACCATCAGCTTGCTCTTGCTGCTGGCCGGTTGCAGCATCAACAACCCGTTGAAGTATTACGCCGCCGCCCAAGCCCGCAAACCGTACGATGCCGTGATCGTGCCCGGCGTGCCGTATGACGGTGTGTACTGGGACCCGATCATGAAAGGCCGCGTGCACTGGGCCGTATTGCTGTACAAGAAGGGGCTCACGAAGAACATCATCTTCAGCGGCGCCGCGGTTTACACGCCGTATGTGGAAGCGGAGGTGATGTCGCTCTACGCTCAGCAGCTCGGCGTGCCGAAGGAGCATTGCCTGCTCGACCCGAGAGCGGAGCACAGCACGGAGAATTTGTTCTATGGCTGGAAAGTGGCACGGGACAAGGGCTTCACGAAGGTGGGCCTGGCCACCGATCCGTTCCAGGCGAAGATGACCCGGTCGTTCGCGAAGAAGATGCATCGCAAACTCGGTGCGGATCTGGATCTCATCCCGATCGTTTCCGACACCCTGGACATGTTCTCCTTGATCACGCCCACCATCGATCCTACCACCGCGCGGGTCGACTCGTTCATTTCCATTTATGATCGGGAAGGATTCTGGAAACGCTTTCGTGGAACGCTCGGGAAGAACGTGGACTGGAAGGCGCCCTGACTCCGGCTTGGTCTCGCGCCCCGCAAGCACGACAGGTCGAAGGTCACGGCGGGATGGGTGCGCCGGAACCAATGCGCGGATCCGTTCAGCGGAACGGCCTCACTTGCACAACCGGAACTGTGCGCCCAACGCCGTGCACCACTGCACATACCAGAAGTGTTGGCTGGCGCGATCGGCATCATCACCGGTGGTGAGCACATCCAGCAGATCGATGTAGCCGCCACGTACCATGCTACGCAGGAAGATGGTCTTGAAGACCGTGATGTGCAGACCACCCTGCGCCCCCGCACCCCAGCCTGCCAGATGGAACCGGTTGTTCAGTCCTTCACCGAAGAGGCGCACGTCGCTGCGCGGCACCACCGCGCCGGCATGTGCGCCGAGGAAGGCATCCACGGCGTGCCGCTTGTTGCGGCTTTGCCACAGCCGGTCGTAGTGATCCATGTCGACGGCGATGAGGTTGAGCCCATCGGTGTGCTCGTACCGGAGGAAGTCATCGGTGAGGGTAACCTCTTGTGTGCCGTGGTAACCGCCGGTTTCGCCGGTGCCGGTTGGGCGCGCGTAGCCGTCCATAAGCACTTTCTGGTTCTGGTCCACCACATATTTCATGTGGTCCATTCCCAGCGAAAGGCTCCAATGATCGCGGAGGAAGTAGCCCACACGATAGTTGTACTGCGGGATCCAGATGCTGCTCGGTGCCAAATAGGTCTTGGCATCGAAGTTCACCGGCCGATCATGGGCACGCACTTCGCGCAGCGAGAACTCGTGATCATCGCCTTCGAAGCGGATATCGCTCGGCGTGTACCAGGCCCGGTTGTATCCCCAGTAAAGGAACCACTGCCCCTTCGCTGATGTGCTCTTGTGTATTGCTTCATCCTGCGCGTGGATGCGAGAGGACAGCAGGAGGAGCAGGAGCAGGAGCGACCTCATGTCGTCACCATGCGCAAAGCGGCCGTAAGCGCATCATGCCACCCACTTGGAAACGCACGCGGTCCAGTTCGGCCGTGTTGCCCGCGTTCTTCAATGCGGTGTCGATCATCTGAGCCACTTGTGCGCACTCGGTTTCCTTCAGCCCACGCGAGGTAACGGCCGGCGTACCGATGCGGATGCCGCTGGTGACGAAGGGGCTCTGCGTATCGAAGGGTACCATGTTCTTGTTCACTGTGATGCCAGCCGTGCCCAACGCGACCTCGGCATCCTTGCCGGTGATGTCCTTGTTGCGCAGATCGATGAGCATGCAATGGTTGTCGGTGCCCCCGCTCACGATGTTGTAGCCCTTGGCCACGAGTGCCTTGGCGATGGCCTTGGCATTGGCGATCACTTGCTTGCCGTAAGTGGTGAAGGAAGGATCCAATGCTTCGCCGAAGGCAACGGCCTTGGCGGCGATCACGTGTTCCAGCGGACCACCCTGCGTGCCGGGGAATACGGCCCCGTCCAGCACTGCGCTCATCTTGCGCACCTCACCTTTCGGTGTCTTCAAGCCCCACGGATTGTCGAAGTCGCGGCCCATCATGATCAAGCCGCCGCGGGGGCCGCGCAGTGTTTTGTGCGTGGTGGTGGTAACGATGTGGCAATGGGGCAGCGGATCGTTCAGCAGCTTGGCGGCGATGAGGCCAGCGGGGTGGCTCACGTCGGCCATGAGCAACGCACCCACTTCATCGGCGATCTCACGGAAGCGCTTGTAATCCCAATCGCGACTGTAGGCGCTGGCCCCGCAGATGATGAGTTTCGGTTGCTCCTTGCGCGCTGTCTCCGCAACGATGTCCATGTCCACCCGGCCGGTCTCCTTGTTCACGCCGTAGAACGTGGCGTGATAGAGCTTGCCACTGAAGTTCACAGGGCTGCCGTGGGTCAGGTGCCCGCCATGGCTCAGGTCGAAACCCAGGATCGTATCACCGGGCTTCAAACAACCGAGCATCACGCTCGCATTGGCCTGCGCACCGCTGTGCGGTTGCACATTGGCCCATGCCGCTCCGAAGAGTTTTTTCACGCGATCGATCGCGAGGTTCTCCACCTGGTCCACGAATTCGCAACCGCCGTAGTAGCGCTTGCCCGGAAGCCCCTCAGCATACTTGTTGGTGAGCACACTGCCCATTGCGGCCATCACCTGGGCGCTCACGAAATTCTCACTGGCGATCAACTCAAGGCCATTGGTCTGGCGCAAGCGTTCGCGTTCGATCAGGTCGAAGATGGGGGTGTCGGCGTGCACCACGGGGGGGGCGGGAGCCGTGGTATCGGTGGTTTCTTCCATGGTGGGCCTAAGGTAGAAGCGCGGTGGTGAGCAACGAAATCACCGGATGCTTTGTGCGCCCAAGGCTTTGCCCGCCACCAGGACCAACATCACCACAGGGTATTGTACCATGTGCAGGAGCTTCACGCCCACATCCGCCAAAGGTGGCAGCCATGCAGAGAATAAGTGCAGCACCAGTGCCAGCCCGCACACCGCACCTACGGCCAGAACGATCGGTCGCGAGTAGCTCCATCGCCTGAACAGCAAGAAGGCCAGTACCGTGGCGAGCGAAGTCATGACCAGGACATATCCGATGGACAGAGCCCACTTCAACCCATTGAGCTGGCCGAGTGACCAGCCATGGGTCCAAGCCTGGAAGATGGAATGCGCATACGAGAAGCCCGTTGCCCGGCGCACGTGGTCCAACTGGTAGTTGAGGTTCAGGAACAGGAACTCGCGCAGGGCCCCCAGTGCGATAGCTGCTGCAAGCACTGCTGCGATCGCGAGCCTGCGCTTCATGTTGCGGCGGACGTCGCGCTGAAGCGCTTCACCCAAAGCCACCACAGCAGGAACACCCAGCCGTACACCACGATGTAGAACACGTAATCGTGGTTGAAGGTGAGCCACTCATAGTTGTATGTGACCACGATGGAGAGGGCTGCCACGCGCACGGCATTGATCAGGTGGATGCTGAGCAACCCGACGAGGAGGAACCAGCTGCGGTGCTTCCACGCGCCGGGGTAAGCAATGATGAACACGGCGAACACGGCCATGACCATCACCCCGTTGCACGGATCGCCGATCCACAGCGGGTGTCCGCCCTGCACGCCGATGGTGCGGTAGTGCTCCGGGTCCGGTTCCGGAAGCAGTTCGTACCCCAGTCCCCTCAAAATGAGCCCCGCCACCAGGATGAGATTACCGATCACCACCCGATCTAGCCACGCACTTGGATGCAGGACCAGATAGTAAAGGAGCAACCAACAAGCGAACAAGATGAAGCCGAAGACGAGGAAGCGGAGGAGAGGATCCTTCTTCACCACCGCCAAGGTGGGAAGCGCCGGCATCAGCGCGCGGCCTTGCGCTGTCGGCGCAGGTTGAGGGCCATCTTACTTCCGAAGAGGACACCGGCAGCAGCCAGCAGGCTTACGCCTCCGTCGATCGGGATGCAAGGCGGGGGCCAACAAGGAGGCGGCCCACCGATCGGCGGACCACCCTGTGCTAAGAGGCCACCAACAGCAGGTACCACCAACATTAAGAGAAGGAGGAGGGAGCGCAAAGA
Source organism: Flavobacteriales bacterium (assembly GCA_049289815.1). GTDB lineage: Bacteria > Bacteroidota > Bacteroidia > Flavobacteriales_F > PHOS-HE28 > PHOS-HE28. The sequence continues at coordinate 7,811 of JBATMK010000325.1, forward strand.
CAACCGCATATTGAGGCGAACAGGGTCAGGATTCAGAAGTGGCCAAAAGTAGGAGAATTGTGATGCGGGATCAGGGACATCCCCGAAGGATCATCAACAGGATCCGACGGGTTACGCGATACCCGCGACGGGCACCCTTGCTGGGTGGTCCGGCGCTGACCGGCGGGCATATATTCGCGCCCGCTTTTTCCGGTGCGGCCCAATGGGCCCATCGTGGCGGAGAACCCCCAGATGGCAGCAGCGAAGGCCCCCGGCAAGGGAGGCGTCATCGACGTTAACGATCTGCGCTTTTTCCTGCGCATCGTACAGAAGAACTGGTATTTGGTGGTATTGGCCGTGGCCCTCTCGGCTGTGCTGAGCGCCTTGTACAGCTACAAGCTTCCGGAAGTGCACGGGGCCAGCACGCAGATCCTGTTGAAGGACCGCGAGGTGTTCAACTACCAGACCCAGATCTACCAGAACATCGGCTACATAGCCGCCTACGGCGACATCGTGAACCAGAAGCGGGTGCTGACCAGCTACGACATGATCGACAAAACGCTGGACAAGCTCGATTTCGACGTGAGCTACTACATCCTGGGCCGGTTGAAGACCACAGAGAAGTACCATGAACTGCCCTTCGAGGTGGATGCCGTACCACTGGACAAGAGCCTTTACGAGAAGCCGATCGACGTGAAGATCGTGGATGCCGAAACCTTCACCATCACGTACGATGCGGGTAAGAGCGGCCCGGTGAGCTACACGTTGCCGTTCGATCGCGATACCAGCGCGGGCAACGACATCCGGTTGAAGGTCCGCCGCATGAAGCATATCACACGCGAGGCCTTGGCCTCCCTGGCCGATGGCGATTACCAGTTCGTGCTGCACAGCCGCCCATGGCTGGTGAACAAGTACAAGAGCAGCATGGATGTGGAGAACCTGGAGTACACCAGCATCCTGGAGATCAAGGTGGAGGATGAAAAGCCCGAGCGGGCGAAGTTGTTCCTCGATAGTCTCAGCACGGTGTACATACACTATACGCTGCAGAGCGAATTCGATATCAACGACAACACCATGGGTTACATCGACAAACAGCTCGATGAGGTGACCGTGATATTGAACAGCTATGAGGACGACCTACAGAACTACAAGGAGAACAAGAACATCCTGGACCTGAGCCGGGAGGAAGAGCGCTATTTCGACCAGCTGGTGAACTTCGACAACAACCGGCGTCAGTACGAGCTGATGATCGAGAGCCTCAACTCCTTGGAGGATTACGTGCTCAACATCGGCGATGAGGAATTGCTTCCACCAAGCTTCTACATCCTCCAAGGAGACATCTTCCTTACCAGCAGCGTAAGTGAACTGTACACCATGCAGATGGGCCGCAACCGGATGCTTCAGGATGCAACGGAAGAGAACCAGGCCATCTCCAAGCTCGACGAGACCATCGGCCTCACCCGTAACAACCTGCTCACCTACATCATCAACGATCGCAAGGCCATCCAAGAGAAGATCGGTGACGTGAAGACGCAGATCGACGACTACGAAGGCTTGATCCGCCGCATACCACAAAGTCAACGCGACATACTCAACATCGAACGCAAGGTCCAGGTGAATGAAAAGCTCTACCTCTTCCTGCTGGAGAAACGTGCCAATACGGTGATCGCCAAAGCGGGTATCATCCCCCAGACCAAGGTGATCGAGCGCGCGCGCGGGCTTGGCGTTGTGCGCCCCGACAAATTGGGCATCCTGTATTCCTTCATCGTGGGTGGCCTCATCCTGTCGCTCATCGTGGTCTTCATCAGGGTGATGTTCTATGACCGGATCGAGAACGCCGATCAGTTGCGGGCCATGACACAGACCCCCGTGTTCGGGGAGATCATCGCCAGCGAGAAGGCCGAGGAGAACTACGTGGTGGTGGACAGCGATCCGAAGTCGGCCATCACCGAGAGCTTCCGTACGGTCCGCACCAACTTGGAATACCTGCCCCAGACGCCCGCGGGCAGATTGATCATGGTAACCAGTTACCGGCCCAACGAAGGCAAGACGTTCTGCAGCGTGAACCTGAGCGCGATACTGGCCAAAGCCGGCAAGAAGGTGCTGTTGCTGGAACTCGACCTGCACAAACCCAAAGTGGGAGCCGGGCTGGGCATGACCAGCCCGATGGGTATCAGCAACCTGATGGTGGGCAAGTGCACCATCGAGGAAGTGATACTGGCCACGCACATCGAGAATTTCCATGTGATCCTCAGCGGACCTACGCCGCCCAATGCGAGCGAGTTGGTGCTCAGCAAGCACATGAATGAGCTTTTCGCTTACGGCCGCGAGCACTACGATTACGTGATGATCGACACCCCGCCGGTTGGCCTGATCAGCGACGCGTTGGTGATGATGAAGCTCGTGGACGCCACCCTGTTCGTGGTGAACACGCGCTTCGCGAACAAGGACCACCTGAAGAGCGCCATGGAAGTTCACTTGGCGAACCCGGTTTCCAATTTCGGCTTCATCCTGAACGGGGTGAAAATGAAGAAGAGCAAGTACTACTATAACACCAACTACGGCTATGGCTACCGCTATGCCTATGGGTATGGTTATGGTAGCGGCTACGGCTACGGTTATGGATACGGCCGCAAACGCCGCAGCAAGAAGGACGATGAAGCCAAGCCGGAGGTTGAGCAGAAACGGAAGCCGGATACCCGCGCGTGATCACCATTTCCCTGACCGTATGCCCACCACCGCAGCCGCCGACCGTGAGACCCTTATCGGGCCCGACGGGCCTTGGTGGAAATTGGATCTGGCCGAGCTCTGGCGCTACCGCGATCTGGTGGCGTTGTTGGTGCGTCGGGACATCACCGCCGTATACAAGCAGACGGTCCTCGGTCCACTCTGGCATGTGATCCAGCCCTTGCTGACCTCCTTCATGTTCGCGTTGATCTTCGGGCGCGCCGCGGGGTTCGCACCCAAAGAGATCCCCGGCATGCTCTTCTACCTGAGCGGACTGGTGCCTTGGTTCTTCTTCGCGAACGTGGTGAACAAGACCAGCAAGACCTTCACGGCCAACGCGGCGTTGATGGGCAAGGTGTACTTCCCACGGCTCGCAGTGCCCCTGAGCGTGGCCATCAGCAACCTGGCCAGTTTCGGCATCCAATTCCTGGCCTTCCTCGTGCTGCTGATCAGCTATCACGTGTTCGATCCGGGTTTCACCTGGCATCCTTCACCGGCACTGTTGCTCCTGCCCTTGCTGGTCGTGATCATGGGCTTGCTCGGCTTGGGATCCGGTATCCTGATCAGCGCGCTCACCACCAAATACCGCGACCTCAGTTTCCTTGTCGGCTTCGGCGTGCAACTGCTCATGTACGCGAGCCCCGTCATCTTCCCGCTCTCCCGGTTGCAACAGTTCCCCATGTTGCTCAAGGTGTTCAATGTGAACCCGATGACGAGTGTGATAGAGAGCACCCGGGCGGTCTTCTTCGGCCAGGCGATCCCGTGGAACGGGTTGGGTTATACGTGCGTGTTCACGTTGTGCATCCTGATGCTCGGCACGGCGGTCTTCAATCGGGTGGAGCGCTCCTTCGCCGATATCGTTTGAACGATGGAAGGCATCGCGATCCGCGTTTCCGATGTGCACAAGCAATACCGTTTGGGCGTGTTCGGCGGTACCACGCTGGCCGAGGATCTCAAAGCGTGGTGGGCCAAGGTGAACGGCAGGCCCGATCCGCGTGTGCCCATCGGTAAGGAACACATGTCGCAGCGCTCGGGCGAGTTCTTCCTCGCACTGCGCGGCCTCAGCTTCGACATCAGGAAAGGAGAGATCGTGGGCGTGATCGGTCGCAATGGCGCTGGCAAGAGCACGCTGTTGAAGTTGATGTCGCGCATCACCTCACCAACGTCAGGCACCATCCGGATCACGGGCCGCACGAGCAGTTTGTTGGAGGTGGGAACGGGCTTCAATCCTGAACTGACCGGTCGCGAGAACATCTTCCTCAACGGCGCCATCCTGGGCATGCGCAAGCACGAGATCGATGCCCGGCTGCAGGCGATCATCAGCTTCAGCGGCATCGAGCACCATATCGACTCACCGGTGAAACGTTACAGCAGCGGCATGCGCGTACGCCTTGGTTTCGCGGTGGCCGCACATTTGGAGCCGGAAGTGCTCATCATCGACGAAGTGTTGGCCGTGGGCGACACCGAATTCCAGCGCAAATGCCTAGGCAAGATGAAGGACGTGGCCAACAGCGGCCGCACTATTCTCTTCGTAAGTCATAACATGACTTCCGTGAGGAGTTTGTGCAATCGCGTGATCTGGTTGCAGGAGGGCAGGGTGACCATGGACGGCCCTGCGGAGGATGTGGTGAACGCCTACTTGCGCACCTACACCAACAACAACGATACGGTGGAATGGAGTGAAGCGGAGGCACCGGGCAATGAGCGTGTGCGGTTGCGCCGTGTGGCCATCGAACGCGACGACGATGGAGCCTTGCTCACTTGGCGGACACCTTTCCGCGTCCGTGTCGGTTTCGATAACATCGGCATGAATGATGATGGATTGAACGTGGGCTTGCTCGTTTTCAACAGCGACGACATCCTCGTTTTCTCCACCAGCCTGCGGGAAGGGAGCACTTTCCGTGTGAAGCCCGGAACCAACAGCGTTTGGTGCGAGGTGCCTGCGGATCTGTTGAACATCGGTGACTACCGCATCACGGTGATGTTTTTCTACAATGCCAAGCGCCTTATGCGGCATGATGATACCGTGGCATTCGCAGTCCACGACACCGAGCGCGAAGGTGCTTGGTACGGCAAGCGCAAGGGCGTAGTGATACCGATTCTGAAATGGGGCGCGGAGGGCGGTTGAACTTCCTTGGTCGGTTCACCGGACCGTTCCTTCCGAGCGTGGTGCCGTCCTTCCTGAGCGTCGCCGCGTGGAAGGACGGTAGTTCAGCGATCTTCAACATGCTGGCGCACCAACCCCAAGTTCTCCTACTGATGCCTATGGTGGCCTTGCGTCACGACGGCGTTCTCAGTCTTCGTCCTAACTGGATCACACGACTTTGCCCCACGCCATGATCGGGTGGCTCGACCGCTTCCGGCGACACATGCGCCCGGCGTTCCTCATTATCGGAGCGCAGAAAGCCGGCACGTCGTCGCTGTTCAAGATGTTCGCTGCACACCAACGCGTCGTAGCACCTGTGACGAAGGAACAGCATTTCTTCGACCGCGGGGACCGCTATGCACGGGGTTTCAGCCACTATATCAGACAGTTCCCCCTGGCATCCGGCAACACGGGTCGCATCACCTTCGAAGCAACACCGAACTACCTCTTCGAGGAAGCGTGCGCGCGGCGTATCCATCATCACCTGCCTGAGGTGAAGTTGATAGCGGTGCTGCGCAATCCGGTGAGCCGGGCTTACTCCGCATGGAACATGTACCGCCATTTCGCAGGCCATCCGGTCCACGGCGAATGGCACGATCCGCGTACATTCGAACAGGCCGTGGAGGACGAACTGGCCGGAAGAACCACCGCGCGTGCCCATCTTTACCTGGAGCGGGGACAGTACGCGCGTCTCTTGGGCCGTTACTTCGATCTGTTCGGTCGCGATCGTTTGCTCGTGCTCCGGCATGATCGGCTCGATCTGGAGCCCGCCGCCGTCATGGACGAATGCTGCCGCTTCCTCGGCTTGGAGCTTTTCGCCGGGAATCCCGCACAACTACTGGTGCGGGACAACGTGCGTCCTTATCCCGCCGCGATGGATCCCGCGCTCCACGATCGCCTGGTAGCGCATTTCGCGCCGCACATGCAGGAACTTGAACAGTTATTAGGAACAGGCTGGGATCTGCTCCAAGCCCGTACCGCACGGTCGAAATAGCTTACTTTGGATCTCCCTGAAGCCCCGTTGACGTGGGTCGCATTGGTGAACATCAGACATGTCGAATATTGGATCCGAGGGTTACCTCACATCGATGGACAAAACCGGAAAAGAGGCGGACCCGGCCAGCACTGCCTATTGGGAGGAGTATTACAAGGCGAACCCTCACCCGTTCAATCCTTCTGCCTTCGCCCTGGAGGTGGCCCGCTGGCTGGGAACATCCGGGACGATGATCGAGCTGGGTTGTGGCAATGGACGCGATGCGGTCTTCCTCAGCCAACGGATCCAGGGAACCCTGCTCGCTATCGACCAATGCGTTCACGAGGTGGAGCGGCTCAACTTGGAACAGGCGCATGAACGGTTGCATTTCCTGGCCGCTGATTTCTCGACCTATCGACCCACGGATCCGATCCAATACGCGTATTCACGCTGGACGATGCATGCCATCGATGAAGAGGCCGAGGATCGTACTTTGGACTGGCTGACACGTTCCGTTCGCAACACGGGCATATTCTTCGTTGAGGCCAGGAGCGTACGGGACGACCTTTACGGCAAGGGTGAGCACGTCGGCGGGCATGCTTACTTGACCGACCATTACCGCCGTTTCATGGATCCTGAGGTGTTCACGCAGAAGCTAAGGACGCGCGGATGGACTATTCTGGATTCCGTTGAATCCCGTGGATTCGCTGTTCATCAGGATGATGACCCCGTCATCGTGCGTGTGATCGCACAGAAGCCTTGATGTCTCAGGGATGTTGCGCGCTCTAAGGGAACGTGCCCGTGCTCTTCAGACCAGGATCCGGGGGCTGAGGTCACGGGTGATCGATGGTCTTGCCCTCTACCGATGTGCTTGGGAGCAAAGGCGGGCACCTTCGCGCTGCATGGCGGTCTTCGCGCCGCGGAAAGCGCAGCGAAAATTCATCGAGGGCACGATCGCCCATCTCGAACGACAGGGGGTCAAGGTTCACTGGTTCACCGGACCGGAGTTCATCGGTGATTACAAGGCCGCCTTGAGTTCGCGTCGTGTGTATCCCTATCATCTCTGTGCCCATATCCCGTACAGGGCGATCCTCACACCCGCCACGCATATCCCGACCAACAAGTACAAACATCCGCAAGCACAGGTCATCCATGTCCCGCATTCCATGGTCAGCCTGCATACGATCTTCACCAGTGCCACTTTCATTGGGTTTGACCATGTGTTTTGCTGCGGCCCGCACCACGTTAAGGAGATCGAGGCCATCTTCAGGCAAAATGGCCGAGCGGGGCGGATCGCGCGCACCGGCTATGAAGTGATCGACCGTCTGGCCCAACTGGCCCCCAAGGAGAAGAACGCGGGCATTCGACCATGTGTTCTGATAGCCCCAACTTGGGGAGAGAGCAGCCTCCTTTACCGCTTCGGGCGGGAACTCGTGGATCGGTTGATCAAGCATTACGACGTGATCCTCCGTCCACACCCGTGGCGGATAGAACAGCTATCCGACCTGCTAAGTGCGCTCAAAAGCGACTATGCCTCGAATCCCCGTTTCCGCTATGACGATGCCGTTGATTCCAAGGGATCGATGGACACGGCCGATCTGATGATCTCCGACTATTCGGGGGCCGCCTTCGAGTTTGCCTTGGCTTATCTGCGCCCTGTGATCTTCATTGATGGTCCTAGAAAGAATGCGCACCTGCAATTCAGGGAGATCCTCGATGAGGAAGGTGTTGAGGTCAGGTGCAGGAATGTGATCGGTGTTGTCGTCCAGGACCTGAACGAGTTGGAGAACGCAATTCCCGTTTCGCTCGATGCGCGCGGGTTCTGGTCCGACAAGCTGCGCAAGGCAAGGAGCGAGTTGCTATTCAACTTCGGCCATTGCGCAGAACACGCCACAGCCGAGATCATCAAGGTATTGGATGTCGGGGCCGTAAGCGAGCAGCGCACAACATGATGCTTGTGGGAAGGGTCGTGAACAAGTGGGGAGGTTCGTCGAGACCGTCCTTGTGCGCTTGCCCGCTATGGGCGACATTTGGGCTCTACCATTTGAACAATGAACAGTGTGGAACGCGCCCAAGACGCACCGCTAGCGCACCTCGACGATCATCCGATGGTGGACGAAGAACCCATCCACGTTACGCGCACTGTGCTGCCAGAGAAGGCGGTCTACCAGCGGCTGATGGATCATGCATGGGACGACCGTCGCATGACCAACAACGGCCCGCTGGTGGTGGAGCTTGAGAACGTCCTGCGCGACTACCTCGCCGTTCCGCACTTGGCGCTCGTGAGCAATGGTACGCTGGCCTTGCAGATCGCGATCCGCGCGTTGGGGCTGAAAGGAAAGATCATCACCACGCCGTTCAGCTACGTGGCTACGGCCAGTGCGATCCTCTGGGAAGGCTGCGAGCCCGTGTTCGCCGACATCGACCCCGAGACCTGCTGCATCGATCCGGCGCGCATCGAGTCGGCCATTGTGCCGGGCGTCAGCGCCATCATGGCCACGCACGTCTATGGCATACCGTGCGACGTTGCGGCGATCGAAGCGATCGCACGAATGCATGGCCTTAAAGTGATCTACGATGGTGCACATGCATTTGGTGCGATGTACCGCGGGCGCTGTCTGTCCGCTTACGGCGATGCATGCACGTTGAGCCTGCATGCCACGAAGCTTTACCACACGATCGAGGGCGGTGCGGTGATCACACACGAGGCCCGCCATGACGCCGATGTGCGCCTGCTCCGCAGCTTTGGCCACATCCGTGACGAGCACTTCGCGCTTGGGATCAATGCGAAGCTGAGTGAGCCGCACGCGGCGATGGGTCTGGCGCTGTTCCCGGAGGTGGATGGCTTCATAAAGCAGCGCAGCACTATTTCGGCCTGGTACGACGAGCGTATCGCTGATCTCCCGCTACGCAAGCCGCAGATCCCATCGGAGACCACCTTCAACTTTGGCTATTATCCGGTCTTCTTCGACTCGGAGGCCGAGCGCGAGCGTGCGATCCAGGTGATGCAGGCCGCCTGTGTGTTCCCGCGCCGGTACTTCTTCCCTTCACTGGACCGGCTTCCTTACGTGCGTTCCGCCGAAATGCCCGTATCCATCAAGGCCGCGGCGACTTCACTCTGCCTTCCGCTTTATCCTGGGCTTACGCAAGCGCAAGTGGATCGTGTGGTGAGCGCATTGCGCCACACTTGGTGACCAGGGCTATGGCGCGAACCGCTCGAGCCGCGTTCCCTTCAGATTGGCCAGTACTTCTTCGATGATGCCGGGGTCAAGCATCTCGCGCCAGCGATCGATCACGCTCTTGTTCTTGTATACCGCATAGTAGCTGTCGGTGTGGACCTGTCCGCTTTCCTGAAGGAACCGACGCGTCTGTTCCTCGAAGGTGATGTGGCAGAAGTCGAAAAGCCCGGGGATGGACTTCATCGGATCATTCACGAGATCCTCGTACTGTACGATCCGGAAGCGATCGGGGTATTTATCCTGCAGGTCCAGGTAGAGGTGTGTCACCTCCTTCCATTTGTAATAGCCGAAGTAGTCCTCGTTGCCGATGTTCTTGCAGTTGCCGAAACGCCATTCCTTGCGGATGTCGGATCCCAGCGGGAATTCCTTCGCGTTCCGGCTCCAGCTATCGAGTACTCCACAGGGGTGACGAACGATACCGATGCCGGTCATCGAAGGTACGCGGCGCATCATGGGTTCCAGCACACTTTGGTAGCGGTTCTCCTTGAAAACCAGCGTGCGCGGAACGGCGAGCTTCTCGAAACGAGGGTATTCGCCGCTCGCCTGCTTGTCGGCCTGTGTCAGGAACGGTGTATCGGCTGTGACCATCTCTTCGAAGAACCGCTCATATTCCTCACGCGTGCTGTTTTCGTTCACCCGCCCCTTGAACTCGTAAGAGAACAGCGGCTGGAAACGGAACACCACCTCCGGCGAACTGTTGAACACCTGGCCGAGCCAGCTGGTACCGCTGCGCGCCACACCGAACAAGGCCACGGTCTTCATCGGGTCACAAGCAGGTCGAAGCGGAAATGAGCACAGATCAGCTCGGGATCCTGCGCCAGCACTTCCGTGCGGGCAAAGCCGCTAGAGGCGCAGAGCGGCTGCAGCCATTCCCCGTCGAACCAGGTTCCTATCACATCGCGGCCGGCGATCAGGTTGTCGAAGTACAATGCCTGCCGCTCCGGTGTGTTGTAGAACGCCCAAAGCCGCGACCGGTCGGGGATGTCGCCGACGAACAACAGCCCACCGGGACGCAGCCAGCGTGCCATGCGCCGGAACAGCGCGATGCACTCCGCATGATCGATGTACTGTAGCCCGGCGTACAGCAGGATCCGGGAGAACGCGCCTTCGGGAAAATCGGCGGTGCGCATATCGACGCATTGGGTGGTGACATTGGGAAGTCCACGATGCTGCAGGGTGTGCAACAGGTCAGGAGAAATATCGACGGCCGTCACTGATCGGCATTTGGGCGCAAAATGCGCGGTGAAAAGGCCGTTGCCACAGCAGAGATCCAGCACGTCATCATCAGCGCCCACAGGATACACCTTGTCCAGCGTCTGAAGCGTGAAGCGCCAGCGTTGTTCGGTGATCGGCTCCTTGTTGAGCGTGCGCAACACTTGCGTCTGCTCATCAGCGCCGCGGGTGCCACGTCCGTGGTCACGCCAGAATTCAAGCCAGCGATCGTCGCTCATCGGGGGTTCTGCAAGTGCTCAACGAAGCGGCGAAGATCGTCAACGGTGTAGCGGTGATCCACCGGCAGGGGCAGTAATTCAGTGCTCAGGCGTTTCTCCCAGGCATAGCCTTCGATACCGCGTTCCAACTCATCGGGCCAAAGTTGCGGGGCGAAGAGTCCCTTCTCATACATCGCTGGCCGGTCGATCGGCACGGCAGGGAGATAGGGATAACAAAAAGGCACGTCTGCGGGATCGAACCGGTACCGGAACGTGTTCGACGCACCAAGCTGTTCGTGGAAGTACCGGAAGTTCCTCCGGCGCGCGCTTTTCACAGCTTCGTGATCGACACCGCGCAGCAATCCCTCGCTGATCGCGCTGATGCGCTGGACGTCGCCAGTGAGCGATCGCTCATATGAGGTGTAGGCACGGTACGCTTCCGCCTGTCGGCCGAGCAGGCGCAGTAGACCGTGGTCGAGCGAGACGGCCGCAAAGCGTGCAGCATCGATCGCGACCGGTACCGGGGCAAAGAGAAATGCACCATCCGGTACGCCGAAGTATTTCCGTGCTGAGGTGAATGACCAGTGACCGGCATGGCCGCCACGATAGAAGGCGTGGGTGTCATCGATGATCAACCGGTCGCTGTAGTGTGTCTTCAGCCGTTCAGTGATCGCACCACATACCCCGTAGTAGTCGATCCATAAGAAGTACTCGCCGCTTGCAAGATCCGGAAGTGAAACGGGGTGGAGATCTTCATCCAGCGCATAGAAACGCGTCCCCACGTTCGATCGCCGGAAAGGCTCCAACGAGGCGTCGCAGGTGTGGTAGGGCACATGCACGAGCTTCGGCTTCAGGTGCTGGAGCAATACTGTCAGGCAGGCACGGCCGGTACACAGTGCGACCGCCCCGGGGTGCGGGCTCCCGCCACCTCGAGGGAGCTCAAGTTCGAAGAATCCGCCGATCGGTTTCATGTGTGCGATCCGTTCACCCCCGCCTGCGTTGCCCAAGACCTTGAGCCCGGGTAATGGGGAGTGTTTTCGATGAGCACAGCCAAGGCAGGAGCACTTCCTGGTCCCATGGAGCAACATCGGCGTGCATAAAGCGCGGGATCTAGGGCCTGGTGCTGTATCATTCGCTCACAAGCCGATGCTGTTGTAGCATGTCCCGGATCGCGGGAGGAGCGTTGAACATCATCACATCGATGATGGACAGGCCCGGCTCGAAGGTATTGGTTCGCTGCTCGTACGGTGGTAGTTCCTGCTCCAGATAGAGCAGCTTCACGCCTGCCTGCCGGAAGCGTTCCAAGTCGAAGATCCCGCGGCCTCCCGGCGGGTTCACGTAAGCGCCGGCACCGAGCGAACGGCTGATGTGCAGCGCCCAGTCGCCGGGCTCACGCGCTTCAGTATGGGCCAAGGCCATGTCGGAATACACTTCATGATCGAAGGCAAGACCCAGATAAGAACAAGTCCGTTCCAAACAGTTTGTATTGAAGGCCACGAGCGATTGGCTCTCGGGGCGAAGGCATTCTTCCAGCAACGCCAGCACCGCATCGTAGTGCGGGGCGTGCACCGCTTTGTAGTGATCCAGGTGCCGGATGATCCGATCGAAACGGTCGGGTTCGGATGGCAGGTGAATGTCCTTGATCAGCGTGCTGCGATCATGCGGCTCCACGGTCACTCCGATATATTTCCAGCCACCGCCTTTCTTCAACACGCGGTTGCGGTTCATCCAGCCCTTGCGGATGTACTGCACGGGATCGAAAACGATCCAGCGATCGGTGCAGGCGATCAGGCTGAAGTACCCGAGGTAAGGGAAGAAATACGGCTGCATGATGCCCAGCCGTACGCCGGTGTAAACGGATCGGTCGAGGCGGGAGGGAGAGGATGCGGAGGCGCTCATTTTCGAGTGGGCCAAAGATGCGCGATCGCCCCGTGGACCCCCGACTATCTTCGCCGCCCTTCCATCCGGACGTGCACCATGGCCAGCGCTCCCGACCCCGCAGTACCGGCGGTTCCCGTGGTTTCCATTTCGGTCACCGCCTACCAGCACGCAGCATTTTTGGCCGAATGCCTGGACAGCATCCTGGCCCAGCGCACTTCCTTTCCCTATGAGATCCTGTTGGGCGAGGACGGCTCAACCGACGGGACCCGGGAGATCGCCATTCGTTACGCGGAAGCGCATCCTGACAAGATCCGACTGTTCCTCCGCGACCGGTCGCAAGTAATCATGATCGACGGGCGAGCCACTGGTCGCGGGAATTTCCTCAACAACTTCCAACACGCACGAGGCCGCTACCTCTGCCACCTCGATGGTGATGATTTTTGGAACGATCCAGAGCGCCTGCGGATCATGGTAGAGCGCATGGAAGCGGAGTCTGATCTGTCCATGGCGTTCCATAATGCATGGAATCTATTCCCGAATGGCCGCCAGGTGGATTACGTGCGGCAATGGACCGGTACGGGCCCGCTCAAAGTGCGGTACAGCGGCGATGACCTGATCACCCAGAACTGGATCCCTACCGGAGGCCTCATCTGGCGCATCGGCGGTGAACGGGATGTGCCGGAGGTGTGGCGCACCACGATCGCAGGTGATTGGGTGGTCAACCTCTTCTTTGCGCAGCGCGGCCCCATCGGCTGCATCGACAAGCATATGAGCGTACGGCGCGTTCACGGTGGCGGCCTGATCAGCGGCATGGATCCGGTGCGTAAGATGGAGTTGAACCTGCGCATGCTGGGCATCGTCGATCGGTTCACGCACGCGAAGCACAGCCAGCCTATCGCGAAGCGCCGCGTTGAGATCCTCTCAGAGGCATTGCGCGCGTGTGTGCAGAACGGGCGCACCGCCGATGCGCGTGGCATCTGGAAACAACTGAGCGGCTCACCCAGCTACAGTGCCACACTGCGAGAGCGCATGCGCTGGATGGTGCTGGTGCGCTGGCCACGGCTGGCTCGCTGGATCCATCGCGCGCGCTCTTGAGCGGCGACCCATCTTTGCCCGGTGCCAGCCGCGCCCAAGGAACTCCTGTCCCTGCTGCTCGCTGTGGACATCGTGGATCCGTTCTGGATGCGCAACTCGATCCCCCGCGAGCTGGCCAGGAATTTCGTGATCGCTTACCTGCCGGGTTTGGCTGGATGGGTGGCGCGTAAACGCATGGGGTAGTGCGCCCATCCGATCACCTTTGCCGTTCATGCATCCCTTCACCGATCCACAACTCACGCGCGACACGCAGGACCTTTATCCTGTGCGGTCTTCCATCCTGAAGGCGCTGAACCTGGTAAAGCCGCGCCTCCAGGGCTCCTTGCTCGACATCGGTTGCGGCGTGATGCCTTATCGGGAATTGTTGCTGGCCAAGCCCAGCAGCATCACGCGGTACATCGGCATGGACCTCGGCAGCCACGGCATCTACAAGAAGGTGCCGCCCGATATCGAGTGGGATGGCCGCACTGCCCCGCTGGAGGATGCCAGTGTGGAGAACGCCATGGCCATCGAAGTGCTGGAACATTGTCCCGAACCGATGGTGGTGCTGCGCGAAGCACACCGTGTGATGTGCACCGGTGGAACGTTCTTCTTCACCGTTCCCTTCTTATGGCCCTTGCACGATGTGCCGTACGATGAGCACCGCTATACGCCCTTCGCCATGGAGCGCATGTTGAAGGATGCCGGCTTCAAGGATGTGATCGTGACACCGCATGGCGGATGGAACGCGAGCCTGGCACAGATGATCGGGCTCTGGGTAACACGGAAGCCGATGACCGCTCGCCGCCGGTCCATCCTGAAACGCTTGACTTTCCCGGTCGTGCGTAGCCTCCTGCGCAACGACAACATCGGGCCTTTGGCGCACGGGCCGATGATCACCGGGCTTTGGGGCACGGCGGTGAAATGAGCACGCTCCGCACCATCATCGTCTCGCCCAACCGCGATGCATGGAGCGAGACCTTCATCCGCACGCACATCGAACGCTTGCCGGGCGAGCATCTGGTGCTGACCGATGGCTTCCTGCCGAAGCGCTTCGAGAGCGGTGAAGAGATCATGGCCACCGGCAGCTTGTCGCATCTCTTGCGCAGCATCCGGTTGCGCACAGGTAGCACTTGGCACAAGGAGCACCTCCGGACGCTCACAACCCTTGTGCGCACCATCGATCCCCAGGTCGTGTTGGCGGAGTACGGCCCCACCGGGGCAGCGATGTTACCGGTTTGCCGTGCGGTGAGCGTACCGCTGGTGGTCCACTTCCACGGAGTGGATGCCTTCAGTACGAAGTTGCTCCGGGAACAGGACAACTACACCGACCTCTTGCAGCAAGCTGCCGCGATCGTTGTTGTGAGCCACGAGATGGAACGGCAGATGATCTCGCTCGGTGCTTCACCCGAGCGCGTGCATTACAACTGCTATGGGATCGATCTGCAACACTTCATGCTTGGATCGTCCCATGCGTTGGACAAGCGGTTCGTTGCCATCGGCCGGTTCGTGGAGAAGAAAGCACCACAACTCACCCTTGCAGCCTTCCACAAGGCCTGGCGGCAAGACAGCACATTACGGCTTTCCATGATCGGCGATGGACCGTTGCTGGAACGCTGTGGAGCCCTCGCGCGTGAACAAGGCATGGCCGACGCCGTTGAGTTCACCGGTGTCCTGCAACACGAGGAAGTGGCCGAACGCTTACGCGACGCGCGGGCCTTCGTGCAGCACAGCATCATCAGCGGCGACAACGATCACGAAGGCACTCCGCTCGCTGTGCTGGAAGCGATGGCCAGCGGCGTTCCCGTGATCGCCACACGGCATGCGGGCATTCCGGATGTTGTGGAGCATGGCGTGCAAGGACTGCTTTGCGACGAACATGATGTGGATGCCATGGCCAGCAACATGCTCGTTCTTGCACGTGATCCGCAATTGGCAATGGAGATGGGCAAAGCCGGTCGCGCCAATGTGGAGGCGCACTATACCGTGGAACGCTCGATCGCGGGCCTCCACCGGATCCTTCTGTCCGTGGTGCGCTGACCACCCGCGGATAGCTTCGCGCCGATGCGCTTGGCCACCTTCACCCACTACGCGGAACTCTACGGTGCCAACCGCAGCTTGCTGGAGGTGCTGCTGGAACTGCGCACCACAGGTGCCATCGAGCCGATCGTGATCGTTCCACGCGAAGGACCGCTCACTGCGCGCCTGACCAAGGAGGGCATCCCGTTCAGGACCGCGCCCTTCGAGCCGTGGATGAGCGAGCGGTACTATGGTGGTCGTTTGCACCACCACATTGCGCAATGGATCCGCCACACCCGCGCCGCGCGCAAGCGCCGCGCGGCCAGCTCGGCTGCCTTGGAAGCCCTGCTGCCTGAACTGCGCGAGTGGAAGCCCGACCTCGTGCATAGCAACAGTCTCGCGGTAAGCATCGGTTGGCGGGCAGCGGGCAGGCTGGGCGTGCCGCATGTATGGCACGCACGCGAATTCCCGGAGCAGCACTACGGATTGCACTACGACGATGGTCGCATCCGGTACGGCAAGGCCTTACGCACTTCGGCGCGTATGGTTGCCATATCCGAAGCGTTGAAAGAGGATCTTTTGCGCTTCGGTGTTGCTGGGGACAAGGTCGATGTGGTGGCCAACGGCGTGTTCCGTGCCAAGACGTACGAGAGCCTCGCACATCGGGAGCGGCGACCGGATCCAGCCGTGTTCACGTTCGTCCAGATGGGCTTGCTGCACCCGAGCAAGGGCCAGTCGGAGACCGTCCGGGCGTTGGCATTGGTACGGGAGCAGCGGCCGGAGGCACGGCTGATCATCGCAGGCACCGGGCGCGATCGCGACTTGCGTGCAGCGATCATCCGCACAGGGCAGCAGGATGCCGTGGAACTCCCGGGCTATGTGGAGGACCCCATCAGCTTGATGCTGCACTGCGATGCCTTCGTGTCGGCCTCGCGTTGGGAAGCTTTCGGTCGTTCCATGGTGGAAGCCATGGCTTGTCGCCTTCCTGTTGTGGGCCATGCGAGCGGCGGCACAACGGAGATCCTGGAAGAAGGGGTCACCGGGCTCTTGTACAAGAGGGATGAAGGCGATCTTTCGACGGCCATGCTCAAGTTGATGGAAGATCGGAACGCAGCCCGTGCGATGGGGGAGAAGGGACACGTGCGGGCACGTGAGCGCTACACGGTGGAAGCGAGTGCACAGGCGTTCGAACGATCGCTGGAGCAAGCCATGCAAAGCGCGAAGGCCACATGAGCACATTGCCGCGCATCACCATCATCACGCCGAGCTTCCAGCAGGCCACGTACCTGGAAGACTGCATCCACTCGGTGATGGAGCAGGACTATCCGCATGTGGAGCACATCATCGTTGACGGTGGAAGTACCGATGGTAGCAAGGCCATCATTGAAAAGCATGCACCG
The DNA here is from genome assembly GCA_049289815.1 of Flavobacteriales bacterium. Taxonomy (GTDB): domain Bacteria; phylum Bacteroidota; class Bacteroidia; order Flavobacteriales_F; family PHOS-HE28; genus PHOS-HE28. The sequence continues at coordinate 24,679 of JBATMK010000325.1, forward strand.
AAGCTCAAATGGTGGTGCAGTGAAAAGGATGAGGGCCAGAGCCAGGCGATCAACAAGGGCCTGGCCCACGCCACCGGGGATGTATTCACCTGGCTCAACAGCGATGATGCACTGACACCGGGCGCGCTGCACAAGGTGGGGCAGGCGTTCGCAGCGGAGCCGTCGTTGCGCGTGTTCGGTGGCCGTGTGATCCACAGCGACAAGCATGGGCACCGGGTGTTCGACCGGCTGAACGACGCCGATGACATTCCCCGTCTATTCACCGATCCCGTCATCAACCAGCCGGCCACCTACTACAAGCTCGACGTGGTGCGTGCCATCGGCGGCGTTGATCCGCGGTTGCGTTACGTCATGGATGTTGAGCTATGGTGGCAGTACCTGTTGCGGAACGGCACGCAGCATATGCACTTCGTTCCGGTTGAACTCGCGGTATTCCGCCTTCACGACGCCAGCAAGACCATTACGGCGCATGCACATTTCCTGGACGAGATGGCCACTCTCCTGCACGGTCTCTGTACCGCGAGCGGTCTCCACGATATGGCAGCGATCTTCCCATTGGGCCATTCGCTCAGCTCGGGTTTACGCGGCATTCCGGCAACACCGAAGAACAAGGAGATCGTGCGCAGCATGGCCATCACCTTCCTGCTCAAATGGCACGGCACGATCCACCGGCAGGACGACTTCCGGATGATGAAGGCCTTCCTGCGCATGCGCCCATGGCTGCATCCTGGCCTCACCGCCGACCAGGAACGAAGGGTGCAACAGCTGCGCAAGGAACTTGTGGTGCCCTCGTGGGCGCTCTTCCGCACACGTCGCAAACTGCGCAGCCTCCTGCGATGAGGGTTTCGGTGCTGATGCCTGTTCACAACAAGGCTCCCTTCGTGAAGGAAGCCATCGAGAGCGTATTGAACGGCGGTTTCCAGGACTTCGAGATCGTGTGCGTGGACGACAAGAGCACCGACAACAGTGTGCAGGTGATCCAGGGGATCAGCGATCCGCGTGTGCGCCTCATCCTCATGGATAAGAACCTCGGACCTGCCGGCGCAGCCAACCGTTGCTTGGATGAAGCGCGCGGCGAGTACCTGGTGCGGTTGGATGCCGATGACCTTGCGGTACCCGACCGACTGGCCAAGCAGGTGGCTTACATGGATGCACATCCAGAGGTGGTGGCCAGCGGCGGCCACCTGCAATTGTTCGGCGCGCGCGAACGGCTGTGGAAGTTCCCGCTCGAACACGACGATTGCGTGGCCAACCTGCTCTTCGGTGTGCCGGTGAGCCAGGGTGCCAGCATCATGCGCCGCAGCGTGGTGGAACAAGATGCCCTCCGCTATGATCCATCCTGGCCGCGCGTCGGTGAGGATTGGTTGTTCTGGCTGCGCGTTTCGCGCGCCGGCCGCTTCGGGAATCTCGACGAAGCGATGACCCTCTACAGGCGTGGAGAGCAGAACATCAGCCATGGCCGCGACAAGTCCGAGGATTTCGCCGATCTCACACGACGCGTCTTCGCGTTCTTCGAGCTACCGCTCAGCGCTCAGCAATTGGAACTTCACCTGCTCGCTGGCAAGATCTTCCGCAAGCCACCCGACGCGGCAATGGTGCGCTCGCTCCGGGCCTGGCTCGATGAGTTGCTGCATATGAACGCAGCGCGCGCACTGTTCCCGACGGCAGCGTTCGAGCGGCGGATCGCAGCGGCATGGGACGGCCTCTTCCACTTTTTGGCCGATCGCGATGCAGGTGCCGCGCTCGCCCATATGCGCCTGAGCCGTCGTTGGCCGATGGATCGGTTGATGTACCTCGGTAAGCGAAGGATCAGCGCCATCTTGCGCCGGCACCCATGAACGCCGGCAAGGAACTCTGGCTCTTCACCGTGAGCTATCCGTACGGAACGAACGAGGCGTTCCTGGAGAACGAGTTGCCGGTATTGGCCAAGCGCTTCCGCAAGGTGGTGTTGATCCCCTTGCTCGGCAAAGGCGCTGCGAACCCTCTGCCTCCGGGTGTTGAAGTACGTCATACCGTCGCCGACCCATACCGCGCGGCGAGCATCGGTGAGATGCTCTCGTGCCTTCCTGCACTGCTCACCGTGTTGAGGTGCACCATCGCATCGGCACCGTCGTTCGGTGTGTTGCGCCGGCGATGGCCCGACCTCCGCAGCCGCTTGCGGCAAGCGTTGCACCGTGCGTTGGAGTTGAAGCGCTTGTTGGGAAAGGAATGCGACCCGGACCAGGTGGTCCTCTATTCGTTCTGGACAGCCGATTGGGCCACCGCCCTCGGTCTGTGGCGATCGATGGATCCCCGTGTCAGCTTCCGCAGTCGCATGATGGGCTTCGACATGTACGCGCACCGGGCGAAAGAGGGATGGCAGATGTTCCAGCGCTTCCACGTGCGTCAGGCCAAGGGCTTGCATCCGATCAGTCAGGATGGGGTGAACGCCATGTGCAAGGCTTACCCGGCGCATGCTGAAAAGTTCCGGTTGAGCTATCTGGCAACCGTGGATCACGGTGCCGGACCTTGGGCAGCAACGGATGTGCTGCGCATTGTGTCGTGCAGCAATCTGGTGGAGTTGAAGCGTGTACACTTGATCGCCGAGGCGTTATGCCGATGCAACGTGCCGGTGCAGTGGACGCATTTCGGTGACGGGGCCGAGCGCGCGAAGGTTGAAGCAGTGCTGCGCGATGCTCCGGCGCACGTGAACGCTGCATTGGTCGGTAGCAGGCCGAACGTGGAAGTGATCTCTTGGTACAGGACGAACCCCGCGGATGTTTTCATCCATCTGAGCCGCACGGAAGGCGGAGCACCTGTGGCGCTACAGGAGGCCGCCAGCTTCGGTATTCCGCTCCTGGCAGCGGAGGCAGGAGGCGTGAAGGAGATCGTGACCGATCGCACGGGTGTGCTCCTGCCGAACGCGGTCGACACCGGATCCGTGGCCGCCCTCCTCGATGGTTGGAAAGGAACGAAATGGTACGGAGAAGCGGGGAGGGCACAGGTGCGCGGGGCATGGAAAGAGCGGTTCGATGCGGAAGTGGTGTACAACGCCTTCGCCGATATCCTGCTTGAGGGTTAGCCGACTATCCTTGTTCCGCCACTGACGTGATCGGGATGAACCACATGACCCGCGATCTGCACCTCTTCACGATGCGCTTTCCCAATGGCATGGGGGAGGCTTACCTGGAGAACGAGTTGCCGGTGCTGGCGCAGCGCTTCCGTACCGTCACCTTGTTGCCGCTGTTCAGCGATGCGAAAGGTCAGCGCCCGTTGCCGGCGAATGTCGCGGTGAAGTACGTGGTGTCCGACCCGTATGCGTCGGCATCGGTCCTGAGCAAACTGCAGTATCGCGCGCTCATGAGCGAAGTGATGGGCGAGATCCGCAAGAGCGCACCGTCGTTGTGGGTCTTCGCGCGGCGTTGGCCCTTGGAGATCAGGCCGCGGTTGAGCCAGGCGCTGCAGCGGGCGCTGGCCCTCAAGCATGCGTTCGCGCATGGTCACCTGAGCAAGGAAGCGGTGCTGTACAGCTATTGGGCCTACGACTGGCCGATCGCGCTGGGCCTGCTGAAGCGGATGGATCCGGCGCTCCGGTTCTTGACCCGCATGCATGGCTTCGATCTGTACGCCGAACGGAGCCCCGATGGTTGGTCGGCCTTCCGCGACTTCGTGATGCGCAGTGCCGACGCTGTGTATGTGCCCAGCCAGGCCGGACTGGACCATCTGCAGGAAACCGCTGCCGAGCATGCGCACAAGGTGGTGTTGAGCCGCATGGGCACCACCGATCACGGACTGGCACCATGGTCGCCCAGCGGTACGCTGCGTATCGTCAGCTGCAGCAACCTGTTCGCCTTGAAACGGGTGGACCTGTTGGTGGCCGCCTTGAAGCTGCTGCAACTGCCGGTACACTGGACGCACTTCGGTGAAGGACCCGAGCGCCAACGCCTCGACGATGTGCTGGAGGATCTTCCGCCCAACGTTACCACCGACTTCCGTGGCGCAACGCCGAACGCGGAGATCATGCAGTGGTACAAGACGAACCCGGTGGACCTGTTCGTGCACTTGAGCAGCAGCGAAGGCGGTGTGCCGGTGGCCTTGCAGGAAGCGGCCAGTTTCGGTATCCCATTGTTGGGGGCCGATGCCGGTGGTGTGCGCGAGATCATCGATTCCCACACCGGTTTCCTGTTGGAAGTGGATCCGGTTGCGGAACGTGTTGCCGAGGTGCTCCGGAAGTTCTCCTACGGCGATGCCGATGTGATGGCCTTCCGCGAAGGGGTCCGCGCACGTTGGGCTGATGGCTTCCGTGCCCAGGACAACTTCGGCAAGCTCTGCGATCGGTTGATGGCCGTGTAGCGATGCTCTTCAACAGTTTCGCCTTCCTCATCTTCTTCCCGGTCGTCACCATCGGGTACTACCTCTTGCCGTACAAGCAGCGTTGGTGGTGGCTGCTGGGGGCGAGTTGCTGGTTTTACATGGCCTTCGTGCCGGTGTATATCCTCATCCTCGGCTTCACCATCGGCGTGGATTACCTGGCCGGCATCCTCATCGACAGAACGGAAGGCCGCACGCGCAAGTGGTGGTTGGTGGCCAGCATCGTTGCGAACGTGGGCGTGCTCGCGTTCTTCAAGTATTTCAACTTCCTCAACCAGAGCATCGCGGCGGTGGTACGCGGAATGGGACTTCCGTACGAAGTCCCCGATCTCGGTATCCTGCTCCCCATTGGCTTGTCGTTCCACACGTTCCAATCGCTCAGCTATACGATCGAAGTGTACCGCGGGAACCAGAAGCCCGAGCGGAACCTTGGCGTGTTCGCGCTCTACGTGATGTTCTACCCGCAGTTGGTGGCCGGTCCGATCGAGCGTCCCGGCAACCTGTTGAAACAGCTCGGCATGCACTTCGATCCCGATGCCGACAGGATCGCGCACGGTCTCCGGCAGATGGCATGGGGCTTCTTCAAGAAGTTGGTGATCGCCGATCGCTGTGCGGCCATCGTGAACATCGTTTACGCCGATCCCGGCCAGCACGACGGATGGACCACGCTGGTGGCCACCTACTTCTTCGCCATACAGATCTACTGCGATTTCAGCGGCTACACCGACATTGCCCTGGGTGCCGCGCGAACGATGGGCTTCGAGCTGATGGTGAATTTCCGGACGCCGTACCTGAGCAGCAGCATCAGCGAGTTCTGGGGCCGCTGGCACATCAGCCTCAGCAGCTGGTTCCGTGATTACCTCTACATACCGCTCGGTGGCAACCGGGTAGCCGTGCCGCGTTGGTATTTCAACCTGTTCGTGGTTTTCCTCATCAGTGGTCTGTGGCACGGCGCCAACTGGACGTACGTGTGCTGGGGGGCGCTGCACGGTGTGTACTTGATCGCTGCCATTGTGTTCAAGCCTTTCTGGGCGCGGGTTCTGGGCTCGGCCCGGCATCGCGGTTTTCACTGGCTCAACGTATTCCTCACATTCCATCTGGTGGTCATCAGCTGGGTGCTGTTCCGTGCGGAGAACATCGGCCACGCACAGGGCATCTTCAGCAAGTGGATCAGGTTGGACGGCACCGGTCGTTCGCTCGGTGAGCTCATCACGCAAGTCAAGCCGGGTCTCTTCGCCATCACCGTTGGTCTCGTGTTGTTGTTCCTGTTCATCGACCCGTGGGTGGACAAGTGGATCAAGCGGGAAGTGAAGGGACCGTCGCGGCGGTTCGATTACGCCTTCCAAGCCGGGCTTGTGGTGGCTTGCCTGGTCTTCGGGTACTACGGCAGAACCATGTTCATCTACTTCCAGTTCTGAGATGGGCGTGCTTCTCCGCATCCTACGCCAAGCCAGCCTCGTCGGCTTGATCGCGGCGGTCGCGTACATCGCCGTCTTCTTCGTGTTGTGCAATGTGAAGGCCGGTGACAACGCGTTTGTGTACCGCACGAGCGACGTGTACAACCTGAAGGGCGGCAACACCTACCGGAAATTCCAAGAGTACGATCCGGCGAAGCGCCACGATGTGATCGTGATCGGCAGCAGCCACGCGTACCGCGGATACGACCCCGGGATCTTCCGCGAGCAGGGCATCAGCATGTTCAACCTGGGTACCAGTGCGCAGACACCCATCAACACGTACGCGATCCTGAAGGAGTACATCACCAGCGCGAACTGCGGGTTGGTGCTGCTGGATGTATACGAGGGCGCCATGGCCGCCGATGGGTTGGAAAGCACTGCTGACCTGAGCCAGAACATCACCAGCGATGCCGCGGTGCTGCGCATGTTCGCCGCGATCCGGGATCCGCGCATCCTCAACATGTTCACCATCCGCAAGATCATGGCCGATTCGCCCCCGGCCTACGTGGACAGCTTTTATGTGGAAGCCGGTTTCAGCACGAAGACCGACAGTGTGAAGGGCACCATCGACTACGGCCTGGGCCTGGACCTACATCTTGGCGAACACCAGACCGAGTACCTGGCGAAGTGCATCCGGCTCTGCCAGGAACGCGGCATTCCGATCGTCCTCGTGTCGTACCCGCTTCCGAAGGCCGGCAACCGTGGGCGACACGAAGCCTTCCATGCCGTGATAGACAGCGTTTGCAAAGTCACTGGAGCGGGATACCTCGACTATGCTTTCGATCACGGCCTGCCCTTGGACGACCGCCAACACTATTACGATCACAACCACTTCAATCGTGCCGGGGTACGCATCTTCAACCCGAAGCTGATCGGGGACCTGCGCAAGAGGGGATATCCGGGCAGCTAGCCCGCCAAGCAGGCCCCGCCTACATTCGCGGCCCCTGTAGGCCAATGCCCCACACGGTCGGGCGGCGGCGAACGATCACTGTGAGAATATCCATCATCATTCCTTGCTGGAACGTTGAGGCCTTGTTGCCGGCCACGCTGGACAGCGTGCTTGCGCAGGAGCACAGCGATTGGGAGATCATTGCCGTGGATGATGGTAGTACGGACGGCACACCCGCCGTGCTGGAACGCTACGTGGGGAATACCGGTGGCAGGATGCAGGTGCTCAAGCAGTTGAACCAGGGTGCGTGCGCTGCGCGCAATGCAGGCATGGCCCTGGCTACGGGTGAATGGTTGCAGTTCCTGGATGCCGACGATGTGCTGGACCCGGGGAAGTTGAGCGGGCAGGTGGAGTTGTTGAAGTCGTCCTTCGACCCCTCGACAAGCTCGTGGCAGGCTCAGCTCCGGATGACAGCGCATAGCGGGCCAGCATTGATCGTGGGCGACTACGAGAAGATCATGCCCAACGGCCTGCTCTTACCCACCGAGGCGTTGTACGATGATCCATGGATGGCGCTCATCCGCACGCGCATGGGAACCACCAGCGCCAACCTGTGGCGCAAGGCCGAAGTGGAACGCGCAGGTGGCTGGCGTACCGATCTGGCCAGCAGCCAGGATTATGAGCTCATGTTCCGCCTGTTGCGTGATGGGGCAGGGGTGCTGTGGGACAAGCGCATCGCCACACATGTGCTCAAGCGCACCAGCGGCAGCATCAGCCTGATGAGCGTGCAGGACAACTGGAGGCGGTACATTGCTCTGCGCCGCGCCATGAAGGACCATCTGAAAGCCACCGATGCCCAGCGCTACCGTCAGGAGATAGCGGTGCTCGACCAGTATCTGTTCATGGCGATCCGCATCCTGGCCATGTATGACATGAAAGAAGCCGTGCGTGAGTTCCGTGCTGCCATCAGCAAGGGCTTCCGTCCGGATGTGAGCAAGGCCATCACGGAGAAGTACGTGTTCCTGTTCAACCTCTTCGGGTTCGCCAATGCCGAGCGGCTGGTGCGCTGGAGAAAAGGTGCGCACGCATGATCCGCAGCAGAGCTGACTACAACGCGTACCTCGATGCGGATCGCATCGCGCTGCGCCGTGAGCACAGCATACACCAGTGGTACGATGAAGTGTGGAAATTCCAACGGCTGCTGCGGCGGGTGGAGTTCCTGATGAACACGCGCAAACACGCGGGCGTGCTCGGCAGACTGGTGTACAAGTTCTGGAGCCTGCGCTTCCACAACCAGAGCGTGCGCTGCGGGTTCGACATCCCACCCAATGCCTTCGGCCCCGGCCTGAGCATCGCGCACCGCGGTACCATCGTGGTGCATCCGGATGCGCGCATCGGGCGCAACTGCCGCATCCACGTGGACGTTGTCATCGGCACACGGCCCGGGCCCAAGGACCTGGTGCCCACGCTGGGTGACAACTGCTACATCGGCCCCGGCGCGAAGATCTTCGGCGAGATCATCATCGGCCCCAACACGGCCATCGGCGCCAACAGCGTGGTGAACCATTCCTTCCCGGAGGGCAACATGACCATTGCCGGTGCGCCCGCGCGAAAGGTCAGCGACACGCCGAGCACCGAGTTCATCATCGCCACGCGCAGCAGCAACCAGGTGCTGGGATGAAGAAGCTGTTGATCGTGGTGGGCACGCGGCCCAACTTCATCAAGGTAACGCGGTTCAAGCAGGTGGCCATCGAACGCGGTGGCATCGATGTCCGGATCGTGCACACCGGCCAACACTTCAGCAGCAACATGGCCGATGTGTTCTTCACACAGTTCGGGCTTTCGCCGGATATCTTCCTGGAGATCGGTGCCGGAACGCCGCTGGGCCAGATGGCCGGCATCATGGAAAAGTTGGAGCCTGTGGCGCTACGCGAACAGCCCGATTTGATGATGGTGGTGGGCGACGTGAACAGCACGTTGGCCGCCGCCCTGGTAGCCAACAAGCTGGGCATACCGCTAGCGCACCTGGAAAGCGGCCTGCGCAGTTCCGACAACACGATGCCCGAAGAGCACAACCGCGTGCTCACCGACCGGATCACCGATCACTTCTTCATCACAGAGCAGAGCGGGCTGGACAATCTTCGGAAGGAAGCGGTAGCCGTGGATCGGCTGCACTTCGTGGGCAACACCATGATCGATACGCTGGTTGCTTTCGAGGAAGGTGTGATGGCCTCGCCGATCCTGGACGAGTTGAAGCTGGGAGCCGGAGGTCACATTCTCATGACCATCCATCGGCCGGCCACTGTGGATGTCGAAGACCGATTGGGAGAGCTGCTCGACCTGATCGCGGAAGTCGCGGCAAAAAGGAAGGTCGTGTTCCCGATCCATCCCCGTACGGTGAAGAACCTGGAGCGCTTCGGACTGAAGCAGAAGGCGGAAGGGATCAAGGGCCTTGTGCTCACCGAGCCCTTGGATTACTTCGCCTTCCAGAAGCTCATAGCCAGCTGCGCCTTCATCATCACCGACAGTGGCGGCATCCAGGAAGAAAGCACGTATCGCCGCGTTCCTTGCCTCACCCTGCGCCCGAACACGGAGCGTCCCATCACGGTGACCATGGGTAGTAACGAACTCGTGCCTTTGGATATGAAAGCCGTGCGCAATGCGATCGCACGCATTGAAGCCGGGACGTTCAAGAAAGGTGAAGTGCCGCCGCTTTGGGATGGAAAGGCGACGGAACGGATATTCGATGTTCTGGAGCGCGTACTGACCTCACCCCCAGCCCCTCTCCCAAGGAGAGGGGGGCAGGCATGATCCTCTACCTCACTTACAACGATCAGCCCAGTGGCGTTTACTGGAGCCAGGTGACTGACGTTGTGGAGCACCTGAACGCGCTTGGTGGAAAGGTGAAGCTGGTGGCGTTGGTAAGCGGGCGTGACTTCCTCAGCACGCGTCGCGCCATTAAGGCGCACTCACCGAGCGCGTGGGTTTTGCCGATGGTGCCCACGATGAAGCGGTGGAGGATGAACTCGAGGATCATCGCAGGCGTGTGCCGTTTTCTCCGGCCCGTTGGAATGATCTGTCGCGGACCGTTCGCCACATGGATGGCCGTTCGCATGCGGGACCGTGGGCTGGTGAAGAAAGTCTGCTTCGATGGCCGCGGCGCCTATGCCGCCGAGTGGGAAGAATACCGCATCATCGACGATGACGCCTTGATCGCACAGTTCAGGCCGTTGGAGAACGAGGCGGTGAACACGAGCGACTTCCGCATAGCCGTCAGCAACGCACTGGTGGCGCATTGGCGGGAGCGGTATGGATACATCGGGGATGCGCATGTGGTGGTGCCTTGCACATTGGGGGTCGATACCGAGGTCGGCGGCGCGAGCAGTGTTGAACCAACGGGCCGACCGACCGATCCGGGAACGGTCCGTTTGGCCTACAGTGGCAGCACTGCCGGCTGGCAGTCGTTCGAATTGTTGGAGAAGTTGCTGGCCAAGGTGCTGGATACCCAGCCGGAGGCCAGGGTGTTGTTCCTGAGCAAGCATGATGCGCATACGGCCCAATTGGAAAAGAAGTATCCCGGTCGTGTTGAAGTGAAGTGGCTGGACCACGCGCAGGTAAAGACAGCGTTGGAAAGTTGCGACCATGGCATCATGGTGCGCGAGAACACCATCACCAACCAGGTCGCCAGTCCAACCAAGTTCGCCGAGTACCTCAGCAGCGGGCTCCGGATCATCACCAACGATGGTCTTGGCGATTTCAGCGAACTCGTGAAGAAGTACGATCTGGGTGTGGTGCTGGATGCCAGCGGTACGGTGCCACAACTCTCGCCGACGACGGTGGAAGAGCGGGCAAGGCTGAGGTCTTTCGCCTCAGCTCATTTCACCAAGAGGGCTTACGAGAACCAATTCCAGCGGTTGCTGGGCGCGGTGAGTGCCTGAACGCAAGGACTACTTTCGCGGGCCTATGTTGAAGAAAGTCCTCATCACCGGCGGCGCCGGCTTCATCGGCAGCGCGCTCAGCAAGCATTTGCAGGAGGAAGGTCACGAAGTGTTGGTTCTTGACAACCTGAGTTTCGGTCGTCGTGACCTGGCCGGTGTACCCGATACCCGGTTCTTCAACGTGGACATACGCGATCGCGCGGCCACGCAACAGGTGATGGACGACACGCGACCGAACATCGTGCTGCACTTGGCGGCCATCCACTTCATCCCATACTGTAACCAGCATCCGGCGGAAGCGGCCGACATCAACATCAACGGCACCATCAACGTGCTGGAGGCCGCAGGAAGCAAAGGGAGCGTGGAGCAGGTGTTCGTGGCGAGTACGGCCGCCGTGTATCCCATTGCCGATGGCGCGATGGACGAGGAACAAGCGACCGGCCCGATGGACATCTATGGCACCACGAAACTTGCCACGGAGAAGCTGGCGAGCGAATTCCATCTGCGTACCAAGATGCCGGTGATCGTGGGTCGTTTCTTCAATGCCTTCGGACCGAACGAGACGAACCCGCACCTCTTCCCCGAGATCCAGAAGCAGGTGCTCGGTGGGGCGCGCACATTGAAGCTCGGGAACCTGGACCCCAAGCGCGATTACATACATACCGAGGACATGAGCCGGGCGATGAGCGCCTTGCTGGCCATGGGTAACAAGGGGTACGACACCTTCAACATCGGGCGTGGCATCGAGTACAGTGTGCGGGAGATCGTCGAAGCGTTCGAGCGGCAGCTCGGCGAGAAACTCAGCATCGAGGTGGAGCCGGCCCGCGTGCGGAAAGTCGAGCGCATGCACCTGCTCGCCGACGTGCGCAAGTTGAAGAGCGCCACGGGTTGGGCCCCGAAATGGGACATCGACGAAGGCGTTGCAACCCTCTTGAAGGAGGAGCTTTGAAGGTTCAGTATGCACGTTGTCCTTTGCACTGACGGCATCTATCCGCACGCCATGGGCGGCATGCAGCGGCATTCGCGGTTGCTGGCCGAGCACCTGGCGAAGAGCGGTAAGGTGAAGCTGACCGTCATCCATCCGCACGTGCAACACGTGTTCGATGCTGCGCTCGGCATTGCGGAGGTGCGTATTGCGGATATCGATCGGAGCAAGTTCTACCTGCGTGAATTGTGGCGTTACAGCGATCGGGTCGGGGAGCAGTTGGAGGAGTTGAAGCCCGATGTGATCCTCTCCCAGGGCTACTGCGTGTGGAAGGGCATCGGGCGGTTCAGCGATCGGCTGGTCACGCACCCGCATGGGTTGGAGATGTTCCAGATGCTCACGTGGAAGGAGCGCTTTCTCGGCTGGCCGTTCCGCGCATCGTTGCGGTTCATTCTCCGGCACAGCAAGGTCTGTGTTTCGCTGGGCGGCAAACTCACCGCCATCCTTCGCGAACAAGTGAAGGGCACGCCGTGCGAAGTCGTGGTGCTGCCGAACGCGGTGGAAGTACCAGCGGTCCCAAGTGGGTTACCGGCGAACAAGGGGGTCGGCCTCCTCTTCGTGGGCCGTTTCGCCTTCAACAAAGGCTTGGATGTTCTGATGACCGTGGCCGAACGCCTGGTCCAGGAAGGCAAACAGGATCTTGTCCGTTTCGACCTCGCTGGCGACGGTCCCTTGCTTGCGCAGTACCAACAAGCCGGTCTGCCACCGAATGTGCGGTTGCTGGGCCGGGTGGACGATGCACAACTCGCGGAACTATACAAGGCCTGCAGCGCGTTCATCCTGCCCACACGCTTCGAAGGCATGCCTACCGTGGTGCTGGAAGCCATGGCATACGGAAAGCCCATCATCGTAAGCGAGGTGGGCGCAACAGCCGAACTCGTTTCACCGCACAACGGCTATCTGTTGCCACCGGGAGATGCCCACGCGCTGTACGATGCCGTGGTCGCTTTCGCTGCCCGCGAACCGGCGATACATGCCAAGATGGGCCGCTACAGTTACGATCGCATCCTCGAACGCTTCAGCTGGCACGCTGTCACCAAGGACTTCGTCGCGTTGTTCACCCGTATCGCGGCGGGCTGAACCGACAGGTCAGCGACGCGCGCCAATGACGTCCCGGAGCAACCGGTCGGTGATCCCGCTCAGCAGGTAGGGACGGGGATCGAAGCTGTTGCCGACCTGGATCCGGCGTTCGCCGGTAAGCAGGGGCAGCAAGCCTTTTGCAACGGCGTCCACCGGCATCGTGTCGCCCAAGTGCTGCTGTATGATGTGCCGTGAAAGACCACCTGGCTCACCGATGTGCAGGATCGGTGTGTGCAAGCAGGCGATCTCGTTGAACTTGGTGCTGACGAAATCGCGTTTCTCCGGTGGCATGTACGCGAGCACAAGGTCAACGCGATGGATCATCGGGAACAATGCTATGCCCGGCAGCGGTCAAGCCAGGATGTTCCGCAGCAACTTATCGGTAACAGTGCCGAGCAGGTGCTCCTCCGCCCGATAAACACCAGTGTTCTCCACGCGGCGCTCGCCCATCAGCACAAATGGCAATTGCGCGGCAACATCCTCCACGCGCAGGGTATCGCCCAATCCGCGTGATACAACGTGGTCGGCCATGCCGCCAGCATCGCCGATGTGAAGGATGGGCGTTCCCAAGTACGCGATCTCGTTGAGTTTGGTGGTGACCAGGTCCTTCTTCTCGCGGGGCATGAAGGCAAGAACCACGTCGGCGCGGCGGATCAGTGGGGAGAGTTCATGGCCCGGCACCGGATGGCGGAAATGGATACGGTCCTCTTGGCCGGCCTCATGCACCATGCGTTGGACGCGGGTGGTGTCATGGCCGGTGATGAAGAGGTCGAACACGAGGTTGCGCCAGCGCTCCGGTGCGAGATCCCGCACGCTGCCGAACGCCTTGAGCACTTCAACGAAGTAGTCGGCAAAGCCAGCTTCATGGCCCATGCTTCCTGCGTAGATCATGCGGAACATTCCGTCGTTCACAGGCTGCGGCAGTTGGGAGAGCTCATCGGGATCGATGATGTGTTCAAGCAATGTGCATTTCGCCGCGTGCTTGGGGTAGGCCTGGTGGAGGTGGGCCAGGATCGCCGCTGATGGTGTGGTGATGCGATCGTAGCCCATCATCACTTCCAGTTCCAGCCGGTCCTCCGTTGCGCGTTGCCGCATTCCCATGCTTTCGCGGCCGTACAGGTGGCCCCATGTCCAGGGATCCCGCAGATCGGCAACCAAGTGAACGTCTTTGGAACTCTTCAGCACGAGCAACCGCTGCAAGTACGCGAAGGGAGGCCCCGTGGCGATAACGTGCAGGATGCCGTGCCTGTCGATCAACGCTTGGCAAGCGGGAAGCAGCACCGGTGCCCACCGTACCGAACGGTCGAACACATTTCCCCTCACCATCCAGGGCAACACACGCACCCATAGGCGGTAAGCAAGCCGTTCCGCAAAGGACGTGAGCGGCCGTTTCATCAGTACTTGCGGATAGCGTGCTGGCAGTACATACCGGTGTATCCCTTCCTGTTCGATGTCGGCATTCCAAAGCGAACCCTTCAAGGCCTCACCCTGATCCGCGTGCACCACGTGCACCGGGTGCCCGCGCCGCGCCAGTTCCTTCGCCAGCTTGGCCCAGCGCCTTCCTCCGACCCCGCGGTAGGGCGGAAAGGTGTGGCTGATGATCAGGATGGGTTCGCCCGGTTGCATGGAACGCGAAGGTGATGGGACGGTGGTGGCCGATCACCGCTTCACAAAGCGCTTGATGGCCTGCCACGTTGCCGCAGGGAAGAAGCGGATCAGGTCCTTGTAGGAAATGTGCATGGGATGGCGGTAACCCAGCTGCCTGATGAAGAGGTCCGGGTGCACAGCATCGAGCAAGCGGCTTTCCGGTCGGTAATAGGGGAGCAGTTGCGGCGATCGCTCCATCGCATCGCGCTGAACGTAGAGGAAGGTGTTCTGTTTGTACCAGACCTTCACCGCTGGGTTGTCCCAGAACACGGGGCGAACGGCATCCACGCAGACATAACCTCTCTTGGCGAAACGCTCCATCCAGAACGTGGGCCACCTCTCGTTCACATGATCCACCCCGCCTTGTCCCGGGATCGCCGCGCCGAACAGGACCATGGGTGCAGCAAGCGTAAGGCTCTCGACCAGGTGATCGCTCTCCGCTTCGGGAAGGTGCTCACCGACTTCCAGCGATAGGGCCAGATCGTAACGATGCTCGGGCCGGTATACCTGTTTCAGGTCCCAATGCTTGAAGGAACCGGGATCGATGGCCAGTTGGCGCGTATCGAGCCATTCCCCTTCCAAACCCATGACCTCCGGAACGCCTTTCTCTTGAAAGGCCTTCAACCAAGTGCCTACCCCACAACCCATATCGATCACAGAGCGTGGCTCCACCAACTGCATCATGTGCGCTACGATGGCTTCGGCGGAACTGGAAGTCTTTACATGCCGGGTTTCGTAGAACGCCTTCCGGTAAGTGGCTTTGGATGCGGGAGCTGACATGGGTGGAACGAACAAGTCGCGGATAGCTGGCTGCGCCAGGCGATCTTCCCGATGCCTGTCCGGTGGACAAGAATACGCACTGCCCCAGAACCCCATGGAGCATGCGTTCCCCGCGGCGCTGTGGCGTCCGTGTGCATCCCGGAGCAGTGCTCGTCGGGAACGATGGCATTGATCCGTGAGGCCGCGGTCCTGACTTCACAGCGTGAACGAAGGATTAGTTTCGCGCCCGCCCCAACAGGCCGGGTCCGCTCAACCCAGTAAGGTCCAACATGCGTCACGCGCTCATCACCGGAGGCTCCGGCTTCATCGGCAGTCATTTGGTGGACCGTTTGTTGGCCGAGGGCTCCCGGAGTGCTCCGGGATGGCGCATCACGGTGGTGGACAACTACGATCCGTTCTATGCACGGGAGGTGAAGCTTGCGAACCTTGCTCAGCATGTGGACAACGAACGGTTACGGGTGCTTGAAGCCGATATTCTCGACAAGGATCTTGAGGAGCGCATCGGTCCGGGACCGATCGATGTGATCGTGCACATCGCGGCTAAGGCGGGCGTGCGTCCCAGCATCAAGGATCCTCTGGCCTACCACCGCGTGAACGTGACGGGCACGCTGAAACTGTTGGAATTGGCGCGCCACCGGAAGGTGCCGCACTTCGTTCTGGCCAGCAGCAGCAGCGTATATGGTGTGGACCCGAATGTGCCGTGGAAGGAGCAGGAACTGGGGTTGAAACCGATCAGCCCTTACGCAGCCACGAAGCTGGCGGCCGAGCAATTCGGGCAGGTGTACGCGCACCTGCACGGCATGCAGGTAACGGCCTTGCGCTTCTTCACGGTATATGGTCCGCGTCAGCGCCCCGATCTGGCCATCCACCAGTTCTTCCGGAAGATCAAGGCCGGTGTACCGATCCAGCAATACGGCGATGGCAGCACGCGGCGCGATTACACCTACGTGGACGATATTGTAAGCGGCGTTCGCGCCGCGATCGACCGGACCAAGGGCGGGCGCTTCGACATTTTCAACCTGGGCAACAGCGGCACGGTGACATTGAAGGAGCTTATCGCGGCCATTGAAGACGAACTCGGGCTGAAGGCCATCATCGATCGGCAACCGGAACAGCCCGGCGATGTTCCGCAGACCTACGCTGATACGGCCAAGAGCCTGCGCGATCTGGGGTTCGCACCCAGCACGCCCCTGGCGGTGGGCCTGAGGAAATTCCATGAGTGGATGCGCACGGTGGAAGTCGCGAACCCGGCCTCGCGATGACCAATGGCAGTGAGCGGACCATGCGTGTGATCGGCATCAGCAACAAGACGCGCTACTGGCAGCACTACGCGTTCAGCAATCCGCCGGAGGGTTACCGTTACAGCCGCATGGCCGATGTGCCGTGGCATGTGTTGAAGGTGAGCAACCAGTTCCTTGCCCACACCAAATTGTTCCATCCGCTCAAGAAGGCGGACATCTTCCACACCTACAACAGCATCGTGGTGAACCACCGGCCGTGGGTGATCGAGGTGGAGAGCTACCTGCCACGGTACAAGCCGATGCCCGAGAGCCACCCGTTCTTCAAATGGGGCCTGCGGCGCTTGCGTAGCAAAGAGTGCAAGGCGTTGGTGTACACCAGCGAGAACACGGCGCGCATGAACCGTGATCGGCTGATCGAGCAGGGCGTGGATCCTGCCAAAATGCACGTGATCTATCGTGCCATTGAGCAGTACCTGCCCGGCGAGAAGGACAAGGAACGTTTCACGATCCTCTTCGCCGGCAACGGGTTCTACCGCAAGGGTGGCGTGGAATTGCTCAAGGCGTTCCAGCGGTTGGGGCGGGCCGATGCACGCCTGGTGATCGTGAGCACCCTGGAAGTGGATTGGGGCATCACGCCCTCGTTGGAGGACATTGCATATGTGGAGAAGACCATTGCCGAGGACAAGCGCATAACGCTGCACCGTGGCATGAGCCACGCTGCGTTGTTGCAGGAAATGCGCAAGGCGCATGTCTTCGTCAGCACCACGTTCGCCGACCCCTTCAACAACACGGTGCTGGAGGCCATGGGTGCACAGTTGCCTGTGATCAGCAGCGTCGTGAGTTCGATACCGGAAATGGTGGAACACGAGGGCAACGGCTGGTTGCTGCCGGTCAATGATCGCAGCAGCGATGCCATCGCCGGCGATATCACCGGCCACCTGCGACAGCTCATGGACGACCCTGCGCTTTTGCAACGCATGTGTGCGCGATCGCTGGCCATCACACGGGAGAAGTTCGACCTGCGCGTACGCAATAGGCGTATGGTCGAACTCTACGACAAGGCTCTGGAAGGGAGGTAAGATCTGCGATCATGCCACTTCAACCTTCCACACTGCACTTTCCAGTCTACCTATCGTAGCAACAGCGCAGTTTCCGGGGCACCGTATCGAACGCCGGACCAACGCTTGAATGGGTGCAGCTCGTGGCTCCGACCACACGCACCCCGCCGGGGCCGTTCCCGGTATTGTTGGTCCACTCCCATTGGTTGCCCATGTTCTGCAAGCCGATCATGCCGGCCTGCGTGCAGGCGAAATACCATTCGCCCCAAGTGCATACACGCGCATCGAGGTTGCCGCACAGAACGGATGCGGCATCCAGGTACAGTGTATCATGGGATACCGGCTCAATGCAGTACAGTTCGTTCACCTGCACGAAGCCCGTAGGGCAGGCGCGGCGTTCCACCCTGCGCGCGTTCGTGAGGTGGAAGACGGTGCCATCGAACACCAAACCGGCCACCATGCCGGGTTGCAGATCGCCGGCCTGCAGATCGAGCGATCCGTTCTTGAGCACCGGATAAGGACCGCTGCCGTCCACACTGATCGTAACGGCGCCAGTGTTCGCAGCCGTGATCTTCACCAGCACGTTCGTACCCGCGATCGGCACGGTCAGGGCTGGGGTGAGGAATATGGACAGCACATCGCTGCCGGTGGCTAACGCGTAACTGTAAGCTCCTGCTTGCAATGTGCCCGCGCCCAGGGCATGATCCGACGCGGCGCCATCGGGAAGCCCGGCCACATGCCTATCGGCGGCCGCGCCGGTGAGGATGATCGGTGCGTCGATGGAAACCTGCGCCGTTGATCGCAATGTGCCGATTGCCAGCAGGAGCAGGAGCGCGTGCTTCATCACCGGAGTTGATAACAGCAGCGCGTGGTGCCCAGGTCGGTGGTGGTGGCCGAGATGTTGAACATGCTCTTGCAGGTCCAACGCCCGATCTGGTCCACCGAATGCGTATGATCGCTCGTGTCGTCGATCCACTCCCAGTTGTTGAACAGGCCCGCTAGCTGCCCCTGCAAAGCCTGGCAAGTGAAGAGGTATTCATCCCAAGTACACAGCGCCGCGCCGCGTTCGGCACAATACTGGGCTGCGGCGAACCAGTTGAGCGCCGGCCCTTCCCCCTGCATGATGCACAACCTGGCGTTCGCTTGCAAGTAGCCATCGGGGCAACCAGTGGGTTCGGATCCCAGCAGGATGAACATGCTATCGGCGTATTGCGCTTCAGCCGGCAGGCCGGAGCGCAGGGCGCTCACCGGCAAGGATAGGCCAGTGCGATCGCGCAGCGGCACGGGCCCCAGGCCGTCCAGGTCGAGCGTTACCGCAGCCGTGTTGGAAGCCGTGGGTATCCACCGCACACGCAATCCGTTGGTGTATGCCAGGGTGGCCGGTTGCAGGGTGAGGAGGACCGCGTTGGCACCTCCACTGGTAAGGGCCCATGCAAGACTTCCGCCCTGGGCGGCTCCCAGGGTCACCAGGTTATTGAGCGAAGTGGCCGGTGCGAGGCCATCGATCCGGCGATCTGTGGGATCCGCCCCGGTGAGCACCAATGGTTTGTCCAGGTTGACTTGCCCGAACGCGAGGTGTGCGATCAGCGCTGCTGGACCGATGATCAGCGCGCGCCTCATTTGTTGTAGCAGCAACGGAAGTTGTTCGTGCCCAACGGGACCTGGGTCCCACCGCCATAGCAATCGGGGTTCATCGTTCCGGTTGTCAGGCCTGCGCGCTTTCCATGGTTGATGTCGTTGGCAGCACTATCGACCCATTCATACTCCACAATGCTGTTGACGAAACCGCCCGGCATGCTGCAACCCCGGAACCAATCGGCCCAACCGCACAAGCGCAAGCCGCGCAAACCGCATTGGCTCACAGCATTGTACCACGATGTGGGCCCATAGGGCACTGCCTCTGCGCACACCTCCCGGCTTACGTCCAGGAAACCCGGAGGGCACGCGATACCGGTTTGCGAGAGCAGTTGGAAAGCGGCGCCATCATACACCAGCAGGACTGGAATGCCGGGTCGCAGATCCGCGCTGTCGAGCTGTTCCGTAGTGAATTTCAGTACCGGCACAGCACCAAGCCCATCCACGTTCAAGGTGGTCGGTGCCGTATTGGCAACGCTGGGCGTAATGCTCAGCAGCATGCCTGCGGTGTAACCGGTGATAGCGGGGACCAGGACAGCAGTGAGCGCATCGGTGCCTTGTGCCACGGCATAGGTGGTGCTTTGCGTGCGCACGCTCGCTGCGTTCGCCCCGTGATCGGCGGCGGTGGGCAAGGCAAGGCCCATCAATTGGCGATCCGCAGGAGTGGCACCATCCAAGACCACAGGCACCGGCAAATCCCATTGTGCGTTCGCGGCGACGCACGCGAGAACGGCGAGAACGGTGAGTGAATGCTTCATGGTTTCACGAAGCGCAGTTGATGTGTGCCGTTCACCAATACGGCATAGGCCCCCGGCGACAACATTGAAATGTCAATGACAGCGTTGGTGGTGGATGCGGAGCCCGAGTACACGATCCGGCCGCGCGCATCGAACACCTGGAACGGGCCGATCCGTGTTGCGCCATGCACTGTAACAGTTCCGGTGGCCACGGTAGGGAACAGGTGGAAACCATCGCGACCGACCAACACCGCTACATCGGAGATCACCGCATCATCGAAGAGGGTGAACCAGCCCAAACTGTCGGGCAGGGTTGCCGTAGCCGTGTGTGCGCCGAGATCGATCGTGCTGCCGAGCTCCGGCCACCAAGTGCCACCAGTGCCACTGCGCGCCATGCGCAGGGCGGCTTCAGGGATCCCGTTCAGTTCGGTAAGGTCGAAGAACAACACGCCACTTGCACCAAGCGCTTGCACCGCTCCGGATCTCACGCGGTACCAACGTGCGATGCTCTCCACAGCGAGGTTGTTGATGCGCGGCAGATGTCCGCGCTCCACAATGAAACTGTCGGGCGCAAGAGCAGTGGTGAAGCTGAAACCGAGCCCGGCCGGTTCGGTGAAAGTGAGCGGTGCACTGTAGAGGCGGGAAGTGATCTCGGTACCTGCACCGGTAATGGGCGCACCCGCTTGCTCATCCAGTTCCGCTTGCGGGCCGAAGACGATACGGCCATCGTTCACCATGTATGATCCAGCCTCAACAGTGAAGCTGACCGGCGCTTCGATGTGAAGGGTCGTGCCATTGCTCACGGCCAATGACGTGCCCTGATGCAAGACCATCTGGCCTTGGCAAGTCATAGAGACCACTGCAATGCAAGAAAGAAGGGCCCGCTTCATTAGGAGGCCGAAAATAGCCCTGCCAGCACCTTTCCACCAAACGCCCCCGGCTACTTTTGGCCGCCTTCGAGCAACAAGGCTCTCATGGACCTGAAAGCACTTCTGTACGATCAGCTCGGCCACTTCACGGTTGCGGACATTGCCATGATCCTCTTCGGCATGTTCGCCGCTGCATTGCTGGCCTGGCTGGCAGGTTTCATCGGCAGGGCGGTTGAAGGTGAGAGACGGCAGATGGCCTTGTTGGCGTGTGCGATCGCATTCGCTGTTTCCATCGTACGTGCCTCACTTCCGCTATCCGTGGCGTTGCTGGCCTCAGCGCTTTTCCTCCGGTCACCCATGAGCGAGGGCGGCTGGAAGCCTTTCGCACTGCGCGCGGTAACGCTGGCCATCGGTATCGGCTGCGGTGCCAGTGCTGCGTTGATCACCGTGGTACCGGCGGTGCTTCTCGCATTCCTACTGCGGTGGGCCAATAGCCGTTCCTGACGCTGATGATGACGCGCATTTGGAACGTCCCGGCGGCGCTGTTCATCGGTTCGGCCGTGTGCTTCCTGCTTGCTGCGGCGCTACGGCCGGGATCGGTGGCGGGCTCGGAGCAACTGGCCCGGTATGGCAGGGTGGAGGATCTGCTGTATGCGCCAACCGCACTGCAATGGCGTCGGCCGATGGGCGACTTTCCTTGGGCGATGTTCACAACGGGACCCGTGCGTACGCAGCCGCCACGGGTCCATAGCCGGCTTGCTGTGGTCTCGTTGGTATTGCCTTACGATCACCTCTTCGATCCGGAGCATGGTCTTTACACCGTTGGCCATGCGATCCTTCACGATGCAGACCGCGTGGCCCTGAAGTACCTGCGCGAACCACGTTGGTGGAAGTATCCCGGCAACTACTTGTTCCGCGGCAAGGAATGGGAGCGGAGCGCCAACATCGAGATCTTCGATGGCAACGGTGAACCGGTGTGCAACGAGCCGGTCGGCATCCGCATCAACGGCAACACCACGCGCGGCTTCCCGCAAAAGGCGCTGCGCGTTTCCTTCTTTCCCGGGGCAGGGGGAGGACAAGCCATACGCCTCTTTGGCGATGATGCGCGACACTATGACGAGATCGTCCTGCGGGCCAGCGGGAACGACCAGGACCGCACCATGTTCCGGGATGCGGTGCAGCACCGGCTGTGCGAAGCGCTTCCCTTCGACGTGAGCCGTGCCGTGCAGAGCGTGGTGTACATCAATGGTGCGTACTGGGGCATCCACAACATACGCGAACGGGTGGAGGACGATGAGCTGGCCATCCGATATGGGTTGAAGAAGAACAACATCGTGGTTTTGGCCGATCGTGCATTGCCATACCGCGGCGATGATGATGGTGTGGAAGCGAAGCGTTTCAAGATGTGGTTGAAGCGGATGGAGCGGATGGATCCGCAGGCAGGGATGCTGCAGGATTCGATCGCCGCCGTTGTGGATCCCGAGGGGTTCCTGCACTACATGGCCGCACAGATCATTTTCGGCAACACCGATTGGCCGGACCAGAACGTGAAATTCTGGAGGTTCACCGGCAAGGCCGATACGGCGAACGCGAAGACCGATGGTCGTTGGCGCTTCATCATGGGCGATAGCGACCTGAGCTTCGGATATGCCGAACTACCCGCCGACGCGTACCCGGACATGTTCGCGCATTTGGAGCGCAAACAAGGCCCGGTGGCCCGGTTGTTCCGTTGTTGTATGCGGTCACCGGAAATGGAAGCGCGGTTCGGCGTTATCCTGCGGCAGCTCTTGGACGGGTCGTTATCGGGACAGCGCATGGAAAGCATGGTGCACGAGATGGCCCGCAACATCGACGCGGAGATGCATCGGCAGGTGCGCCGTTGGCGCCGACCACGGGATCACGCGGTCTGGCAGAGCCATGTGCACCATATGGTCACCTTTGCGCGGGGCCGCTCCACCGTGGTGTGGGGTCAATGGCAGGCCTGGCAGCAGCACTGAACCGCCATGATCGCCTTCGTCCGCGAATACCTGCAGTTCTTCTTGATCATACTGGTGTGGGTGGTGACAACCATCTACCTGGGTCCGCTGATCTATTTGATCATGCCGGCCACCTTTTTCATGTTCCGTGCGCAGGGTAAGTACCAAGAGATAGTGATGGGCTTCCTGATCGTGCTGATCATGTCGGACATCGATCCGGATATGATCGCAATGGGTCCGGTGAAGGAGGCGAAGAACTTCGTGATGCTCACCCTGGCGATCATCTTCTTCATGGAGCGCCCGAAATTCGAGCCGCTCAGTGGCATCTTCCCGATCTTCCTTCCGTTCTTCGTCTATTCCATTTTCCCGCTCATCTTCAGTGGCCGGATCGTGGTGGCCTCACAGAAGACGCTGAGCTACGCATTGCTGTTCCTGTTGGTGCCGAATTGGTTCCTCCTGAACTTCCGGTTGTACAAGTGGGACTTCGTGCGTAACCTCATCTACTTCATCTGCCTGGTTTTGTTGGTGGCACCGCTGATCGGCCAGATCGAGCGCTGGTACACCATCATCGATGGCCGGTACCGTGGTGTGTTCGGCAACCCCAACGGATTGGGCATTTTCTGCTTCCTCAGCTTCCTGGTGGTGGCCGTGGCGGAGCACATCAACAAAGAGCTCTTCCCCAGCAGGATCATGCGCTACCTCGTGTACGGCATCATCCTGCTCAACCTGATCCGGTGCGGGTCGCGCACCGGCCTCACCGCCACCTTGCTGTTCCTGGTCTTCTCCCGGTTCTTCAGCGTTTCCCCCTTCATCGGCTTCATCATCTTCCTCTTGTTCGTCGCGGGTTTGCACTACCTCACGAGCAACCTGGCCCACATCGTCATCTCGCTCGGGTTGCAGGACTTCATGCGGGTGGATACGCTGGAGGATGGGAGCGGCCGCTACTTCGCATGGGCCTTCGCCTGGGAGAAGATCCAGGACTATTTCCTGTTGGGCGGTGGTTTCGGTAACGATGAGTATGTGATGCGGCAGCACTACGTGTATCTGCGTTCGATGGGCCACCACGGCGGGGTGCACAACAGTTACCTCACCATGTGGTTCAATGTGGGCATCATCGGACTGGGTATCTATCTGCGCAGCCTGTTCGTCACCTTCGTGAAAGCGAGCAAGCTCACACCCATCGCCTTCGCGGTGCTCTTCGCCATCCTGTTCAGCGCGCTGTATGAAAGCTGGCTCAACGGCTCGTTGAACCCCTTCACCATCCTGGTGGTGATCGTAATGACCATGATCAGCGAGGAGGAAGTGGCCCACTGGCGTGAATACGAAGTGGACGCTCTCCAGCAGGATGAAGTTGAAGCCCTTGAGCCAGCACCCGTGTTGATCCTGCCGGCCCGATAGGCCTCGGGTAACGTAGCGCCCCCGTCGGCCGGACACTGCACAGGGAGCGGCTGGCTACATTCGCCAGCCTTTCCCCCGGCGGCCGGAATGCTCTTCAACTCGTTCGCGTTCATCGTCTTCCTGCCGCTGGTCTTTCTCGGTTACTGGTGGTTGTTCGGCCGCTCCTTGCGCGGGCAGAACCTGTTCATCATTGCCGCCAGCTACCTGTTCTACGGGTGGTGGGACTGGCGCTACCTGATCCTGCTCTTCGTCAGTTCGTTCACCGATTACTGGCTGGGGATCTACATCGACAGCAACGAGGACCAACGCAAACGCAAGCGGGCCCTCATCCTGAGCCTGGTGTTCAACCTGGGCATCCTGGGCTTCTTCAAGTACTTCAACTTCTTCATCGACAGTTTCGCCGACCTGCTGCGTTCGGTGGGTTTCCAGCCCAACATGTGGAGTTTGCGGGTGATCCTTCCGGTGGGCGTGAGCTTCTACACGTTCCAATCGCTCAGCTATACCATCGAGGCGTATAGGCGCAACTTCAAACCGGCCCGCGACCCGATCGCCTATCTCGCGTTCGTCAGCTTTTTCCCGCACATGGTGGCCGGCCCCATCATGCGGGCGGTCGACCTGTTGCCGCAGTTCCAGCGCCTGCGCACCTTCGATATGGCGAAGGCCCGCGACGGTGCGCGCCAGATGCTCTGGGGCTTCTTCAAGAAGATCGCCATCGCCGATCCCTGTGCATGGATGGTGAACCGCATCTTCGATATGGACCCGGCACAAACGCCCGGCATCACGCTGTTCTTCGGTGCCGTCTTCTTCGCCTTCCAGATCTACGGCGATTTCAGCGGCTACTCCGATATCGCCATCGGTTGCGCGCGCTTCTTCGGCATCGACCTGATGCGCAACTTCAACTACCCGTATTTCTCGCGCAGCATCGGCGAGTTCTGGCGCCGCTGGCACATCAGCCTCAGTACGTGGTTCCGCGATTTCCTCTATGTTCCTTTGGGCGGGAGCCGTGTGCCGCGGGGGCGACACATCCTCAATCTCATGATCACCTTCACCATCAGCGGCCTCTGGCACGGCGCCAACTGGACTTTCGTGACGTGGGGCGCCTTGAACGGCGCGTACTACGTGCCTGAAGTGCTCTCCGGCACCAAGGAACGCATCGGGCACCCGATGTTGCGCGACCTGCCGCGCATCCTCTTCACGTTCGTACTGGTCACCCTCACTTGGGTGTTCTTCCGATCGGTTTCGATCCACGATGCCTTCGCTTACCTGCGCTACACGTTCGCGAACATCGGTTCGCATCCTGGCGCTGCTCTGGTGTGGCTGCAAAGCCAACAGGCGCTGTTGGTGGGTGTGCTGTTGGTGGTGGAATGGATCCGCCGTCGGCGCCAGCACCCATTGGAGGATATTCACTTCCACGTGGCCGTTCGCTGGATGATCTACCTGGTGATCGCCCTCGTGGTGCTCTACAAGCTGAACGTTGATGCCGAGAACGAGTTCATCTATTTCCAGTTCTGAAATGCGCAGCGAGGTCAATGCCTTCCTGGTCCGCTTGCTGCTCTTCGGATCGGTGCTCGGCTCCGTGCTTGCGGTGGTGGCTGTCACCGGTCCGTTGCTCGGCTATATAGATTACATGGGGGCTATACGCAGCAAGCACCAGCGGCTGGCATCCACGCCTTCGCCACGGCTGGTGATCATCGGTGGTTCCAACGCAGCGTTCGGCATCAACAGCACGGAACTGGAACAGGCCGTGGGCATGCCGGTGGTGAACATGGCCCTGCACGGGAGTCTGGGCTACCGCTTCATGGTGAACGAAGTGATCGACGATCTGCGCGAAGGGGACGTGCTGCTGGTGGTACCCGAGCATTCTCAGTTCCAAACGCCGGAAAAAACACAGGATGTACTGTACAGCGCCTTGGAGCTGTACCCGCCAGCTTGGCGCTACGTTCCGGTCGCTTCCTGCGTGCAGGTGGCGTTGACCTATTCCGTCAAGAAGCTCCAGGCCGCCGTTGATGTCGTGGTCGATCCGGACATTCCCAAACCCGAACCCGTATACCGTGCCGATGGGTTCGATGAGCGCGGCGACCTGCTGTTGCATTTGAACAGGGTGAGCTTCGGGACGAAGTATGCCAAGCCGATGGAAGTGGATCGCATTGATGTGCCCTGGCTTTTCTGGGCCATAACCGATCGACTGACGAACAGGGCGGATAGGCAGCACTTCAAGGTGCTCTTCGCCTGGCCCAGCCAGGCACGCTCAACGGCCAAGGCGAGCATTGATGCCGGTCTGGTGGAAGACCTCAAGGCCCACGACATTGCCATTGTAGGGCAGCCCGAAGAGCATGTCTATGACGATTCGCTCTTCTACGATACCAAGTACCACTTGGGCGGCGTAGGCCGCGAGTTGCGGACACAACGGTTGATCACGGATCTGAAGGGCGCCCTCTGAAATACATGTACTGCCAACGGAGGAAATACTTTCACCGCACCGGATGAAGAAGCGTTGGAAGATCCTGCTGGCCGTGGTGCTGCTCGTGGGTGCTGGTGCCTGGTACGGGAACCGCAAGCTGAAGGCCGTAGGGCATCCGGGCCTCGGCACCTTCATCGGTCAGTGGTGGAACAATTGGCCGAAGAGTTTCGCCATGGATCCGCCGGTGATCGAGCTGCAGGTGAACGACGAGGGCATGGCGCAGTTGGAAGCCGTGGTCGATTCAGCGCGTCGGCGCGGTGTGATCATGCCCGAAGGCAACGGCTACGTGAAGGCGAAGTTCACCGTGGATGGTGTGGAGGCCAAGTGCAAGCTGCGGATCAAGGGTAAGCTCAGCGACCATGTGCAGGGTGCGAAGTGGAGTTTCAGGGTGATCGCGAAAGGCGGTGGCGGATTCCTCGGCATGAAGCGGTTCAGCCTGCAGCATCCGGGCACGCGCAATTATCT
Source organism: Flavobacteriales bacterium (assembly GCA_049289815.1). GTDB lineage: Bacteria > Bacteroidota > Bacteroidia > Flavobacteriales_F > PHOS-HE28 > PHOS-HE28. The sequence goes on from JBATMK010000325.1 coordinate 51,645, forward strand.
GTGCGATTGGTTCTATCACCAGCTCAGCAAGGGTGAAGGCATCGTGGCGTTGCGCTACGGCTTTTGCAAAGTCTCACTGAACGGCGATGACCTCGGCGTATATGCCTACGAGGAACACTTCGGTCCCGAGCTGTTGGAGAACAACGGCCGGCTCAAGGGACCGCTGGTGCGTTTCGATCCGGGGCTCTATTGGGTGCACAGGCTCAACGGCATGGAGGGCCGCGACTTCGAGGAAGCCTATGCCGACTACCAGGCTGCCGCGCTCGATGCCTTCGACAGCGAGGAACTGGTGAACGATCCCCAACAAATGCGCTACTTCCAGCAGGCGCTTGCCCTCGTGAACGGTTTCCGTCGAGGAGAATTGACCGCTGCGCAGGTCTTCGATCTCCGGAAGATGGCCAAGCGCCATGCGATCATCGATCTGGTGGGTGGCCACCACAGCATGGATTGGAGCGACGTGAAGTTCTACTTCGATCCTGTGGCGCAACGCTTGGAGCCGGTGAGCTACGAGAGCTTCAGCGCCTTCCCCACAACGAAACTCGCGGGAGCAGGAAAGTTCTCTGGGAATGACAATGCTGGCGCCGAACTGCACGATGCGCTGTTCAACGATGCCGGCTTCTTTGCGGCCTATGTGCACGAATTGGAGCATGTGAGCCGCAAGGCCTACCTCGACAGCACGTTCATGGCGATCGCCGGTGCGCTCGATACCGCGAGCGCCACACTCTATGGTGAGTTCCCTTACAAGGAGCTCGACCGGTCGATCTACTACAGGAACCAGGACATCATACGGCGCTCATTGGATGTGCCCAAGGCGGCGCACGTGTACTTGCAGGGGCATCTGGGCGATCACACCGTGTTGAAGTTGGTGCCGCTCAACAGCCTGCCTGTGGAAGTGGACGCGCTGAAGCTTGGCGACGGAAGTCTGGTGGAACCGTTACAGCGCACCATCGTACCCGCTCGTCGTGCAGGTGGTTTGGGAACACCGGTCCTCGCGGAATTCCTGATGGCCAAGCCGCTCGATACGCTCTCGGCAAAGATCTCGTTGTTGTGCCGGGTGCTCGGTTCTTCCAAGGTGTTGGAGACGGGGATCTTCCCTGAAGCCTTGCAGGAACCAGGGGCCATGGATGCCCTGCTTGCGTTCGAAGAACCGAACGTTGCGCACTTCAACTTCCTCGTTGTTGACGATAGTGCACGCACGATCCACTTCAGGTCGGGCAAATGGAATCTCGCGGAGACCTTGGTGATCCCCGCGGGTTACATGGTGCATGGGTCGGCCCCGCTCGAAGTCGACCTGTCGAACGGCGCAGCTATCATCAGCTATTCGCCGCTCGCATTGACCGGAAATGAGGAGTCCCACATCCGTGTGTTCAGCAGCGACAGTTCGTCGCATGGTGTGCATGTTATCGAAGCGCCGGCCCGCAGCAGCCTTGCCTTCGTGGACTTCGTTCACCTTGGCCGGTTCGCCGAGGATCAGGTTGTGAGCGGGGATGTGTCCTTCCACAAGACCACGGTGGAGATAACACAATGTTCCTTCTCCGGCAGGGCGAACACCTTGCTCGATGTCTCGGTGGGAAGCGCTTCCCTTGTCGGATGCTCCTTCACCGGAGGCAGCGATCAACTGGAATTGCATCATGTGCGTGGGAAGCTCCGTTCGGCGCGCTTCAATGGCGCGGCCGACGATGCCTTGAGTGTCGAAGGCGGAGTTTTGGAGTTGCGCGATGTGGACGTTGCAGACGCAGTGGGGATCGCAGTGAAGGCCACGGCGGGGGCTGATGTCACAGGAACGGACATCCATGTCGTGGGCGTGGGCCAAGGTGTCGAAGCAAGGACCGGAAGCACAGTGAAGCTTACTGGCGGCAACATGGAGGCGGAACACGTCGGTGCCGAGACCGGCAAGGCCAGCATGCGCGATGGTGCTGCACGCGTGGTCCTGGAGAAGGTGACATTGCGGGTGAAAGAGAAGGCCACCCTATGTGGCGAGGGCAGCAGCTTGGTGATCGATGGAAAGGAGATGTGTGCGCCTGTTGCGAAAAAGTCAGAACCACAAGCTGGGAACGAATGACGAAGCGCGGCCCGGTCCTACTGCTGATGTTGATGGCCGTTGTAATGCATGGTGCTGAACCCGTCAGTCCCATCACGAAGCAACCCGTCGTCATCCCCGACAGCCTGCTCACGTACAAGTTCTTGGTAAGCGGTCATTGGTATGGTGCGAGCACCAGCCGCAGTGGCTTTCCCGCCAGCACCGTGCTGGGCAACGTGGAGAAGTTCAACGCCACAGGTGCATCCTTCTTCCTTCTCACAGGCGACATCTTCCAGAACGCGAAAAGCGATCAGGCGCGGTACACATCTGCGCTTTACGACCGACTGCATATCCCGCTCTTCAACGCCGTAGGCAACCACGACCTTGACGGTGGATACTACACGGGCCTGTTCGGCAGCACAAGTATGCAAATGGAGTTCTACGGCGACCGGTACATCATCCTGGATACCGAGCGCGACGACAGCAGCATCAAAGGAGATCAGCTGGCCATGTTGGAGACGGCTGCTGCGGACGCGGAGGCCGGCAAGTTGCGCTACATCTTCATCACGAGCCACCGGCCGATCTGGGCGGAAGCGGGGAACTACGCCGACCTGTTCCCGAACAACACGCGATCGGTCGCGGGTTGCAACTACGATAGCGAGGTGCTGCCACTGATCCGACGGATGATGAAGCATGCCGAAGTGTTCTGGGTGGCTGGCAGCATGGGAGGGACAGCGGTTTCCAGCATCCTGTTCGAAACGCCCGAACCGAAGTTGCACTACGTCATGAGCTCCATCCGCGACGAAGCGCGCGATGCGGTACTGCTGGCGGAAGTCGGCCCCGACAGTGTGCGGTGGGAAGCGATCGGCCTCACAGGCAAATGGGTGGGGCCGGTGCACGAATACAATGCGGCGTGGTGGCGCGCGAATGCTGGCCGGCCGACTGGTTTTGAATGGAAGTTGTTGCCGTACTACTTCAAGAGCACCGTATTGCATCGCGCTTTCTGGATCGGCGCCGGATCGACCCTCTTTCTGGTGATGTTGGTGCGCGCTCTCCTCCGCAGGCGGCGTGCCGGTTAGATTCGCAGCCTTCAACAACCACGCATGGCGAGGATACTGGTAACGGGAGGCGCGGGCTTCGTGGCGAGCCACTTGGCCGAGAAATTGGCCATGGACACCGCCAACGAGGTGACCATTGTGGACAACCTCCTCACGGGCGATATGGCCAAGCTGCCGGTGCACCTGCCCAATGTGCGGTTCATCAAGTGCGATGCGAACCGCTTCGAGGACATCAGCGCGGTGTTCTATGCGCACCGTTTCGAGTACGTGTTCCATTACGCCGCCGTGGTAGGGGTGAAGCGCACGACCGACAACCCTGTGATGGTGCTGCGCGACATCGATGGCATCCGCAACGTGCTCGACCTGTCGAAGAACACCGGTGTGAAGCGCGTGTTCTTCAGCAGCAGCAGTGAGGTGTACGGCGAGCCGGTGGAAATACCGCAGAACGAGAAGACCACCCCGCTCAACAGCAAGCTGCCGTACGCCATCGTGAAGAACATCGGAGAGGCGTTCCTGCGGAGCTACCAAAAGGAATACGGCCTGGAGTACACGGTCTTCCGCTTCTTCAACACCTACGGTCCCAAGCAGAGCCGCGATTTCGTGGTGAGCAAGTTCATGCGAGCGGCGATCAAGGGCGAGGACATCACCGTTTACGGCGATGGCAGCCAGACGCGGACCTTCTGTTGGGTCGACGACAACATCGACGCATGCGTGAACGCGTTCCAGCGCAACGCCGTCCTCAACGATGTGGTGAACATCGGGAGCGACAAGGAGATCACGGTGCTCGAACTGGCCAAGCTGGTCATCGAGCTTACGGGTTCCAAGAGCAGGATCGTTCACCTACCTCCACTGGAAGAAGGCGATATGACACGGCGCATGCCCGACATCTCCCTTATGCGCCAACTGCTGGGCCGCGAGCCCTTGCCGCTGCGCGATGGGTTGATGCGCATCCTGAAGGACCCGCGGTTCATCTTGAATTGAGCGGCACCTACCGCTTCGGGACTTCAGCGAACGACCATCAACCGCTGCGCGCCGATCGGCTGTCCGGCAACATGGAGCTGATAGAGATACGTTCCTGCCGCCAGCTCCTCGGTGCTTATCCGTGCTTGACCGGAGTGTTCAACACCAATCCGAAAGACCTGCTGGCCGCGGTTGTTGAAGAAGAGGATATCACCGGAGTTGGAACCAGCGGGCAGCTCGTACTGGATCACAGTGCTATTGTCCGAAGGGTTCGGATACGCCTGCATGCTCCATCCTCCGGGTTGGGCGAAATGATCACCTCCGCCCGTGATCAGTGAGCCTGAACAGTCGTCACAGGGTAGATGGCCGGGAAGCTGGTAGATGGTGCTCTGCGAAGCATTGGTGGTGATCATATATGTTCCCGAATCCGTGGTGAAGATGGGCTCGTTGATACTGCCTATTCCCAACCCCACTCCAAGGGCGCCACCCAAGACCGTGAGCAAGGCTGAACCGGTCTCATCGATGACCTGCAAAGCGTATTGTGTTGGAGGGCCCGGGTTGGTGTCCACGAGGTTCGCAATGAATTCGATCGTGCTTGGATCGGTATCGAAGAGAGCTTCGGTGATGTACTGGAAGTAATTGGAAAATTCGAAGCCGGGCAATGGTGTCAAGGGGATGGACCGGAACAGCGTGAGGTCGGGGTCGTAGATGTTGAGCGCGGTCGGGGTCTGCTCAACGAACTTGACGCCGTTGGTTTCCAATGCGACCGCAGCGTAATACGTGTTCGGTGCTTGACCCAGAACCGTGATCTGGGCATTGAGCACGGAGGCACAGGAACAGAACAGGACGAGGCATGCAATGCGAGGGTTCATGGCGGTGTGGTTTATTCAGCGGTTGTTGAAGGTAGCCTGCAACCCGGTGATGACATCGTGCAGTGCCCGAACGCTGTCCGCGGTCTGGAAGAATGAACAACCAGCACCAAACTCAATGAAGAAGGGGGCCGCAGCCCCCTTCCATTCGTTCTTCTGAAAGCCCTTCTCCTTGGGAGAAGGGTTTGGGATGAGGTCAGAACTTCGCCCGGCTCTTCCGGCCGATGCGCTTCTTGCCACGCACCCAGCTGTAACGCTGGCGGTAGAAGTTCGACTGCCCCTTCAATACGTAGCTGTATGTCAGCGTCATGGTGAGGTAGCTGTCGTTGTGCGTGGGATCGCCACGTATGTTGTCCAAGCCATCGCTGCGTTCTTCCCAGCCATATTGGTACTGGTCAGGCAAGCTGTTGTCATTGGCCCATGCCGCTGCGCTCTGGTCATACATATCGAAGGCCAATCCACCTACGCCACCAGGCAACAATTCCGGGTTCACGTACACCGTGCTGGCATCGTCCAGGTAATCGGTGAAGGTGGTACGCCAGCCGAAGTCCCAACCGATGCGATGGCGGCGCTTGAAGGTGAAATGGAAGCCGAGGCCGGCCGGGATCGCGAACCCGATCGGGCTGTAGTTGGCCAATTCGGTATCCAGCGGTCGCAAGGACACCCAATCGCCATTGGAAACGTTGGGTGTATCCTGGCCAACGAACTTGCCTTTCGGGTTGTGGTAGAACACCGCAGCGCCCACGTAGGCGAACAACCGGAAGTCGGCGCGGTACCGTCCGCGGCCCCCGATGTCGTTGTCGGCATAAATGGTGAACTCCGGCCGCACGTACAACTCGAACATGTCGTTGCGGAAATTCAGGTTGCGGCCGCGGCGCGGGCGGTAGATCGTAAGGTCATCGTTGCCTTGGATACGCAGGTACATCAAGCCGGCATTGATGCTGATGAACCGGTTGATCTTGCGGCGGGCGAAGATCCCGAATGCCCAGCGGGTCTGGCTCAACTTCAGGTCGTAGATGAAATCGCGGCGTGGTTTGTCCTTGCCGCCCATCTCACCCAGGTAGTTGGCGGCACCGGCATGTATGCCGATGTCCCAAGCGTACTGGGCGTTCGCGGTAGCCGTCAGCAGAACGGCAACGATCAGGACGTACAGCTTTCTCATCAGCGGTTGGCTAGGCAGGGATCACGAACGCGCAAACTTAGAAAAGTTCCCACCCGGCCGACGGGTCGGCCGGGCAGGGAGATTTCAACGATCGACAAGGGCAGGAGGATGCCCGACCGGCAGTGTGGGCGCGGTTACATTCGGCACCCCGATGGAGAACCGCGTCAGTGCCCTGTTCCGTACCCGTTACCCTGTGGTGCAGGCGGGAATGATCTGGTGCAGCGGGTGGAGGTTGGCGAGCGCCGTGGCCAATGCCGGTGGGCTGGGCCTCATCGGTAGTGGCAGCATGTACCCCGATGTTCTGCGGGAGCACATCCGCAAGTGCAAGGCCGCAACGCAACAACCCTTCGGGGTCAATGTTCCTCTGCTCTATCCCAACGTGCAGGAGCACATGACCACCATCATCGAGGAAGGGGTGAAGGTTGTCTTCACCAGCGCTGGAAGTCCCGGGACCTGGACGGCGAAGCTGAAGGAGCATGGGATCACGGTGGTGCATGTGGTCAGCAGCGTGAAGTTCGCCAGGAAGGCCGTGGAGGCAGGGGCGGATGCCGTGGTGGCCGAAGGCTTCGAGGCCGGTGGCCACAATGGCCGCGAGGAGACCACCACGATGGTGCTCATCCCCATGGTGCGCGACGCTGTGGATGTACCGTTGATCGCCGCTGGTGGCATCGGTGATGGGCGCGCCATGGTGGCGGCCATGGCCCTCGGTGCCGATGGTGTTCAGGTGGGCAGCCGTTTCGCTTGCAGCGAGGAGAGCAGCGGCCATGCCAACTTCAAGCAACGCGTGATCAACAGCTCCGAAGGCGACACGATCCTCACTTTGAAGGAACTGGCCCCGGTGCGGTTGATCAAGAACGGGTTCTACAAGGACGTTGAAGCCGCATATGCCCGTGGCGCGAACGTGGACGAACTGAAACAGGTGCTCGGCCGTGCCCGGGCCAAGCGCGGCATGTTCGAGGGGGATCTGGAGCAGGGTGAACTGGAGATCGGGCAGGTGAGCGCGGCATTGAACGACATTCTGCCGGCCGCTGCGATCCTCGAACGGTTGATGGAAGAATACCGGACCTCTCTTGTCCGGATCGCAGGAATGTCGAGGTTCGATCGGCCATGATGGCAACAAGCCGACCTTTGCGAGCGTCTGCCATGTGGCAACGATCCGGCCGATGAAGCGTTGGTATCCCGTGCGGTTTTCCCTGTTCGCGCTTGCGTTCGTTGGCGGCTTGCGGTCACAGGCCGTTGTCCTCGACCCACCGGTCCTGCATTGCGCCTCGGTGAACCTGGTCGGCGACGTCACCATTACATGGACCCCTCCAGCCGATCCGGGTGGTGATTTCCAGGAATACCAATTGTTCAGCGGCCCTAGTGGTGGCCCTTATTCTCTGCTGACGGTGATACCCGTGTACGGTACAACCTCGTACTACAACGCGGGTGCGGGAGCCGACTCCGGTCCGCAGTGCTATTTCCTCACCACCGTCTCCACGTCGCCACCACCGAACACTTCGGTGCCGAGCGATACCCTGTGCACCATTTTTCTTACGGTGGGGCAAAGCGCGCCGTTGGGCAGCGCTGTCTTGGATTGGACCCCGCAACATGTGCCGCCGATCCCTTCGGCAAGTGCCAACTACAGCATTTGGATGGAGTATCCGCAGGGTACATGGAGCCAGGTGGCGGCTGTGCCCAATACGGTGCTGCATTACGAGCACGTGATCGATATCTGCGACGATTCGCTCACCTTCCGCATCGGGCTGGTGGACGCATTGGGCTGTGTGAGCTTCAGCAATCTGGCCGGGGATATGTTCGCCGACGCGACCCCGCCGAGCGTTCCGGTGATGCAAACCGTGAGCGTCGATTCAGTGACCTGTCTCACCACCGTGACATGGGCCCCGAGCCCTGAAGCGGATACGGATGGCTACATCCTTGTGTTGGTAACAGCAGGGGGCAATATCGTCATCGATACCGTTTGGGGCGGCACGAGCAGCACCTTCATCTGGCCGCTGAGCGGACCATGTACCGGACCCGAGGGATGGACGGTAGCCGCCTTCGACACGTGTTACACCGGGAACCCTGCAAGCCCGAACACCAGCGCCACCGGTTCTCCGCACACCACTGTTTTCGCTTTCAACGATTACGACGCATGCGATGCGGAGATCACCATTGGCTGGACGCAGTACGAAGGGTGGGATGTGGCCGCGTATGACCTGTACGCGCAGGTGGATGGTGGTCCGTGGTTCCTGTTGAGCATCCATGGACCGAACGACTTCAGCGCCGTGCACACCGGAGTGGATCCATTCAAGACATACTGCTACGTGGTGAAGGCGCGCGAGAGCGGTGGCCTTCGGACGGCATTGAGCAACAAGACCTGCGTGGTAACGAGCTATCCCGGTCTGCCCGCGTTCAATTATCTGAGCAACGCAACGGTGGTGGCCCCGAACGAAGTGCTGGTGACCGACGAGGTGGATATGACCGCCGAGGTGAAACGGTATCACTTGCAACGCAGTCGCAACGGGCTCCCATTCGAAACAGTGCAGAGCATCCCCGGCGGTGGCGGACCAACACTCAACTTCACGGATCTTGATGTGCAAACGAACGAGCGCAGTTACCGTTACCGCGTGGTGGTGGAGGACAGCTGCGGTACGATCACCCTCACGAGTAACGAAGGGAACACCATCCACCTTACCGTGGAAGCCGGGCTGGACGGCATCAACAGTTTGCGGTGGAACGGCTATGTGGGTTGGGCCGGCGTGCCGTCGGGTTTCAACATCTACCGCAGCATCGGCGATGCACCCTTCGCCCTCTTGGCGAGCAACCCGCCTGCGCAAGCCGACTTCATGGATGACGTGGGCGACTTCTTCGAGAGCAACGGCCGCTTCTGCTATTACGTGGAGAGCCTCGAAGCGGCTGATCCTTCAGGCGTGAACGCTGTGTCGGTGAGCAACGTGGCGTGTGCGGTGCAACAGGAACAGTTCTGGGTGCCCAACGCGTTCATTGCCGGCGGTGCGAACGAGTACTTCATCCCGGTTACCGCTTACACAGATATCACCGGATACGAGTTCACCATCTTCAACCGATGGGGACAGCCGATCTGGACCACCAACGACAGGTTCCAACCATGGGATGGCCGTGTGGAGGGTGATTTCGTGCCGCAGGGCGTGTATGCTTGGTACTGCACGTTCCGCAACGGTGGCGGGCAGCAGTTCACCGAGCGCGGCACGGTGACTTTCCTCTACGCCGTGGACTGATGATCGGGCATTTCGCCCGATCATTACTTTTGGCCATGGATCAGAACACTGCGATCACGGGCAGAGCCAAGGTTGCCCCGGCTGTTGATGTGAACGGCCAATCCGCTTCCAGCAAGTTCATCGAAGGCCTTACGTACGACGACGTACTGCTCGTACCTGCTTACAGCGAGGTGTTGCCACGCGAGGTGGACATCCGTACCCGTCTCTCGCGCAACATCATCCTCAACGTGCCGATCGTCAGTGCGGCAATGGATACGGTAACCGGAGCGGACCTGGCGGTTTCCATCGCACAGCAGGGTGGCATCGGCGTGATCCACAAGAACCAAACGATCCTGGAACAGGCGGCCGAAGTGCGCCGCGTGAAGCGCAGCGAGAGCGGCATGATCCAGGATCCCATCACCCTGCACGAGGATGCGCTCGTAGGCGATGCATTGAAACTGATGGCCGAGAACAAGATCGGCGGCATACCGGTGGTGAACGCCGCAGGGATCCTCGTGGGCATCGTAACGAACCGCGATCTGCGGTTCGAGAAGAAGACCGGCCGTCCGGTGGTGGAAGTGATGACCAAGGATCACATCATCACGGCCAAGCCTGATACTTCAATGGCGCAGGCCGAGGACATCCTGCAGGAACACAAGATCGAGAAGCTGCCGGTGGTGGATGCGAAAGGCAAGCTCGTGGGCCTCATCACGTACAAGGACATCATCAAGCTGAAGCAGCGGCCCAACGCGGCCAAGGACAAGCATGGCCGCCTGCGCGTGGCGGCCGCGATCGGTGTTACTGCGGACAGCTTGGAGCGCGCCCATGCCCTCGTTGAAGCTGGCGTGGATGCATTGGTGATCGACACCGCGCACGGTCACACGCGCGGGGTGATGGACATGCTGAAGCAGGTGAAATCAACGTTCGGCGCGATCGATGTGATCGTGGGGAACATCGCCACGGCTGCGGCAGCACGAGCGTTGGTGGATGCCGGTGCGGATGCCGTGAAAGTGGGCATCGGGCCGGGCAGCATCTGCACCACGCGGGTCATTGCAGGAGTCGGGGTTCCACAGCTCACGGCGGTCTTCGATTGTGCAAAGGCTATTGAAGGCAGTGGTGTGCCCGTGATCGCCGATGGTGGCATCCGTTACACGGGCGATATGGTGAAAGCCCTCGCCGCCGGTGCGGGCACGGTGATGATCGGCAGCATGTTCGCCGGCGTTGAAGAGAGCCCCGGCGAGACGATCATTTTCGAAGGCCGCCGCTTCAAGACCTACCGCGGCATGGGCAGCATCGAAGCCATGCAGCAGGGTAGCAAGGACCGTTACTTCCAGGACATGGAGGACGACATCAAGAAGTTGGTACCCGAAGGCATCAGTGGACGTGTGCCATACAAAGGCAAACTGGCCGAAGTGGTGCACCAGCTCGTTGGTGGTTTGCGTGCCGGCATGGGTTACTGCGGAGCCAAGGACATGACCGCGCTCAAGGGCGCGCAGTTCATCCGGATCACCAGCGCCGGTGTAACGGAGAGCCATCCTCACGACGTGTTCATCACGCGCGAGGCACCGAATTACAGCCATCTGTAGCCCAACTTGAGCGCTTAAGAACACTTGTGCTTCCTGCCCCATCGGGCGAGCACGCGCCTCACATCTTCACGAACCGCGCAGTATGCCCGCCGCGGTCGGTACTGCACACGATCGCATAAGCCCCGCTGGCGAGATGCCGCACATCGATCGTAGACACCACATCGGTCGTCTTGATCCGTTGCACGGGCCGCCCATCGCTGGCGATGATCCAGAATTCAGCAGGTTGCCCGTTGCCGGTGCTCAACGTGATGGTCTCCTCGGCAAGGGCCGGCACCACTGTTACGCCGCCGATCGCATGCTCCTGGACCGCCCCCGGTTCACCACCCGAGATCACGATGTTGTCGATCACATAGGCCGTGGTCTGGTCATCGTCGAGAATGATGTACGCGATGTTCGCTGAGCCTGTTGTAACCTCAATGCGTTCGGGGCTCGCACTTGAGAAGGTCGTGAGGATGTTGCTGTTTACGTCGTACGCCGTGCCGACGATATAGTCGATCTCCGAACCGATCGGATTGTCGAACGACACGTAACCCACGGGCACATGCGTGGTTCCGTTAACCGGGTCCACGAAATCCATGCGCAGCTCGCCGTACCAATCGTAGCTGTGCAACACGCTGGTCCAGCTCAAGCTGCCATAGTCATAGGTCACCGGTGGGGTGGCGATTCCGTTGCTGCTGAAGACCACGCCGCAGGCTTGGTACTGGTTCGTGAAATCAGTGCCGCTGGCAATACCTTCAAAATCGAGCGTATCGCACTGAGCGACCGATCCAAGCTTGCATAGCATAAGGAGGACGGTGGCAAAAGAGAGGAGGGGGAGACGTGTGGTCATAAGCCTGTTGTTTTGATATGGAAAGGTAGGTGGCCGGTGTTTGCGCGCGCGACTTACACCGGTCATCGGCCTTCGATCTTTTTAACTGCGGTGCGCCCTGCGGCCCGCAAGCGATCCCGGTTAGATTTGGCACCCTTTTGCAAGCCCCCGTCCACAGTGAGCGTGGGGGCTGATCCCCGAACAACGACTCAACCCCTACTCGAGATGATCCTGAAGATGTGGATGCCGGCCATCGCCCTTACGGTGTTGGCACAAAGCGCCGTGGCCCAGAGCAGCAACGGAAAAGGCGAGGGCCTCGCCACCGATGATCCCGTGCTGATGACCGTTGATGGCAAGCCGGTCACCCGCAGCGAGTTCGAGGGGATCTACAAGAAGAACAACAAGGACGCCGCCGTTACCAAGGAGGCGTTGAACGAATACCTGGAGCTCTTCATCAACTACAAGTTGAAAGTGCGCGAGGCCGAGACCCTGGGCATGGATACGGTGAGGAAGTTCCGCGATGAACTGGCCGGGTACCGCACGCAACTGGCGCGGCCCTACTTGGTGGACCGCAACCTGAACGACCAGTTGATGCAGGAGGCCTATGGCCGCAGCCAGCAGGAAGTGCATGCCAGCCACATCCTTGTCTCCTGTACTCCTGAGGCGTCGCCCGAAGACACCATGAAGGCTTTCAAACGGATCATGAGCTTGCGCGATCGTGTGATGGGTGGCGAGGATTTCGCCGTGGTGGCCAAGGCCGGAAGCAACGACCCCAGCGCTGCGCAGAACGGGGGCGACCTGGGTTACTTCAGTGCCCTGCAAATGGTATATCCCTTCGAGACCGTTGCCTACTCCACTCCTGTCGGTGAAGTGAGCAAACCGGTGCGTACGCGCTTCGGTTACCACATCATCAAGGTGCTGGACAAGCGTCCCGCGCGCGGCCAGGTGAAGGTGGCCCACATCATGCTGCGTGCGGCTGAGAACGATACAGCGAAGCAAGCGGCGATCGAAAAGAAAGTGCATGAGATCCATGCCCTGTGCGTTGCAACCCCGGACCAGTTCGCCGATCTGGCGTTGAAGTACAGCGAGGATGGTGGCACCAGTGCGAAGGGCGGGGAGCTGCCCATGTTCGGCACGGGCAAAATGATCGAGGAGTTCGAGAACGAAAGCTTCAAGCTCACGGCCGATGGCCAGATCAGCGAGCCGTTCAAGACGCGCTACGGCTGGCACATCGTGAAACGGTTGGAGTACCAGGCACCGCCCACCTTCGATCAGGCGAAGAGCGAGTTGAAAGGCAAGATCCAAAAGGACAGCCGCGCAGACATCACCAAGCGCGCTTTCAGTGCACAACTGCGCAAGGATTACAAGTACACGCCGGTGATGAAGAACATCAAGCCGCTGTACGCGATGATCGACAGCACGATCTTCATGAAAGGCAGCAACCTGAGCGACACGCTTCTGCGTAGCCAGGTGGTGGAAGGTCCGCTTACCATGAACGGTATGCGCTACAACCGGGAGATCAACGGTACGCTCAAGGATGGCAAGCTTGTGAACGTACGCAGCCGGCAGCACCAGGATATCGTGCCCGCCCCCGAGGATACCGTGGTGGTCCGCGATATCAATGAAGGCTGGATACTGGACCCCGCCAAGGCGAAGAAGATGACCCAGCCGTTGTTCTCCCTCGATGGCCGCACATGGACACAAGCCGACTTCCTCGCCTACCTGGAAAGCAAACAAGCCCGGGGCAAGAGCGAACCGATCAAGGGCTATGTGGACGGCAAGTTCGAGAGCTGGGTGGACGAGACCTTGATGAGCTATGAGGACAGCCGGTTGGAAGAGAAGCACCCGGAATTCCGCATGCTGATGAAGGAGTACCGCGATGGCATCCTCCTGTTCGAGCTTACCGATCAACAGGTCTGGAGCAAGGCGGTCAAGGATACCGTTGGTCTTCAGGCGTACTACGCCGCCCACGCGAACGACTTCATGCACCCGGTGCGCTACGAGGCCGACATCTACACCTGCGCCAACGCGGCGGTGGCGGAGCAAACCCGCAAACTCCTGAAGAAGGGCAAGCGCGGTGAGGAGCTGCTGAACGCCGTCAACAAAACGAGCGCGCTCAACCTCAATGTGGAGAGCGGCAAATGGAACGCCGAGGAAAAGCCCTTCCTCAAGGGCATCACCACACCGGGTCTGTCGAGCAACTTCGATGTGGAGGGC
>JBATMK010000326.1:0-11975 GCA_049289815.1 Flavobacteriales bacterium
GACCACGGGGAACTCCAGCCCCTTGGCCTTGTGGATGGTGAGTACTTGCACCGCGTTTCTTGAGGCCGGCACTTGAACGCTGCGCCGTTTTCCCGCCCGGTCCCAGTGCGCGAGGAAGAGCAGCGGATCATGGCCATGCGCGGTGCTGAACGCTTGTGACTCGTCCAGCAGGAAGAGCACGTGGGCATCGTACGCAGCTTGCAGATCGAAGTGCTCCGCCAGGGATCTCAGTTGCGCTTGCAAAGGCAGGCGTGCGAGGGAACCGTGCATTCCGGGGAGGACCGATTTCAGTGCCGACAACGGATCGCCGCCCGGGGGCAATTGAAGCCCGATCCGTCCGTCGACATCCACATCCCCGTTCAACGCGGCCAGCCATTGCAACGCCCGAATACCCGCAGCACGATCGTTCGAATGCAACAGGCGCAGTAGATCGATCAGGAATTCGGCGGCTGCATCACCTTCAAGTACCAAGCCGTCAGGACTTGTCACGCTGTATCCAGCGCCAACGAGCCAGTGCGCAACCAAACTGCCGAGCGCCCGGGTATGCACCAGCACCGCCACATCGCCCGGCGCATGACCATCGGAGATCGCTTCGTTCAAGCTGTCGAGCAGGAACTTCTGTTGCTCGGCGTTGGCAGGGCCGTCCTGTTCAGGCTTCTCGAAGGTGCGCACCACCACCAACCCTTCGGTTGCGCTATTGACCAATTGCTCCTGCCCTTGGTACACATGTTTGTAGGCATCGGGCAGCGCAGCCCCGAGCCGGTCGAAGAGGGCGTTGTTGAATTCCACGACCACCCGGGCGCTGCGGAAGTTGAACGGCAGCGGATCGGGTATGCGTTCGCTGGCCACCAGATGGGTCTCACGTACTTCACCGTCAGCGATCCCCTCACGCCCATGCAGCTCGGGCAACGCGATGAACTGCCGCACATCACCGTTGCGCCAACGGTAGATGGCCTGCTTGGCATCGCCCACGACCAACGCGCTGCCACCATTGCCCAACGCATTCTCCACCAAGGGCAACAGGCCGAGCCATTGCATGCGGCTGGTGTCCTGGAACTCATCGATGAGATAATGCAGGTAGCGTTCCCCGATCCGTTCGTGAACGAAAGAGGCCGGCTCCTCGCGCACCAGTGCAGCCACTTTGCGCGTGAGGTCGCTGAAGAAAGCAACGCCGTCCTCGGCCTTCACGGCGATCAAATGCTCATCCAGTGCTTGCAGCGCGGCCGTTGGCATCAGCTGGGCCAGCACCGCGTTCGCGATCACGAAGCCGATGTATCCGTTCGAGGCGAGCGTATCGCCCTTCAGGTGCAGATCGGCCAGCGACGGTGCGAACCCATTGATCATGGCAACCCGGTGCGGGTCCAGCTTGCCTGCGAAATTCCCTTCGTGCAGGTCCTTCTCGTTGCGGGCGCCCATGGCCGTGTATTCATCCTCGAACACGGCGAGTTTGCGGAACCAACTGTACGCCCCCTTCTCCTTAAAACGCAGTTCATCGGTGCCCACACCGGCTTGACGCAATACGTCCAGCGCTTCCATGCCGATGGCACGCAAGCGCGAACGGAACGCCTTAGTGCGTGTCCTCAACTCAGCCGCCATGCTCACTACTTCCTCAGCGCTCCTGCCGTGCAGCGCGCTCAACGGCCCGACCGCGCTTTCGCTGTTCAGTTCGTGGGCCAACCGCATCAAGGGGTCGCGTGCGTTCCAGCGTTGTTCATCTTGCAGCAGTTGCACGCAGGTCTCGGCCAGAATGCGTGTGAGATCGGCATTGGCCCCGGCCTCCTTCAACAAGTTGTCGACGGCACGTTGCAGGTACCACTCCTGTTCGGTGGTCATCTCCAGGTCCTCGTCCAATTGCAGGTCGCGGGCGAAGGGTTTGGTGATCCGCCGCATGAACGCATCGATGGTGCTGACGGCCACCTGTGGCCAGTGGTGCAGCATATGCTCGTGCATGACTTTCGCGCGCAGGGCCAGCACTTCCGCCCTGATCCCTGCGGCTTGGATCAAGTCGTTCCGCACGTCGTCCAAGCGGGCATCCTTCGTGGCACCATGGGCCAGCCCCTGCAGGTATTCGAGCACGCGGTCCCGCATTTCGCCCGCCGCCTTGTTGGTGAAGGTCAAGGCCAGGACATATCGGTAGGCATCCGGGGCCGGGCTGCACAGGCAAGCCTTCAGGTAGTGTTTCACCAAGGCATGGGTCTTTCCCGCACCCGCGCTGCTGCGCAGGATGAACAAGCCTTGTGGTGTCCCGGTGGTCATGGCGTTCGGCACGCTGAAGCCGTGATGGTGCACAATGTAATGGGGGCTATTGCCCGGGGAACGGTGGACCGGCTTGTCACGAGCAGACCTACTTTTGAACAACTTCCCATCGCGCGGAGGAACGAAAAGCGTTCTGTTCGCGTCTGAAGGGAACAACCAACCCGGACCGATGAAGAAGATCGTGATCACAGCCGTATGCCTGAGCATGTTGGCAGCCAACTGCAAGGAGGATGAGAATCCCGTTGAAGAGCACACCCACGTGGACGGCAACACGGTGGTGTCCACCAGTTTCCACTGGAAGTGGGGCTTGGACGCCTTCGATACAGCCCAGACCTACATCACCGCTTCGGGTGCGGAGATCAAGGTGAACCGCCTTCAGTTCTACTTGGCGCAGCCCTCGTTCGCCGATGATAACGATGTGCTGGTTGCGGAGTTTCCCGCGAAGTATTTGTTGGTGGACCTGATGGATGGCGCCTTGATCCAGAACATCGGCGAACTGAACGGGCACCTGCACCATATGCACTTCACCCTTGGGGTGGACAGCATCACCAACCATGGCGATCCGGCAGTGTACACGGTGGATCACCCGTTGAGCATCAGCAACGGCATGCACTGGACCTGGGCGGATGGCTACATCTTCATGAAGTTGGAAGGTCAGTACGACAGCAATGGCGATGGCGATGTGGACGCCACCGACCTTCCGTTCACGTATCACTGCGTGGGCGATCCCTTGCGCAGGCTTGCAGAACTGGAGGTGCACCACGATGCCAACACCGGAGGTGCACTTGTCCTGGACCTGGATCTCGATCTGGCGGTGCTGATCGGAACCACCGACATTGAAGCGGACAATTTCAGCGAGGGCGATACCCCCATCACCCGGACGTTGATGGACAACCTCGCATCAGCCATCACCTATCCATGAGGAAGAGTTCGCTCCTTTATGCGCTTCCCGCATTGCTCATCTGTGCCTGTGCCAAGCACGATCCGGATCCCTATGAGCCGCCACCCCCTCCAGCGTGCGGTATTTTGTTGAAGGTTACGCCGCTCTGGAACGGTGCCCTCTTCGACAAGCACACCACGTATTCGAACGTGATGGACTATGATGTGCAAGTGCAGCTCGTCAAACTGTACCTCAGCGATCTGCACTTGTTGAACGGCACCAATGAATACCACTTGAGCGACGCGGAACTGTTCAACCTCACCGATGGTTCGCAAAGCGTCGAGATCAATGCCCCGGCCGGTGCCTACACGGGGCTCCACTTCGGTATCGGCATCCCCGAAAGCTTGAACCATCAGGATCCAACACAATATGCCGGTGATCATCCATTGAGCGTGAGCAACGGGATGCACTGGGATTGGACCGCCGGTTATCGCTTCGTGATCTTCGACGGGCGTTTCGACACGCTGACGACCGACACCATTGAACTGCCTGAGATCTTTTCGATCCACACCGGAATGGACACGTGCTATAGGGAACGGGAGTTCGATGCATTGCCGTTCACTGTTGTGGCCGGTGCTTATACGCAGGTGAATATCCGTTTCGATCTGGCCAAGTTCTTCTTCACCGCAACGGACACCATCGACCTCGCCATCGACAATCAGGCGCACGGGAGCAACATTCCCCTGGCCTTCCGCCTGAGCGATTGCATAGAGGCCTCGGTGTCGGCTCAATAGACATGCGTGTCGTATTCCTGGCATCGGTTGTCCTGTTGATGGCGTGCCGCCGGGACGAGGCATTGGTGCAGGAGGTAGCGAACCCGGCGTACGCGTTGCACTTGGCACCCGGCGCACCGCCGATGCCGGTGCCGGTGCAGAATCCCTTGACCGTCGCCAGCGTGGAACTCGGCAGGAAGTTGTTCTTCGAGCAGCGCTTCAGCAGCCCGGCCACGATCTCTTGCGCCAGCTGCCATCATCCAGCCACCGCTTTCAGCGATACGGTTGCGTTGAGCATTGGATCGAACGGGAACCCCGGTTTCCGCAATGCACCCACGCTCTCCAACGTGGGCTACCAACCGGTCCTGTTGATGGATGGAGGTGTACCCGATCTTGAGTTCCAAGCACTCGTACCGATCCACGACGAGTTGGAGATGAACAGCGATATCTATGCGGTCGCTGCATTGCTGGGGGATGAAGAGCCGTACAAGAGCCTCAGCCAACTGGCTTACGGACGCCCCCTGGATCCTTATGTGATCACCCGCGCCCTGGCCTGTTACGAGCGTACGTTGGTGAGCGGTTGGAGCCGCTGGGACCGATACGCCCATGCGAACGACGCATCGGCGCTCACGCCGCAGGAGCTGAACGGCTGGGCCATTTTCTCCAGCGCCTCCGCCAATTGCACAGTCTGCCACAACGGGTTCGACCTCACCGATCATGACTTCCACAACGTGGGTTTGACCACGGACCATTCGGCGGATGAAGGCCGGGCGCGCATCACCCTTCAGCCTTCGGATGTGGGCAAGTTCAAGACACCCACGCTACGGAATATCGCGCTCACTGCGCCATACATGCACGATGGCTCCCTGGCAACGTTGGAAGAAGTGGTGGAACATTTTGCCAGTGGGGGCCTTCCGCAGGCCAACCTGAGCCCTGAGATGCAACCCTTCACCCTCACCCCACAGGAGAAGGCGGACCTGGTCGCCTTCCTCGAAGCGCTTACGGATGACCGATCTTTGGACCAGGTTCCATGATGATCAGTAGAGATAGGACACAGGTCGCGGTGGCGCTGCTATCCGTGGTGATGCTCGCGGCCAACTGCAAGCCGGACGAGCCCGAACCGCCGGGCGATGACGGTACCGGCGGTCCCACGCCATACAACTTGGAGATCCCGAGCAACCTGCCGCCGATGCTCATTCCCTTCGACAACCCGATGACGGTGGAAGGGGTGAAGCTTGGGCGCTACCTGTTCTATGAGGAACGCTTGAGCAACGATAACAGCATGAGCTGCGCCAGTTGCCACGCGCAACTGTTCGGGTTCACGGACAACGGTGAAACGTTCAGCGAGGGGATCGATGGCATCGCCGGCAACCGCAACGCCATGGCATTGATCAACCTGGGTTATGGCAACAGCTTCTTCTGGGATGGCCGCGCCCCCGAACTGGAAGATCAGGTGTTGCAGCCCGTGATCAATCCGATCGAGATGCATGAGCAGTGGCCCGATGCCATGAGCAAGCTCATCGCCGATCCCGCATACCGCGATCTCTTCACCGCTGCCTTCGGTCCGGGTACCATGGACAGCACGCACGTGGCGAAGGCGGTGGCGCAATTCCTGCGCACGCTCATCAGCGCCAACAGTCCCTACGACAAATGGAAGCGTGCTGAAGGCACGATCCCGTTGGAAGCACAGCTCGGCTACGATCTTTTCCGCTTGGAAGGCGGCTACCCGCCCTTCATACCCAATGGCCAAGGCGGGGCGGATTGCTTCCACTGCCACACCGATGCGGCGGGTCTCTTCACGGATGAGCAGTTCCACAACAACGCGCTGGATGCCGTGCCACCCGATCCCGGTGTGGGTGGTATTACCGGTGATCCGTTCGACATCGGGAAGTTCAAGGCGCCTACGTTGCGGAACATCGCACTAACGGCGCCATACATGCACGATGGCCGCTTCGCCACATTGGATGAAGTGATCGAGCACTACAACGAAGGCGGGCACGACTCGCCCACGGTGGATGGTTTCATGAAGTTCGTAGACCCGGACGAAACGATGGAGCTCACTGTCCAGAAGAAGGCCCAAGTGATCGCCTTCCTTCAACAGTTGACGGATACGGCGTTCATGACGAACCCCGCGTTCTCCGACCCGGGACCACCGTAGTCTCAAGCTGCTTTCACTTCCTCGGCGTTCGGGCGCCAGCGGTAGCACTGCATCTTGTCGCCGAAAACAGGGCTCTTGAAGATGCTCTTGCCCAGCAGCATGCGTGCGCATTCCTGCACACCCTCGGTGATGCTTGGATGCGGATGGATGAGTTCCGCTAGTTCGCTGATGCCCAAACCGGTGTGCATCATGAGGGCAACGGCCTGGATGGCGCTGCTGGCATGTTCGCCCACGGCGCGCATGCCCAGCACTTTCATGTCGTCATCGTCGGTCACCAATAGTTTAAAGAAGCCCTTGGTCTTGCGCATGGCGATGGCGCGGGCCAGGCAGGCGTAGTCGATCTTGGCCAGGCGATATGGGATGTTGTTCTTCCGCAGTTCCTGTTCGTTGGCGCCGATGCCGGCCACTTCGGGATCAAGGAACATGATGCTGCTGACGTTGCTGTATGCCAGGGGCGCGTTGCGGATGCCGGCGATCAATTCCACCGCATGGCGGCCCTCCAGTTCGCCGAGGTTCACCAGCATGTTGTGGCCCGTGGCATCGCCAACGATGTGGATGTGCGGCTGGCTGGTCCGCGTATCGTCCACAAGGGCCAGGCCGGTCCTGTGGTCCATTGCCACGCCGGCAACGGTCAGTGCGAGCCCATCGATATTGGCGATACGTCCAACGGACACCAAGGCCTTGTCCACACGCACGGTTTCACGGTGGCCGTCCACGTTGCTCAGTTCGTACTCCACTTTGCCGCCCACTACGGCGATGCGTTCCAGCTTGCTGTTGCGGTGGATCACCGCGCCTTTGCGCTCCAAACTGGTGCTGATCAAATGACTGATGTCGGGGTCCTCGAACGGCAGGATGCGTTCCGCTCGATCGATGATGTGCACCCGTGTGCGACCGAAGTTGGTGAAGATGGTCGCGAACTCGCAGCCGATCACGCCGGCGCCGATGATCACGATGCTTTCCGGCAGGTCCTCGATGTTGAAGATGCCATCGCTGGTGAGGATGTGCCGCTCGTCCGTCGGGATATCCGGCAAGGTGCGTGGGCGGCTGCCCGTGGCTACGATGAAGTGGCTCGCTTCGATGGTACTGCTGTGATGACCACGGATCACCTGGACCGTGTTGGATGAAGTGAAGGTGGCATGGCCACGCTCGTGGCGGAATTTGTCACCTGCGTTCTCCAGCAATTGCATATGGCAGGCATAGAGGTACTTGCGCTCAAAGACGGCCTCGTTCAGGGTCTTGCCGATCTCGTCCCATCCCAAGCGGAAAGGTTCGCGACCACGGGCACGCACAACCTCATTGGCGCTGGCCACCCGTTGTGCGAGTTCCCAAAGCGTTTTGCTGGTGAGGGCACCGTTGTAGATACCCGTGCCCCCGATACGGTCCTTTTCGATCAGCACCGTGCGCAAGCCCAGGTCGATGGCGCGCATGGCAGCTGCATAGCCTGCGGGTCCACCGCCGATAACGCACAGATCGTATCGTTCCATGAAGGTTGAAGGGCCCCTCGGCCGGGTGCTTCATACGGTGATGTCATTTATTCGTTCCGTGCTTCAGGGCATTCGTCGGGAAAGTCGCGGTACGTCACCACTGCAGGGAGGCTACCCATGCCCGGGACAAGGCCTTCGTATCCAAGCCCATCGGAAAGCCGTATGACGCCGCACGATACCGAAGCGATCGTGCACTTGCGCATTCCCATAACAGTCCTCTCCGCTGCTTGCCTCATGGGCAGCGCGCAGGCGCAATGCCCCCAACTGTACGACTACAACGGCACCCCATCGGCTGCACCCTATTGGTACAGTTGCTCGGGCGCCAACTTCACCCTGCTCATCGCATCGCCCACCAGCGTGGGTGCCTTCACCATCAACTGGGGGGACGGTACCGCACCTTACAACGGTGCGGCCCTTGTGCCACCGGGCAGTGTAAGCCACGTGTACGCCAGCACGGTGGACACCTTCGTGGTGGTCTTCACGGAGGTGCTCACGGGATGTGTGGTGCAAGGGGTGGTGGTGATGGAGGAGAGCAGCAGCGCCAGCATCCAGATCCCGATCGGTGGCCTCACACAGGTTTGTGCGCCGCAGTCGGTGGACTTCATCAACAGCAGCACGAACGTTTCACCGAACACTGTTTTCACCTGGGATTTCGGTGATGGCAGCCCCCTGGAAGTGTATGACTACACAAACCTCGGCGTGGTGCTCTCACACACCTACCTGCAAGGGACGGTGAGTTGTGAGACGACCGTACGGCTGGAGGCAGAGAACTATTGCAACACGCTGCAGGGCGGTCCGAGCTTCGCCACGTTCAACCCGATCCGCGTGTGGGACCTGGACAGTGCCCGGATCACCCCGAGCGCAACGTTGCTCTGCTACCCGGATACCATCGTCACCTTCCTGAACACCACGGAGCGCAACTGCCTGATGCAGGGCAACATCTACCAGCGCTTCGAGTACTGGAACTTCGGCAACTACTGGGGGCAGGGCCAGGACAGCATTATCGATTGGAACCCGTGGCCGCCCACCTTCCCGCGCACCATCGCATACCCGGGTGTCGGCACGTACAACGTGATGATGCTGGACAGCAATTACTGCGGCATCGATACGGCGTACATCACCATCCAGATCGTGCCACCACCGAGCGTGACGTTGGCTGCAGCGCCTGACACTGTATGTGCCGGCGAGACGGTCTTCTTTACGCAGACCAACAGCGGCGGCGCCAACTACTACGCGTGGAACTTCGGCGATGGTGGTGGCTGGCAGAACACCGGGGCAGGCAACCAGGCGCACACGTACATCACCGCAGGCAACTACGTCGCCAGCTACGCGGCTAGCATACAGGGCGCTACGGCCGGTTGTGCCGATACCGCCAGCGTACCCGTGGTCGTCCTTCCCGCGCCGACAGCGCTCTTCAGTGTGGACAGTACGGCCGCGTGCAACAACCTCACGGTCACCTTCACAAATACGAGCATCAGCGCCGTGGGCCAGGTGTGGGACTTCGGCGATGGCACCTTCGACAACAGTGTTACACCCGCACCCCATACGTACAGCGCGGTCGGCGACTACACCATCACGCTCACCTGCACGAACGCGGACGGTTGCACGAACGCGATGAGCATCATCGTACACGTATATGCACCACCGGTCATCGGCATCGGGACGCAGAACGTTTGTGTCGGCGAGTTGGCGATGTTCACCGACAACAGCGTTACTGCCACCGGCAACCCGGTGATCGACTGGGATTGGGACTTCGGCGACGGCGCGATCGACAGCGTGCAGAACCCTTCGCACCTCTATGCAAGCGCGGGCAATTACCTGGTGACGCTCACCGCCACCACTCCGTATTGCGGCAGTACCGGAACCCAGCCTGTGACGGTCGAAGCGAAGCCAACGGCGGCGTTTGCACCGAGCGCAGTACTCGGTTGTTCGCCTATGCAGGTGACGTTCGCGAACAGCAGTATCGGCGCGGTGAACTATGCCTGGGCCTTCGGTGACGGTGCCGTGGACAGCACGTTCGCATCAACACACACGTACTTCAATCCCGGTCCGGCCGATACTGTCTTCACGGCAACACTGATCGTCAGCACGGCCTTCGGATGCAGCGATACGGTCAGCGTACCGATCACCGTGGCCCCGGCTGCAGTGGCATCGTTCACGCACAATGGCATGCCCGGCTGTGCGCCCATCGATGTGGATTTCACCAACCTGAGCACTGGAGCGAATGCCTTCGTATGGGACTTCGGTGATGGTTCGCCAACAACCAACGCCAGTGACCCGAGCCACCAGTACATCAATACCACCTTCTTCCTTGCCACGCACACGGTAACGCTGATCGCCAATTCCCCCGCGGGATGCAGCGATACGGCCACGGCCAACGTGCTCGTTTATCCCACCGCCGACTTCAGTTTCGTGAGCCTGCCCGACAGCGGTTGCAGCCCGTTGACGGTGACCTTCCCTGCAGTGGTAGGAGCGGTGAGCTACGACTGGGATTTCGGCGACGGCACGACAGGTCAAGGCCCTGCGCCATCGCATACCTACCTCAATGGCGGCCTCACGGACCTTCAGTACACCGTTACGCTCATCGCGGCCAATGCCTTCGGTTGTACCGATACGGCCTACAGCACGGTAACCGTGTTCGGTGCGCCCGTTGCTCAATTGATCATCGGCGATGTGGACGGTTGTCATGCCTTCACAACGTCCTTGATGAACACCAGCACCGGAGCGGACAGCTACAGCTGGGACTATGGCGACGGCAACACCGGAGATACCGCCGTAGCCGTGCACGACTATACGTGGTACAATTACGCCGGTCCCGGTGCGGCCAACTACACGGTCACCCTCACCGCAAGCCGCAACAACGGCTGCAGCAGCACAGCGAGCGGGCAGGTGCAAGTGTTCCCTGCTGTAACGGCAGCATTCGTCAACGACTCCCTTGGTTGTTCGCCCTTCGATGCGGACTTCGTGAACGTGAGCCAGAACGCCGTGAACTATTTCTGGGACTTCGGTGATGGGACCTTCAGCACGCTGCCCGACCCGGCGCATACCTACGTCAACCAGTCATTGGCCGACATGCTGTTCACCCCGATGCTGGTGGCGACGAGCGCCTTCGGATGCAGCGATACGGCATGGGGCAACATCACGGTACACCCGGCACCCATCGCGCAATTCGTGCCCAGCACCATCGCCGGTTGTGGTCCGCTTGATGTGGGTTTCAATGATCTCACCATCGGCAGCGTCAGCAATGCCTGGGACTTCGGCGACTTCACCTTCCTGACACAAGCTCCCGGTGATGTACAGCACACATACAGCAATCCCGGTGTCGCGCTCACGACGTACGATGTGATGATGGTGGCCAGCACCGCGCTCGGTTGTACCGACACGGCCACCACGCAAGTGCAGCTCTTCCCGGACATCATCGCGGGCTTCAGCACACCCTCCAGCGGTTGTTCGCCATTGGCGGTGAGCATCTCGAACACAAGCATTGGCGCGGTGAGCTACCTCTGGAACATGGGCGATGGCACGGTCCTCACCGGCGCCGCACCCACCTATACCTATGTCAATACGTCCACAGCGGACCAGGTGTGGACGATCACGCTGATCGCGTCATCGGCGTTCGGTTGCAGCGATACGATCACGCAGTTGGTCACGGTGCATCCGGTGCCGAGCGCGGCTTTCATGGCCACCCCGTTCACCCAGCAATTCCCGGCAAGCACGGTCAGTTTCGCGAATACCAGCGGACCGGGTACCTGGAGCTATACGTGGGACTTCGGTGATGGCAGTGGCAGCACCGCCCAGTTCCCTCCGGATCACACCTACGGCACGTGGGGCCAGTTCAACGTGATGCTGGTCGTGAGCAGCAGCACCTGCAGCGATACCGCGTTACAATTGGTGGAAGTCACACCACCGGAACCCACTGCGTCGTTCACCGGTGGTGGTGAAGGTTGCGCGCCGCTCACGGTGACGTTCACCAACACGAGCTTGCAGGGGGTGAGCTACCAATGGAACTTCGGCGATGGCGGCACGAGCGCGGCCGAGCATCCGGTGTATACCTACAATCTGCCGGGCACATACACAGTGAGCATGACCGCCTACGGTGTTGGCGGCACGGTGAACACTGTTGTCCAACAGGATATCGTGGTGGTGCATCCGCGCGCGCAGGCCTTCTTCGTCATCCAGCCCAATGAGGTGGTGGTGCCGAACCAACCTGTCTTCGCGTACAACCTGAGCGGGAACGCCGACAACTATTGGTGGGACTTCGGTGATGGCACCACGAGCACGGAAACCAACCCCACGCACTACTACACGTACCCGGATACCTTCGATGTGATGTTGGTGGCGAACAACCAATGGAACTGTCCGGACACGTTCTTGTTGGCCGCTGCGGCCATCGGCATCGCCAATGGTGAACTGGAATTCCCCAA
>JBATMK010000327.1:0-2616 GCA_049289815.1 Flavobacteriales bacterium
CCGGCAGACCGCACCAACGCCGCTCTCCATCTTCACGCGCACGACGTACAGGCCTTGTGGCAGGTCGCTCCGATCGATGCGCAGCTCGTGAGAGCCTGTGCCGGCAAGCGTGCGAAGGACGCGGCCGCGTGTATCCAGCAATTGTGCGTTGCTGATGGGGCTTGGCGCAAGCACCCAGAATCCGCCGCTGCTCGGGTTCGGATAAACGTGAACCGCTTCGCGCACATGCGTCGCTGGGATCCCCAGTGGGAAGTTGCCCGTGTTGCCCAACCAAGCCGCACTGCCGTTCACCGAGCATGTGATCACATCCAGGTCGAGGTCGCCATCCATGTCGGCAAGAGCGAGGTGACTGGTCCCTGTGCTCTGCGGCGCGGCTGCCATCAGTTGGCCAACGCCGAAGACAACCCCGTTGTTGAGGTACACCTTGATGTCGGCATTGGGGCTGAGCGTTACGATATCCGGAAAGCCGTTCATGTCCATATCGCCCAACGCATAGGCGATCGCGCCGCACGGCCAGGCCTGTGCAGCGCTGAGGCCACTGCCGGTGTTGTACATCATACCGATGGAATCCCCATTGAAGATCAGAAGGTCTTCGAGCCCATCTCCGTTCAGATCAGCTCCGGAGAGCACGGGGCTCTGGATCTGGGAACTGGCATAGGTCTTCACAGGCGAGAAACCTGTGAATTGGTTGGCACCGGGTACGCCCATACCCAAGTTCTCATTCCAGAAAACCGAATCGGCACCGGCGGCACCGAAGCTCTCAGGGCACCACACATAGTCCGGTGATCCGTTGTTGTCCACGTCGCATAGGGTCGCAACGCCAAGTAGGCCACCGGGATAGAAAACCTGCTCCGGACCGAACGCTGCGCTCCCGGTGTTCTCGCTTCTGTACAGGCCATATACAAGGTGTCGCATCGCATCGATATCCCCATCGCCGTCGATATCGCGCAGCACCAAGTGGAGCGGCTCATTCAAGAACTGCGGGGTCCATAGGGGGCCGACCTCTCCAATGGAATCGAATGCGGTGTTCTGGTTGTCAAGCACCATGTATTGCTCCCAAGCTGCCCCGTTCAGATCATGCCATAGTGCAATGAGCTCTTGATCACTATCAGCATCGAGATCTACAGCGTCAGCGCTAGCTATTCCATTGGCCGAAACCCAGACATCCACAGGGGTTTCGTTCAGATCCCCGACAGCATTGTTCAGGTGGACCCCCAATTGCAGTGGCTTGAAGCCCTCTGTAATAGGACTGAAGAAGGTAGGTCCGGACACCACCACATCATTGGAGCCATCGCCGTTCATGTCCGCTACAGACACATGCCTGGGCGTAACCACCGAGGTAAGGCGGGTAGGGGTGCCGCCCCCATCGGGCACGACGAACAGCCCATCATTGGCAAGCCCCAAGAGATCGTCGTTGCCTGCACCATCGAGATCCCCCAAGGCAAAAGGTTGTTGCGTATCCGATTCGAGGGAGGTGATGCAGACCCCGAAAGTGCCGGTTCCATCATTCATCCGCACGGTCAATAGATGGGTCCATGCAATAATTCCACCCCATCGATAGATCAGGTCAAGGTCGCCATCATGATCAACATCGCTCATCTCTATCCGCGAGGCATAGTCGGAGTCGTCGAAGAAGAACATCGGTGTGGCGGGACCGAATCCACCATTCCCGTTGTTCAAACAACGATAGAGGTCGTTCTCATTCATGGCGATCAGATCCGGCAAGGCGTCGCCGTTCACATCCGCCAGTTGAAAGTCAGAAGGAGATAACAACCCTGAAATGCCCTGGGCGGTGAAGTTCCCTGCGCCGTCGTTCTCCAACAACGATAGGCCCAAGCCTTGCACCACAACGTCCTGGTCGCCGTCGTTGTCAACGTCACCGAAATCGAAGTAGCTCGCACCCTCTCGGCCAGGGATGCTCATACCTGAGCTGATCACAGTAGCAGGGCCGAAGGTTCCCCCGCCCAAGGCAGGAGCCCAAGCAACCTGTACCCCCGATGTATCGAAGGCGAACACCAGATCCAGATACCCATCGCCATTGATGTCTACGGCTTGCACATCCAAGGGTTGGTCGATGCCAACGACCAGATCCTGCATTGGACCGAACGCCCCGCCGCCCAATACTTGATACCATGAGATCGCATCGGCATAGCGCCGTGGAAAGAGGAGGTCGTTGATACCATCCCCGTCCAGATCGACCAGACGAAGGCGGTCAGCCCGTCCGGGAACAGCGAGGTCATTGCTCACGCGGTATTCACCCGGCGCGAACTGCTCATGCACGAACAAATGGTCACCCGAAACCTGGAGTGCATCGCCATCACCATCGGTATCCACATCGGCAATGGCCACTGCCCACGCCTTGGCGGGATAGACGAACCGGTGCTCCGGCCCGAGCTGGGCACCCGCGTTCAATACAAGGAAACATGGCATCAGGCGTATCACATGTTTCATGTCAGAGGCGGTCTGTTGCAGAGACGAGCGTGAAAGGCCCGGGTTGTTCAGCGTCACCAACTTGCTCACTCCACCACTACCCGGCAGACCGCACCAACGCCGCTCTCCATCTTCACGCGCACGACGTACAGGCCTTGTGGCAGGTCGCTCCGATCGATGCGCAGC
>JBATMK010000328.1:0-3166 GCA_049289815.1 Flavobacteriales bacterium
ATGCACCCGATGCCGAGGTGATCGACGCGAAGGGACAGTTCGTGCTGCCCGGCGGCATCGATCCGCATGTACACCTGGACATGCCCTTCATGGGCACCTTCAGCAGCGACAACTACGAGACCGGCACCCTCGCCGCGCTGCACGGCGGCACCACCACGGTCATCGACTTCATCCTACAAACGCAGGGCAAGAGCCTGCGGCACGCACTGGAGCAATGGCAGGGCCGGATGAATGGCAACCTCTACGGCGACCTCAGCTGGCACATGGCCGTCACCGACTTCAACGACGGCACCAAGGCCGAGGTGAAGGAGATGATCGAGCAGGAAGGCATCACGAGCTTCAAGACCTTCATGGCGTACAAGGGCGCGCTCATGATTGATGACCGCCAGATGGTGGGCCTCATGCAGGAGGTGAAGAAGCAGGGCGGCATCGTCACCGTGCACGCCACCAACGGCGACATGATCGACTTCCTCGTGCAGAAGCACCGCAGCGAAGGCAAGCTCTCGCCGCTGTACCACTACCTCAGCCAGCCGGAGATCACGGAAGCCGAGGCCAGTGGCCGCTTCGCCGACATGGCCTTCCACACAAACGTGCCCGCCTACATCGTCCACATGACCTGCGAAGGCGCGCTCAACCACGTGCGCGATGCGGCTCGGCGCGGCCAACGCGTGCTGGCGGAAACCTGCATCCAGTACCTGCTCCTCGATGCATCGCTATACGAACGCGAGGACGGTGCGAAGTGGGTGATGAGCCCACCATTGCGCGAGAAGAAGGATCAGTCGCAACTGTGGGCCGGAATTGACCAAGGCAGCATACAAGTGGTGGCTACCGATCACTGCCCGTTCACATGGGAAAAGAAGCTGTTGGGCAAGGACGATTTCTCGAAGATCCCCAACGGCCACCCCGCCATCGAGCACCGCATGGAACTGCTCTTCAGCGAAGGCGTGAACAAGAAGCGCATCACGGTGAACAAGTTCGTGGAAGTCACGGCCACCAACCCAGCGAAGATCTTCGGCATGTTCCCGCGCAAAGGCACCATCGGCATCGGCAGCGACGCGGACATCATCCTGCTCGACCCGAACGAGCGCCACACGCTGAGCACGAAGACACACCACATGAACGTGGACTACAGCAGCTACGAGGGCATGGAACTCACCGGCAAGGTGAAGACCGTGATCCTGCGCGGCCAGGTGGCCGTGGACAACGGTGCGGTGAAGATCAAGAAGGGATATGGAAGGTTCGTGAAGCGGAACAAGGTGAGCGGGATGCTATGAACATGGACGCGCCCCTCGCCGGTAATCAGTTCTTGAAGGCGCTGATTGTCGACATCGACTCAAAAGCTGTTGGATCAATTGCCCTGCTCGAGAAGGTCCCGGCCGAGCACCGGGAGTTACTCGGAGTTGCTCTGTTGGAAATGTATCGCCTGTCGACGTGCTTCTATGGGTGTCGAGGAGATGGACATATCATGGAAAGCTTCATTGGACGCGGATACAATCAGAGCGTCGCGGCGGTTCACTTGATCAGTTTAGGATTCTACGATGAGGCCATGGCATTGACTCGTGGCGTGGGAGAGATAACCAACCTCATCACGTTGATGCTCTTGGAATTCCCAAAGAACTTTCGCGAATGGGTTGAAGCTGACCGCAGCCACCGGATGAGGCATTTCGGCCCCAAGAGTGTGCGCCAGAAACTGACATCTCTTGGTCATCCGGCACTGCCGATGGGGGACGATGAATACGCCGAGTTGAGCGAGCGATTCGTCCATCTCAACCCGGGCACTGTTCCGAATTCACATGACGTGCCTAGACAAGGGTTTATTGGAGGCCCAATTCAAGAGCAAGGATTCACGACCAGCTATGACATGCTCTCCACTGAGGTCGTCGCTTTGGCATTGACTGCTGCAAAGGCACTCTCCAATGAGGACGTTCTCAATCGAGTAGTAGCGATTGTCCGTGATTGCGGTAAATGAGAAGCAATGCTGCGTGAGGGATAGTAGCGGCACCCCGCAGCGAGGTACGAGCGAGGAGTACAGCGGATAGCCCGACGGCGAGGCTTTGCGAGCCGGCACGCCCATGCCTCGCGTCTCGACTGCGCTCGACGTGACACTCTCGGCATGACAACCCTCCGGGTTGCTACATTGGCGAAGGCGGGCGCAACCCGACAATAGAACAACCCGCCAACCCGACAACACATTCCCATGCCACGCAAGATCAAGAGCGGCCTCATCCAGATGAGCCTTCCGAAGACGGAGGGCGAAGGCACGATACCGGAGATCATCGACGCGATGGTGCACAAGCACATCCCCTTCATCGAAAAGGCCGGCCAGCAAGGCGTGCAGATCCTCTGCCTGCAGGAGATCTTCAACACACCGTACTTCTGTCCGGGCCAGGACAGGAAGTGGTATGAGAGCGCGGAGAGCGTACCCGGCCCCACAACGGAGCTGATGGCCATGTACGCGAAGAAGTACAACATGGTCATCGTCGTTCCGATCTACGAGAAGGAGCAAGCCGGCGTGCTGTACAACACCGCCGCCGTGATCGACGCGGACGGCACCTACCTGGGCAAGTACCGCAAGAACCACATCCCGCACACGAGCGGCTTCTGGGAGAAGTTCTTCTTCAAGCCCGGCAACTTGGGCTATCCGGTGTTCCAGACGAAGTACGCCAAGGTGGGCGTGTACATCTGCTACGACCGCCACTTCCCCGACGGCGCGCGTTGCCTCGGCCTCAACGGTGCGGAGATCGTGTACAACCCCAGCGCAACTGTTGCTGGATTGAGCGAGTACCTCTGGAAGCTGGAACAGCCCGCGCACGCTGCGGCCAACGGCTACTTCATGGGATGCATCAATCGCGTGGGCGAAGAGAAGCCGTGGAACCTCGGCAAGTTTTATGGCCAATCCTACTTCGTGGATCCGCGCGGCCAGATCTTCGCTCAAGCCTCACGCGACAATGACGAACTGCTCGTCGCGGAGTTCGATCTGGACATGATAGAGGAAGTACGGAGCACTTGGCAGTTCTTCAGGGATCGGAGGCCGGAGACGTATGGTAAACTCGTGGAACTCTAGCCCCGCGCAAAGCCCTCGCGCGTTGTCGGGTTATCGGGTTGGCGAGTTCCCAGCGGCTCTAACTCGACAACCAGATAACCCGACAACGCAACCGACAACTCG
>JBATMK010000329.1:0-4423 GCA_049289815.1 Flavobacteriales bacterium
TTTGGCCTTGATGCAACGCAACGACTGGAAAACGCGGCTCTTCATGGCGGTTGACCGCAGCCATGGACGGTTCAACAACCTGATCAAGGACCGTTGGCCGTTGTTGAGCGTATGGCTCTACCACAAACCGCGCTCGCGGTTCCTGCACTACCGTGTGGAGCGGGCGCTCATCGCAGGGAAGCCTTTGATCGTTGGACAACGGCAGAGCATCGTACTGTTCACCGTGGCAAAGGCGGCCAGCATGCATGTGCAGAAAATGGTGGGCACGCTCACGCGTGCGCATGGCATGATCCCCGCGGATTTCAACGCGTATTTCAGCACCAGCAGTGGCAAGCTGTACGATCACTTCCACAACACGGCTTCGCTGCAGCGCATGTTCAGGCCGAAGGGTTTTTTCTACGGTGCCTTGCGCACCCATTGCAACATTCCGCAACCGGAGCGTTTCCGCGTGGTAGTGGTGCTGCGTGATCCACGCGATGTGCTCACAAGCCAGTACTACAGCCAGGCATACAGTCACGCCATCATCAATGAGCGTATCGCCGAGCAACGCAAGAAGGTACTGGCCATGTCGATCGATGAGGTTGTGCTGGAAGAAGCCCCGAAGCTGCTGAAGATCTACACCGATTATCTGCGCGAATACGGGGGCAAGCCTTGGGCGTTGATCACCACATACGAACGCATGATCGCCGATCACGCCACTTGGTTGCGCGCCATCGCGGCGCACTGCGGCCTCGACCAGCACCCCGACCTGGTGACGCAACTCGCCACGGAAGGCGGGTCGGTGCAAGGCAGCGGCGATAAGAACCAGCATGTGCGCGTGGCCAAAAGCGGCGACCACAAAAGCAAACTGGACCCGCGCACCGTTGCCGAGCTGGATCGCATGTTCGGACCGATGCTGGCACAAGAACCGTGGGGGATCCCAGTGCGAACGATATGACATCCATCCCCGACCAACTGCGCACCTCCGCGATCAAACACCTCAACGAAGGCCGCGATCGCCTGCACAAATGTCTGGGCATGCTCAGCGAGGAGCAGGTGTGGCGGCGCGCGAACGCGAACACGGCCAGCGTCGGCAACCTGGTGCTGCACCTCTGCGGGAACGTGGGCCAATGGGTCAACAGCACCTTGGGCCGTGAAGCGGATGATCGTACCCGCGATGCCGAGTTCAGCGACACGGGCTCATTGGACAAGTCGCACTTGTTGGCGCGTTTGGACGCGACGATGGCCAAGGCGACAGCGATCATCGCCGCGCTACCCGACGCGGATCTCGCACGCACCTTCAAGGTGCAGATCTACAAGGAGACCGGGGTTGGTATCATCGTTCACGTCACTGAGCATTTCAGCTACCACGTGGGGCAGGTGACCCTGCATACCAAGCTGCTGCTCGATGTGGATACCGGGTTTTACGCCGGGCAGGACTTGAACGCCAAGCCTTAGGTCCGTTGGACCATTGCCGGTTCAGTTAGTGCTCACTCGACCATGAAGCTCTGCACCCATTGGGCTCGGCCTTGCAACAACCGCAACGTGTAGAAGCCCCTGGCC
Organism: Flavobacteriales bacterium; assembly: GCA_049289815.1. Taxonomy (GTDB): domain Bacteria; phylum Bacteroidota; class Bacteroidia; order Flavobacteriales_F; family PHOS-HE28; genus PHOS-HE28. The sequence continues at coordinate 1,543 of JBATMK010000329.1, forward strand.
GATCCGCGCAGCGCCAGCTTGTGCTGCGGACGACCGGCAGCAAGGCCTCCGCGCGCGATCAATTTGCCCTCGGCGTTCACCACTTCGTACTGGAAGTCATCGGTGGTGGCGGTGGCGGGCAAGAGGATGTTCAGGTCACCGGTGGTGGGTGAAGGCCAGAGCTGAATGCCGTTGGTGCTGCCGGCTTCCTGCAGGCCGATGCTGCCGAAGTAAAGCGTATCGCTCATGGCGGTGCAGCCGTTGCCGTCGCTCACTTGCACTTGGTAGTTGCCGTTCACGAGCACCTCGTATGCCTGATCCGTCGCTGAGCCGATGGCCGAGCCTTCCAGGAACCATTGGTATCCGGTTGCAGGTGAAGAGGTCAGGGTGGCAATGTTCACCGAGATCGTGGGGACAGGTGGCAGCGGATGAACGGTGAACTGCAGTGTGTCGCTGGTTCCGGTGCATCCACTTCCATACACCACATTGAGGCTCAACTGGCCGGCAGTGCTCTGGTAGAATTGCGCCGTGTTGTTCCCGTTGCTCCAGATGTATTGATCCACCCCACCGGGGCCGCTCACCAGAACGCTATCACCAGAGCAGAATGTGGTGTCGGTGGTTATGGCCACGTTCCTTCCTGAAACCGCCGCAAAGGCATCCAGCTTGCCATTTCCCCAAGCATTGTTCGGCACTGTCCCGGTGAATTGATCCGTGTACGCACCGCCGTTGATGGCGGCGACGATCTCGGTATGCGTTGCGCCCGGGCACTTCTCCAAATACAGTGCGGCCGTACCGGCCACCACCGGGCTTGCCATGCTGGTACCGGCGTTGCGCATATGCAGGCTGTCCTGGTGGAGGCCAAGGATGCCCGTGGGCTGAAGCAGCATCGCGGCCATGGTGCTGAGCGGCCCGGGGCTCATGGTGTACGCACCCGTGGCAGCGACGTCCGGTTTCACATGACCGGTGCGTGTGGGTCCTTTGCTGCTGCTTGTTGCCAGCACGCCCTCCACCGGTGTAACGAAGACCGTGTCCTGGTTGGCGCAGATGTACCACATCTCGTTCATGTAGTTGGCCACCGTGAGGGTATGCGGACTGCACGCCCAACTGTCCACGATGTGCTGATCGTTGTCCGGCAACACATAATTGACAATGCTCGGCAGCGTGGCAACGCTCGGCAGGTTGGCGCGCACCTGGTAGCTCATCCAGCCGGGAGCGCCCACGCACCAGCCATCGTGCATGCCCGGACCGGTGGTCATGAAGCGCCAGTTGAGATCGGCACTGTCCGGCTGTTGCATATGCACTTCCAGGTGGTACTGGTTGCCTCGTTTCTCTACGAAGAAATCCACCACACCGAGCACATCGCCGTTGCTGTTCTCCACGTTATCGGTGAAGGTCCCACCGTCGTTGCTCAGCACATCATGGAAGGGCGTGCGGCCACGGTCGGCGAAGCTCAACGTGTCCAGGTTCGCGCCCATGGCATACTGCAGGTTCACCATCTGCGCACTGTCGCCCCAGAGATCGAAGTACACGGCAGGGTAGCCCAAAAAACTCTGCGGGTTCACACGGTACCAGGTGAACGCCGTGTCGGCATCGCTGCGCGTGCGCGTGTGGTAGCCGTCCCAATCGCCGCTGTTGCCAGCTGCGCACACCATCACACGGCCCGGTGCCGCGTTCAACATGCTGTCGATGAGCAGTGCTGCACCATCGAGGCCATCATGGCTACCCAGGTAACTGCCCGCGCTCAGGTTGATCACAGCTGGCTGGCCTGTCCCGTCGGCGTAATCGAAAATGTAGCGCGCACCATCCACTACTGTGCTGATCCAGTTGGCGGCGTTCAGGTTGCTGCTGATAACAACGATGTCCGCATCGGGTGCCACGCCCTTGCAATTGCCGGTGAGCGATCCATCGCCAGCTGCCGCGCCGGTAACGGTGCTGCCGTGGCCGAACGTTCCGGATTGATCGCTGGCTGGGCACAGGAGCGCATTGATGAGGGTGCTGTCCCACACCTGTCCGTAGTTGTACGGTTGCGGGGTAAGCACTGCATCGAAACCGTAGGTCTGTCCCCAGAACCGCATGATGCGGGCATCGCCGTTCGCATCCTGGAAATCGCCGTGACGCCAATCGCAGCCCTGATCGATCACACCTACAACAACACCGGCACCGGTATAACCCTGCGTCAGCGGAGCAACACCTTGGTGCACCGGGTTGACCCGGTTGTGCACACGCATGCTGTCGTTCAAGGCCACCCCGGGGAAGAGCGTGAACTCGATGCATTCCACCGCGCTGTTGGCTGCAAGTTCCTCCACGCGGTCGGCGGGCACACGAACGTTCACGAGGCCGCGCATGCGTTCCTTCACGATGCCGCCGACATTCAGCACTGCGCTGCTCAACGCGCCCTCGTTGCCCCGCAGGAAGAGGTCCACCATGGCATCGGTGCCTTGCACACGCTTCAAGTGCGTGCGCAACTGCACGTTCATCTTCTGTGGCACTTGGGCAACGGTCGCGGTTGCAACAGCGATCGCGAGAACGGTAATGAGTTGGCGCATGCGTTGGGGCCGGCACGGCCTTTCAGGAACACCTGGCCCGCGCGGTCCGGCGAAGATAACCTCACCCTGCCCTCTCCGGAGGAGAGGGTCAGAGGGGGAGGTCAGGGGATCGGTTCTCCTTCGTCCACCGGCCGCACCTCTCCTATCATCTCCATCCATGTTGGTATGCCGCGCACGCTCGTGACTTCCGCAGTGGCGCGATCGATGGAGAAGCAATAGTGCTTCAACACATTGGTGAGCAACAGCCACTTCACCTTGAAGATGATGTTGTAGCGCGTGGCCTGGTCGAAGGTGCTTTGGTCGATGCGGACGCTAGGTGCTTTGCACTCCACCAACGCGAGCGGCCTTCCGTGATC
>JBATMK010000330.1:0-19054 GCA_049289815.1 Flavobacteriales bacterium
CGAAGAGCACCGTGAGGTCGACATCGCTGTCCTCACCCAACTGCTCGGCCGCGGCTTCAACACGCTGCTCGATCAGATCGCGTGGGATCTTGTCCTCGCCTTGGGCGGAAACGCCACTGGCGATCGCAAGACCGACCGAGCAGGCCAGGACGCGTTGGCACCTCATCACTCGAAGCGGTAGAGCAGACCGATCTGCGGTGTGGCACCCAACTGGCTGCGGAAGGACACCGCCAGATCAGCATCCAGCTTACCGAAGCGAAGGCCCAGGCCGAAATGCCCTTGCACCGGCGCGGTGCTGATACCGGTGCGCAGGAAGAGCGCTTTGCCCGGATGCCATTCCAATCCGGCGCGGATGCCTTCAGGCTTGTCGATGTCCTTCACCACTTCGCAGTTGATCGTCAGCTGTTCGCTCGGCAACCAACCGAGGCCCGCCCGGATGATGGTCGGGATGCGTTCCTCATATGGTCCACCGATCTTGGCGCGGTTGGGGTTGTACACATGCGCACCGATCCACAGCTTCTCGACAAGTCGCGCCTGCACACCGATCTCGGCCGCCACCGCGCTCTTGCTGCCGTAGTCGCCACCCAGGTGAACGTTCAAGTAGTCCAACTGCACACCTGCGCGAAGACCTTCACCGAAGCTCATGGCGTAAGCCAGGCCAGCTTTCGTTTCGCTGTACAGGTCGAACCCATACAGGTTGCCGCTCACGGCCAGTGTTCCCTTACCCAGTTTGAAGGCCACCGCGACCCCTTGGTGGTTGAGTTCCTCGCTCAGGAAGTGACGCTGGTAGAAAGCCCCAACGGTGGTGCTCTTCAACCCTGCCAAGCCGGCTTGGTTGTGGTGCGCACTCCAGAGATCGGTGAGCGTAACGGCAGCGTTGCCCATGCCAGCAGACCGCGCGCCGATGGGAAGTCCTTCAGCTTGCGCAAGCGCAGCGATGGGAAGTGCGAAGTGAAGTACCGACAGGAATGGTGATCGCATCGCTCCGAATGTAGCTGTTCAAGGTTCCCAAGGATCAACACCGTCCGGTTTGTCTTTTCGCGCGACCACGGATCCCTCCTCACATACATTGCCCGGACCACTTTGCCATGGAAATCGTCGATCATCCGAAGACCGCCTTGCCCGAAGAGCTGCTGCACAAGCACTTCGGCTACCACGGTTTCCGCCCGCTCCAGCGCGAAGCCATCGATCAATTGCTGGCGGGCAAGGACGCTGTGATCCTCATGCCCACCGGCGGTGGCAAGAGCCTTTGCTTCCAGATACCGGCACTCGCCTTCGACGGCATCACGCTCGTCGTCTCACCGCTCATCGCGTTGATGAAAGATCAGGTGCAGGCGTTGCAAGCGAACGGCATAGCTGCGGCTTTCCTCAACAGCACACTATCCTACCAGGAGGAACAACGGATCTGGCAGGAGCTGCGCAGCGGCGGGTTGAAATTGCTCTATGTCTCCCCGGAGCGGGTCTTCAGCCAGGGCTTCCTTGAAGCTCTGGAGCAATTGCCCTTGCGGCTCATCGCCATCGACGAGGCGCATTGCATCAGCAACTGGGGGCACCACTTCCGCCCGGAATACAAACGGCTGCACGTCTTGAAGGAGCGTTTTCCGGAAGTCCCGGTCGCGGCCCTCACCGCCACCGCCGACGCTGCGGTGCGCAGCGACATCGGCGAATTGCTCGGGCTACGCGAGCCGCGGCTCTTCATTGCTTCCTTCGATCGGCCGAATCTTTCATTGGCTGTCCTGCCCGGGCAGAAGAAGAGCGGGCAACTTGGGAGGATACTCGCCAAACACAATGGCGAGTGCGGCATCATCTACTGCCAGAGCCGCAAGAGTTGCGAGCAGTTGGCCGAACGCATCCGGGCCTTGGGCATCCGCGCCGCGCACTACCATGCGGGCATGGAACCGGAGGAGCGGAGCAATGTGCAGGATGAATTCATCCAAGGCCGCTGCCATGTGATCTGCGCCACCATCGCTTTCGGCATGGGCATCGACAAGAGCGATGTGCGTTTCGTGATCCACTGGAACATGCCCGGCAGTGTGGAGAGCTACTACCAGGAGATCGGTCGCGCGGGCCGCGATGGAAAACCCGCCGAAACGATCCTCTTCTACAGTTACGCCGACGTGCAACGGCAGCTGCACTTCATCGATGAGGTGCAGGACGAGCGGTACCGCGCGATCCAGATGGCCAAGTTGGAGCGAATGAAGGATTTCGCCGAGGCCGGTACCTGCCGGCGCAAAATGCTCCTGTCCTACTTCAGTGAGATGCCCGCGGACAATTGCGGCAACTGCGATGTGTGCAACGATCCCCCCAAGTGGTTCGACGGCACCAAATACGCGCAGATGGCCCTGAGCGCCGTGGCGCGCAGCCGGGGCACATTGCCAGTAAGCACCTTGGTGGACGTCCTGAAGGGCACGCGTAGCGCAACTGTGCTCGAGCGCGGATTGACCGCCCTGCAGACTTTTGGCGTGGGCAACGCCATCAGCGATTTCATCTGGCAGTTGCACATCCAGCAGTTCATCCAGCAGGGTCTGCTCACCATCGACTACAAGGACAACTATCACCTGAAGTTGACCCAGCACGCCAATGAGGTCCTCTTCAAAGGGCGGACGGTGCGATTGGTCAGCTTCGAGACGATCAAGGAGCGACAGGAAGCGCAGAAGAAGATCCGTGCACGCGATACGGACCGCGTGGCCGAGCCGACCGATGCCGCACTGTTCGATCACTTGAAAGCGCTGCGCAGCAAACTGGCCAAAGCCATCAACAAACCGGCCTATGTGGTCTTCAGCGATGCGGCATTGCTCGACATGTGCGCGCGCAAGCCCGCCACCATGAGCGCCTTCCTGCAGGTGAACGGCGTAGGCGAATACAAGGCCGAGCAGTTCGGCGAGGCATTCTTGCAGGCGATAGCCGGGTACTTGGGGAAATAGGCCCGACACGGACCGGTGACGGTGAACGTATTTTAGCCCAATGTCTGCGAGGCTTCCGGTGATAGCTGCTCTCTGTATCGCACTGTTGTGCCCGGGCCGAACCATGGCCAGCGAACTGCCGGCCCATTGGGAGTTCGGCTTCAGCATGGCCACGGGGATGAACAGCCAGCTTTATTCCTGCTTCCTGGTGAAAGTGTTCGAGGACAAGGTGGTGGAGCGGGAGAACATGACCGCGGAGCAGTTCGTCCTGCAGGCGAAGGGTTTGGTGCACAGCAAGGCGAACCCAGACGGCAAGGACCTGTTCAAGGAGTACGGCATCGAACTCTGCAGTGATGCGGAGACGAGCACGGTGCAGGAACAGATCGACGACTGCGATCCCTTCGCGATCATGTGGAAACTGCGTTTCAAGGAATGGCCCTTCAAGGATGGCGGTGGTGAACGCGGTCCCGGTTGGGCGGAATCGGAATACGGACCCAGTGAGCGGCAGCTATTACTGCTGCAGGAATTCGGTATCCGCCAGACCATGGACATGGTGCGCGGGGAGAGCGCGTTCGTGCTTCTGAAGAACCTCCGCGACCCGGGCTGGGTGGACAATTACGTGCAAGGCTTATGAGCAGCGGGTCCGGGAATGTGCTCGCGCAGCAGGTGATCAAAGGAGATCGCGGTGCGCTGGCCAAGGCCATCACCTTGGTGGAGAGTGTGGCGGAGGGCCGGTTACAGGAAGGCCAGGACCTGCTTGAAACATTGCTTCCCAAAGCCGGTGCGGGCATCCGGTACGGCATCACTGGCATTCCCGGCTCGGGCAAGAGCACGCTCATTGAGGCATTGGGCCTGCACCTGATCGGCCTTGGCCACCGCGTGGCGGTGCTTGCTGTGGATCCCAGCAGCACGCGTAGCGGAGGCAGCATCCTTGGCGACAAAACGCGGATGGAAAAACTGGCCGTGAACGATGCAGCCTTCGTGCGCCCAAGTGCAACCGGGGGCGCGCTCGGCGGTGTTACACGACGCACACGCGAAGCCACTGTTCTGTGCGAGGCTGCGGGCTATGACCGCGTGATCATTGAAACGGTAGGCGTTGGCCAGAACGAACTCGCCGTGGAACGTATGACCGACCTCAACATCGTGCTGATGCTCGCTGGCACCGGCGATGAACTGCAAGGCATCAAACGCGGCATCATGGAGTCGGCCGATGTGGTGGTGCTGAACAAGTACGACGGTGCGAACAGGAAGGCCTGCGAACGGGCGCGCAATGAATTGCAGCACGCGATCCAACTGATGCCCTCCCGGGCGAACGGCCGTAGACCGGACGTGCTGTTGTGCAGCGCTTTGGAAGGAACCGGCATTGCCGAACTGGCGGATCACATGGAGCGTTCGATCGCCGAGGACAGGTCAAGCGGTGCTTTCGCTCAGCGCCGATGGGCGCAATGGACCGATTGGCTGGACCACGCCATCGGTGATGGATTGCACACCGCGTTCGCACACGATGCGTTGGTGAACGAAGCCAGGAACGCGTATGCGGGCAAGGTTGCCAGCGGCCACCTCAGCCCGGCGAAGGCCGCGGCGGAACTGATCGCGCTCTTCAGAACAGGCGGCGCACCTCCTCGCGGATAACGAGCTGCGCTTCGTCGCTGGGGGTGTGCGTGAGCTTACTGATGGTTTCGAAGATCTGCTGGCTCAGGACAGTGCCCGAGGTATCATCGCCGGTGTGCTGATAGGCGATATTGATGATCCGGATGGTCTCCTCTTTCGCTTGGCGGACCTTCTGCCAGGTACGGTCGCTCACGTAGATCTGCTGGGTGATGTTGTGTTCGAACTCCTCGCGGATGGTGGCCGTCAGTTCGCTCTGGAGCATGCGGCTGGTCATGTTGCTCTTATGCACACGCAGCACCAAACTGCCCGGCTTGATGCGTTCCATGAAGAGGGTGAGCCGTTCGTACGCCTGCAACCGCGTGGGCAGGATCTGCCGGTGATCCTCCTTCTTGATATCGGCCAGCCGCAGGTTATTGGCTTCGGCGGCCCGCCCACCGAGGAATTGCCGGATGAGGTAGAAGGCCGTGAGGAAGACCACCACGCTGGGCAGCAACACCAGTAACACTTGGAACAATTTGTCTTCCATCGTTCAAAAAACTGTTGACGAATATCGGCAGAGCGGCCGATAGCCCCCGGAACGCGGAAACGCCTTGGTTAGTTTTGCCGCGGCCCGTCGGCGTCCGGAAAACTCCACGACCTAGGCGGCCAACGATCATATGACCGTCACCTTGGGCCGGCCCAACGCCCGCCAGACTGCAATGCACCTATCCCCGCTCGTACAAGGCATCTCCGAGCCCGCCACCTTGCTCATGGCCCGCCGCTGCCGCGAGCTGAAGGCCCAAGGCAAGGATGTCATCGACCTGAGCTTGGGCGAACCCGATCATGCACCACCGGCCTTCGCCCTGAAGGCCGCGGAGGAAGCACTGAAAGGGAATTGGCACAAGTACACGCCGGTGAACGGCTACCTCGATGTGCGCGAGGCGATCGCCCGGAAGTTCCAGCGCGACAACGGCCTGCATTACAACGCCGAGCAGATCGTGGTGAGCACAGGGGCCAAGCAGGCCATCATGAACGTGGTGTTGAGCCTGATCGGGCCGGGGGATGAGGTGGTGATCCCCGCACCTTTCTGGGTCACCTATGCCGAGCAGGTGAAAATGGCCGGCGGCAAGCCTGTGATCGTGCACAGTTCGCTGGAGGAGGATTGGAAAGCGCCGATCGATCGGATCGCTGCGGCCATCACGCCGCGCACACGACTGTTGATGTTCAGTAGCCCGTGCAATCCGAGCGGAAGTGTGCTCAGCGTTGCGGAACTGGCCGCTCTGGCTGAAGTGGTGGCCCAACACCCGGACCTGTACGTGATCAGCGACGAGATCTACGAGCACATCGTGTTCGACGGTACGCACCGCTCCTTCGCCGCACTTCCCGGAATGTTCGAACGGACGATCACTGTGAACGGCCTGAGCAAAGCCTTCGCCCTTACGGGTTGGCGCGTGGGCTATATCGGCGCGCCGCAATGGATCGCCAAGGCGTGCAACACGGTGCAGGGCCAGTTCACCAGCGGCACCAACAGCATCGCGCAACGCGTGGCGCTCGCTTGCATGGAAGCCGACCCCGCCCAGTTGGACGGGATGCGGAACGACTTCCGCCGCCGCAGGGACCTGGCGCTCGAAGCATTGAAGGCGATACCGGGCTGGCGTTGCAACGTACCGCAGGGTGCTTTCTACGTGCTGCCCGACGTGCGTTCATCCATCACCGGCGGTGCCATCAAGAACAGCATCGACCTGAGCCTGCACCTGTTGGATGCTACCGGAGTGAGCGTGGTGGAAGGAGACAGCTTCGGTGCACCCGGCACCGTGCGGATCAGTTACGCGACCAGCGACGCCAAACTCGTGGAAGCCATCGGGCGCATAGCCAAGGCCGTGGCGGAGTTGAAGTGATCCCGACAGGTCGGGGACGGAACACATGAGCACATCGGAACAGCTGATCGAGGGCATGCAAGGACTCACCGCCTTGGTGGTGGGCGACGTGATGCTGGATGCCTACTTGTGGGGTCGCGTGGAACGGATCAGCCCGGAGGCACCTGTCCCGGTGGTGCGCGTCACCGAACGCAGTGGCCGGTTGGGCGGGGCCGCCAATGTGGCGTTGAACGTTCGTGCACTGGGTGCAACGCCCGTTGTGTTGAGCGTTACCGGGGCCGATGATGATGGTGCCCGGCTGGCCGAACTGTTCAAGCAAAGCGGTCTGCCAGAAAATGGATTGATCGCCTCCACGCGCCGCCAGACCACCGTGAAGACACGCGTCATCAGCGGCCACCAGCACATTGTGCGTGTGGATGATGAAACCGATGCGGAACTGGACGATGCCGATGCTGCTGCATTGATCGCGCGAGCGGATGAACTCTTCGCGCAACGCAAACCCGATGTGGTGATCCTTGAGGACTATGATAAAGGCGTTCTCACGGAGCGCACGATAGCAGCCTTGATCGCGCTCTCCAAGAAGCACAATGTCCCGGTTGCCGTGGATCCGAAGAAGCGCAATTTCTTCGCCTACCGCGGTGTTGACCTGTTCAAACCCAACCTGAAGGAACTGCGCGAGGGTTTGAAGACGGAGATCAAACCCGGCGACAGGAAGAGCGTGAAGGAGGCCGTGCTGGAGTTGGAGAGGCGGTTGGGCAATGCCGCCTCGCTCATCACCCTCAGCGAGCACGGCGTGTATGCCCATGCCGGCAAGGAGGAGCACACGCTGAAGGCGCATACACGTGAGATAGCCGACGTGAGCGGCGCTGGGGATACCGTGATCGCAGTTGCCGCCCTGTGCCTGGCGCAACGTAGTGGCTTGCGCGAGTTGGCCGCGCTGAGCAACCTGGCCGGCGGCCTCGTCTGTGAACATGTGGGCGTGGCACCCATCGAGAGGGATCTACTGCTGGCGGAAACGCACCGCCTGGGCAGCGCGCTATGAGCGTTACACCGTACGCCGACAAGTCGTCGAAGCGCGAGCAGGTCGAGCACATGTTCGACGCCATTTCGCCGAAGTACGACCTCTTGAACCGTGCCCTCTCGCTCGGCGTGGACCAGTCTTGGCGGAAGAAGACCATTGCCCGTTTGGGCGCCGAACCTGTGGGCCATCTGCTCGATGTAGCCACGGGAACCGCTGACATGGCCATCATGGCCGCGCGCAGGCATGCCGCACAACGGATCACCGGCGTGGATATCAGCGCAGGCATGTTGGATATCGGCAGGAAGAAAGTACGCGATGCCGGCCTCGCGGATCGGGTCACACTGCAGCAAGCGGACAGCGAGGCACTGCCTTTTGCCGATGGAACGTTCGACGCGATCACCGTAGCATTCGGTGCGCGCAACTTCGAGCACTTGGACAAGGGCATCAGCGAAATGCATCGCGTATTGCGCAGTGGTGGTCGCGCCTTCATCTTGGAATTCTCACAGGCGCATGGCCTATTGCGCCCGTTGTTCCGGTTCTACTTCCACCGTGTGATGCCAGCCGTTGGCAGGTTGGTGAGCAAGGACAGCGCTGCGTACACCTACCTGCCCATGAGCGTGGATGCGTTCCCCGATGGCGAAGCTTTTCTGCACGTGATGCGTAACAGCGGCTTCAAGGGAACAAAAGCAGAACGCCTTACCGGTGGCATCGCAACGTTGTATTCAGGAAGGAAATGATCCGGCCCAACCGACGTTCAAGGCCTAACTTTCCCACCGCGATGCATTTGCGCGTTCCGCGATCCATCTTCCATCTTGCAGCGTTGGCCTGCCTTTGCGCTTGGATGCCCGCCAGCGGGCAGGGTCGTATCGTCACCCAGAACCTGCCGAACTTCGACCTGCACCGGTTCCACTTCGGCTTCCTGCTCAGCTACAACAACGCCGACTTCTACATGAAGTTGAAGCCCGGCGCCCTCACGAACGACAGCCTGCTTTCGATCGACCATGTCCGTTCGCCCGGCTTCAACCTAGGCATAGTGGCTTCGTTGAACCTCAGCACCAACTTCAGCCTGCGCTTCCTGCCTACCCTCAGTTTCCAGGACCGCATATTGAAATATGCATTCCTCCGCCAGGACAGCACGGTGGCCGATTTCGAAAAGCCCGTGGAGAGCACGAACCTGGAGTTCCCGCTGCACATCAAATTCCGCAGTAACCGCATCAACAATTTCGCGGTGTACATGCTCGCCGGAGGGAAGTTCGGCATCGACATGGCCACCAAGCGCGATGTGAACAACGAGATCGACGAGGAGATCGTGGTGAAGTTGAAGAAGTACGATTACAGCGTGGATGTGGGCGCCGGGGTGGACATGTTCCTTCCCTACTTCAAGTTCGGCATCGAGTTGAAACACGGTATCGGCATCCCCAACCTGGCCATCGATGATGGTACCAAGTTCAGTACCCCCATCGAGAGCCTACGCTCCAAAGTGTGGGTGTTGACCTTCACGTTCGAGGGGTGACCTCTTCCCTGTTCCTGAGACCTCACCCCTGCCCCTCTCCCGAGGAGAGGGGTCCGGGTCATCCGATCAAGCACCGGGACAAGACACGAGCCGAACTCGTTCTTTGCTGCTGATGCGCAAGACCGTCGATATCGCTTTGCCACCGGCTGCGGCCGCCGATCCCGAACAGGTGCGCGAGGCCGCGGCGGATGCGGCAGGGCTCCGACCTGCACAGGCACCCCATGCGCGCATCACCAAGCGATCGGTTGACGCGCGCAGCAGGCAGGTCCGCCTGCGCTTGCGTGTGGAAGTGGGCGATGAACCGTTCAGCGATGATCCCGCCCCGGCCGTGGTGCTGTCGGATGTCTCAGGCAAAGCGGCCGTGGTGATCGTGGGCTGCGGTCCTGCGGGCTTGTTCGCTGCGTTGCGGTGCATCCAGCGCGGTCTTCGTCCGATCATACTCGAGCGGGGCAAGGACGTGCGGAGGCGTCGCCGGGACCTGGCCGCGATCAACAAGGAGTTCATCGTTGACCCGGACAGCAACTATTGTTTCGGTGAAGGCGGTGCCGGCACCTACAGCGATGGCAAACTGTACACGCGCAGCCACAAACGCGGCGATGTGAACGGCGTGCTGCGCACGCTCGTGGCCTTCGGGGCTTCACCTGACATCCTCATCGACGCCCACCCGCACATCGGCACGAACAAGCTGCCCGGCATCATCACGGCCATGCGTGAAGCGATCACCGGGGCCGGCGGCGAGGTGCGCTTCGATCAACGCGTTGACGATCTGCTGATCGCGGATCGCCGCATCCGCGGAGTGCGCTGTGCCGATGGTACCGAAGTGTTGGCGGACCGCGTGGTGCTGGCGACAGGTCACAGCGCGCGCGACATGTTCACGCTGCTGCATCGGAAAGGGGTCCGCATCGAAGCAAAGCCCTTCGCGATCGGCGTTCGCATCGAGCATCCCCAGCACATCATCGACCGGATCCAGTATCACTGCGACGTGCGCGATCCGCTGCTTCCGCCTGCCAGCTACTCCCTGGTGCAACAGGTTCAGGACATCGGTGTGTACAGCTTTTGCATGTGTCCCGGTGGCATCATTGCGCCAAGTGCCACGGCCCAGGACGAAGTGGTGACAAACGGCTGGAGCCCCAGCAAGCGCAACAACCCGTATGCGAACAGCGGCATCGTAACGGGCGTTGGCGGCCTCACCCCTGGCCCCTCTCCGGTGGAGAGGGGAACCGCAAAGGGACCGTTGATGGGTATGGAATTCCAGCGATCGGTGGAGCACTCGGCGTGGATCGCCGGTGGCCGCACACAGCAAGCGCCAGGGCAGCGCATGGAGGATTTCATCATCGGGCAGAACTCAGCGGATCTGCCGGGGTGCAGCTATCCGCCGGGCATTGTGCCATGGCGTGTGGATCAACTGTTGCCGAAAGACGTAGGCGAACGGCTGCGTGCGGCGATGAAAGTGTTCGGTGGCACCATGCGTGGGTACCGCACCAACGAAGCGGTGGTGGTGGCAGTGGAAAGCCGTACCAGTTCACCGGTACGGATCCCGCGCGATCCCATTACGCTGCAGCATGTGGAAGTCGAGGGTCTCTATCCCTGTGGCGAGGGTGCCGGTTACGCTGGTGGCATCGTAAGCGCCGCCATGGACGGATGGAAAGTGGCCGAGGCGTTGTGATCCAGTGGCGGGAGATCTCCCGCCCCTACTGGATCCTTCGCGCGAATTCCATGCACAGCGCCGCAGCAGCAGTTGCCACGTTCAACGATTCTGCCCCGCCGAACTGCGGGATCGCGATGCGCTCTGCATCAAAAGCAAGGATGCGTGCCGACAATCCATGCGACTCGCTGCCGAGCACCAGCACCGCAGGGCGGGATAGCGAGGCACTGAAGACATTCGTTCCTGATCCGTCAGCCAGGTAAACGTTCACACCATCTGCCTTCCACGCAGCAAGGCGTGCAGGAAGATCATCGTATCGCAGTGCCACGCGGAATATGGATCCCATGGTGGCCTGAACACATTTCGGGTTGAAGGCATCCACGGTTCCGGCACCGCATAGCACCCGGCGCACGCCGAACCGATCAGCGATGCGCAATACCGTACCCAGATTACCGGGATCGTGCACCGCATCGAGCGCAAGAACAAGTTCGTCCTGTTCGGGTGCAGCATCACTTGCAGCTGGGGGTTGCTGCAGCACGGCCACCACCTCGTTGCCATTGTCGAACGTACCGAGCCGTTGCATCTCATGCGCTGGCACAACGGCTACCTGCACCTGCGCAGCCTTTGCCGCCACCGCCAAAGCACCAGCCGCGCCGGCCTGGGCGAAAACGGCCCGGGGCTTGAAAGCCGAGGCCAACAGCTCGCTCACCATTTTATGTCCTTGCACCAGGAACAAGCCCGTCGCTTCGCGCTCTTTCTTCCCGTGCAACGCACGCACCTGCTTCAGATCGGCCTTTGTCGTCAAGGGTGCGGGATATATTTGGCCGTGCCCCCATACTGCCGGGCAGGCGGCCCGAAAGTAGCCTGCACTCCGCGCCTGCGCGGCGCGCCGATCCACGCTTCGGTCCTGTTGGTTTTCCTGTGCTTGACCCTTCTTTCATGCGATCCCGCAAAACGCGTCCCCTTGGGCAAGCACCTGCTCACGCGCAATACCGTTGAAGTGACGGGCGATGTGGACAAGGATGAACTGGAGAGGATCATCAAGCAGAAACCGAACAAGCGGATCCTCGGTATGCGCTTCCACCTGGGCGTGTACAACTTGGTGGATACCGTGAAGATGAAGAAGGGCATTGAGGAGAAGACCGCCCACGTGGAAGCGATCAATCTGCGGCGCAGGGCCGAGGGCCGACCGGAAAAACCTTACCGCAAGACCTGGCGCGAATGGCTGCGCGAAACCGTTGGCGAACCACCAGTGATCCTCGATACCACACTTACCGCACGCTCCACGGCACAGATGCGCCTGTACATGCGGAAGGAGGGCTACTTCCACGCTACGGTCAGCGATACAACCCTGCTTCACCGCGCGAGCGGGAAACCCTTCCGGCACCGCAAGGCAAAGGTCCATTACACCGTGGTGCCCGGGGCTCCGTACACGGTATGCGAATCGGCGTTCATGGTGGACGATGCGCGCATGCATCTGTACATCTCCGAGGAATGGGACAAGAGCTTGGTTGTTCCCGGTATGCGCATGGATGCCGATGTGCTGGACCTGGAGCGCAAGCGTAACACCACGTTGTTGAACGAACTCGGGTACCTGTACTTCACCCGCGATCTTCTGCGCTTCGATGCGGACACCACGGTGGGCATTCTGCAAGCCGACATGCTGCTGCGCGTGGAACGGCCGTATTCCACCGGCCGATCGATCGCGGGTGCACGCGAAGGCACCGTGCACTGGCTCGAAGATGTGCAAGTGGACATGAGCGGACGCTATCGCCCGGGCATGCCACCGCCCGATACGCTGCGTTACGAGGGCTTCGCCATCCTGCACCGCGGAAAGCCCTTCGTACGGCCCAAGTCGCTCATGCGCCACCTCTTCCTGCGTCCGGGAGAACGCTACAAGCTGAGCAATGAGGACAACACCTACCGAAGGCTCACCAGCCTGCGCGTTTTCGACCGCGTGGATATCCGCTACGATACCCTGACCGCCTCTGCCCCCGACAAGGTGGATGCATTGCTCACGCTGCTCCCCACCCGCACGCAAGGTTTTTCGATCGAAGGCGCTGGCACCAACCGTGGTGGCTTCCTGGGCACGAGCATCAGCGTAGGCTACAAGCACCGCAACGTGGCGCGCACATTGGGCCAGTTGAACGTCTCCGTAACCCTTGGACTGGAGGCCCAGCAAAGCGTCTCTGGCCAGGAAGCAAGCACTGACCAGGCCAGCACTTCGGTCGGACGCGATGTGCTTTTCAATACCGTGGAGATCGGTCCGGAAGTGAACTACAAACTTCCCCGGCCGATATTCCTCGCACGGCTCTATGGCGCCAGCGCCAACGCACGCACCTCCTTCACGGCGCTGTACAACTTCCAGCGCAGACCTGATTACACCCGCGCGCTCGGCAAACTTTCGTTCGGGCAGGAATGGAACCTGGACCCACGGGTGCAGATGGGCGCCTACATCGATGCCAACCTGGTAACGATCCCCTATCGCTCCCAGGCGTTCCAGGATTACCTGGTCCAGGCCAATGATCCCATCCTCACCGATGGGTATACCGATCACTTCGTTCTTACCCTTCCACGCGTCACGTGCACAGTGAATTCGCAGGTGGGGAAGTCGCAACGCAACCTCTTCTACAACCGTAGCAATCTGGAACTGGCCGGTACTGTGCTGCGTGGGATCGGTGAAGCGGTGAGCGCACCGATCACCAACGATACGCTCGGCAACTCGTACTTCACCCTGCTCGATGTGCGTTACGCGGAGTTCTTCAAGCTGGACAACGATTTCCGCTTCTACCACACCATCCATGACAAGAGCAGCGTTGCTTTCCGGCTCGCCGGGGGCTTCGGTGTGCCATATGGCAATCTGGGCGTACTGCCCTTTGAAACGGGCTTCTTCGTTGGTGGTGCCAACGGCCTTCGCGCTTGGAGGGCACGTTCCGTGGGCCCGGGATCCTACCGGGCCCCACTGGATGCGTTCGACCGCGTGGGTGAAGTGCGCATCGAAGGCAATGCGGAATACCGCTTCAAGCTGATCGGCTTCCTTGAGGGGGCGCTCTTCGCCGATGCCGGTAATATCTGGCTCTTGGAGGAGGATCCGAACAAACCCGGATCGGGGATCAGCAACCAATGGCTCAGCGAACTGGCCATCGGCACTGGTGTTGGCGTGCGCTTCAACTTCGATTTCTTCATCATCCGTTTCGATCTGGGCCTTCAGACCAAGGACCCGAGCCTGCCCAAAGGCGAGCGATGGGTGTTCGAACCCAAGGATGAATACGAGGCTTGGCGCACTTCCCTTGGCGGCGACCCGTACACGTACAAGCCCAAGGTGAACTTCAACCTCGGGATCGGATATCCCTTCTGAAAGTGCCGAGATCCAAGTGTCAAGAGTCAGGATCCAATAAGAGCTTGACCCAACTTGAGCCTTGTCCCTTGTCACTTTGACATTGACACTTGAAGCTTCCGTCCTCCTCTTCCCTTCTCCTCCCTGCCGGATTAAGTTTGCGCCGCATTTTTGAACACACCACATGGAGACCCTGAAGACAGGCAAGCTGGAGGAGTTGCTGGGAGCGGATGCCGAGGCACTGCTGAACCACACGTGCAAGACGATCGCCAAGCAGGACCTGAACCTGCCCGGACCCGACTTCGTGGACCACATGTTCATCCAGAGCAACCGCAGCCCACAGGTGCTCAAGAACCTGCAATCGCTCTATGGCAACGGCCGCCTGGCCAATACGGGGTACATGAGCATCCTTCCCGTGGACCAGGGCATCGAACACAGCGGTGGTGCCAGCTTCGCCCCCAACCCGATCTATTTCGATGGTGACAGGATCGTGCAACTGGCCATGGAGGGCGGTTGCAATGCGGTTGCCAGTACTTACGGTGTATTGGGCAGCGTGGCGCGTAAGTACGCACACCGCATCCCGTTCATCGTGAAGATCAACCACAACGAACTGATGACCAATCCCAACCAGTTCGACCAAGTACTGTTCGGCACGGTGAAGAGCGCATGGGACATGGGAGCCACTGCCGTGGGCGCCACCATCTATTTCGGTAGCGAGCAAAGCACCAGGCAGATCACCGAGATCGCCAACGCGTTCCAGCAGGCCCACGAACTGGGCATGGCCACCATCCTGTGGTGCTACCTGCGCAGTCCGGGCTTCAAGGTGGACGGCAAGGATTACCACACCGCTGCCGACCTCACCGGGCAGGCGAACCACTTGGGCGTTACCATCCAAGCAGACATCATCAAGCAGAAGTTGCCGGAGACCAACGGCGGCTACAATGCTTTGAAGGGCTACGGCAAAACGCACAAGAAAGTGTACTCCGACCTCACCACCGATCACCCGATCGATCTGTGCCGCTACCAAGTGGCGAACTGCTACATGGGCCGCATCGGCTTGATCAACAGTGGCGGCGCGAGCAGCGGTGCCAGCGACATGGCCGAAGCCGTGAAGACTGCGGTGATCAACAAACGTGCCGGTGGACAAGGATTGATCAGCGGCCGCAAGGCGTTCCAGCGCCCCATGAACGAGGGCGTGGCCTTGCTCAATGCCATTCAGGACGTCTATTTGGACAAGAAGGTCACCATCGCCTGATGCCATACGAAAGAGAAGGCTCCCTGGAACCGCCGTTCCTCGGAGCCTTCCTGCTTCAGTATACCCGTCTCCTACATTCGTCTCCCCCAACATTCGCCCATGGGCTGGTTCACACGCGTCAAGGAAGGCATCACCACCGCTACGGAGGAGAAGAAGGAGACCCCGGAGGGACTGTGGTACAAGTGCCCGGAGTGCTCCGAGATCATGACCAGCGATGATCATGAGAACGCCCTGTGGGTGTGCGCGAAGTGTGGATACCACGAGAAGATCGGAAGCGAGGAATACTTCGCCATCCTCTTCGACAACAACAAATTCACGGAGATCGGCGCCGAGTTGGTAGCCGCTGATCCATTGAAATTCGAGGACACGAAGAAGTACGCCGACCGGTTGAAGAAAAGCCAAGCCGATAGTGGCCTGAGGGATGCCATCCGCGCCGCCTATGGGAAGGTGGACAAGCACGAAACGGTGATCGCCTGCATGGACTTCCGGTTCATCGGGGGCAGCATGGGCAGCGTGGTGGGTGAGAAGATCGCCATGGCCGCCGATGCAGCCCTGAAGCGGAAGTGCCCCTTGGTCATCATCAGCAAGAGCGGTGGCGCCCGTATGATGGAGGCCGGCTTCAGCCTTATGCAAATGGCCAAGACCAGCGCCAAGCTCAGCCTTCTGGCCAAGAAGAACCTTCCCTACATCAGCGTGGTCACCGATCCCACCACCGGGGGTGTTACTGCGAGCTTCGCCATGCTGGGCGACCTCAACATTGCCGAGCCCAAGGCTCTGGTGGCCTTCGCTGGTCCCCGAGTAGTGCGCGAAACCATCGGTAGGGACCTGCCGGAAGGCTTCCAGACCAGCGAGTTCGTGCTGGAACATGGCTTTTTGGACAAGATCGTGGAGCGCAAGGACCTGAAGAAGAGCCTGGCGGCCTTCTTCATGTTCTTTGAGAAGTAGGGCTAGGCAGACCCTCCGGGACAAGTCTTCCCCCTCCACATTGCCGCATGGGGCAGGATCCTATATTTGCCGCCCGTTCCGGGAAAGGCCCGGGCGATACACATACGAGGACATGCACCTGAGCAGCGAAACGAAACGCGAGATCTTCAAGCAACACGGCGGCGACGCCAAGAACACCGGCGGCAGCGAAAGCCAGATAGCCCTGTTCACCAAGCGCATCGATCACCTGACCGAGCACTTGAAAGTGAACAAGAAGGACCACGCCACGGAGAAGAGCTTGGTACGTCTGGTAGGGCAGCGCAAGCAATTGCTGAACTACCTGAAGATGTACCACATCGACCGTTACCGTGCCATCATCAGCACGCTCGGCCTGCGCAAGTAAGCCGATGGCTGTCCGGCTCTCGGGCAGCAGCAACAACACATAAGACCAAGGGGGCAATGGCGGCAACGCCCATTGCCCTTTTTGCTACAGAATGACGTACGGGCGGATGATCATCCGCCCCAACAACGAGAAAGGGCACCCGGCAGAGGGCCGGGAAAGCAAGCCCGAACGGAGGTAAACAAGAGGCAAACAAGAAGAACAGAAGATGAGACCACAAGGAATAACCAAGACCATCGACCTGGGCGATGGCAAAGCCATCACCATCGAAACCGGTGTGCTGGCCAAACAAGCGGACGGCAGCGTTACCGTGCGCCTCGGCGACACGATCCTGCTCGCCACCGTTGTAGCGACCAAAGAAGCCCGTGAGGGCATCGACTTCCTGCCATTGCAGGTTGAATACCGTGAGAAGTTCAGCGCTGCCGGCCGTTTCCCCGGTGGCTTCTTCAAGCGCGAGGCCCGGCCGAGCGATCACGAAACGCTCACCAGCCGATTGGTGGACCGCGCACTGCGCCCATTGTTCCCCGATGATTTCCATGGCGACACGCAGGTTGTGGTATCGCTGATGAGCAGCGACAAGCAGAACCAGAGCGATTCCATCGCATGCCTGGCTGCAGCCGCAGCGCTGGCCGTGAGCAACGTCCCATTCGGAGGACCGGTGAGCGAGATCCGCGTGGTGCGCGTGAACGGCAAGTTCATCCTCAATCCCACATGGGCCGAGCAGGAAGGTGCCGACATGAACCTCATCATCGCCGGTACGGCCAGCGACATCCTGATGGTGGAAGGTGAGATGAAGGAGGTGCAGGAAGCCGACATGATCGCTGCCATCAAAGTGGCCCACGATGCGATCAAGCTGCACTGCAAGGCACTGAACGAATTGAGCGCCATGGTTCCCAAGAGCCAGACCAAGCGCACATACAACCACGAGAACAACGACGCAGCGGTCGGCCAGCTGATACACGACTTCTGCTACCAGAAGTACTACGACCTGGCCTTGGTGCCCAGTGCGAAGGAAGAGCGCTCGGCCAATTTCGCAGCCGTGAAGGAGGCTTGCCTGGCCACGCTGGCCGATGAGCAGAAAGCCGACAAGGCGATGCTCGCCAGGTTCTTCAAGAAGACACAGAAGAAGGCCGTGCGTAACGTGGTGCTGGACAAAGGCATCCGCCTCGACGGTCGCAAGACCACCGAGATCCGCCCCATCTGGTGCGAGGTGGATATGCTGCCCGGCACTCACGGCAGCGCCATTTTCACCCGCGGTGAAACACAGGCGATCAACTTGGTGACGTTGGGCAGCTCGATGGATGAACAGACCATTGATGTGGCCACTGGAAAAAGCAGTGTGAACTTCATGCTGCACTACAACTTCCCGAGCTTCAGCACGGGCGAAGTGAAGCCCATCCGCGGCCCTGGCCGCCGGGAAGTGGGGCACGGCAACCTGGCGTTGCGCGCTTTGAAACCGGTGATCCCAGCAGCCCCCGGCAACCCATACACCATCCGACTCAACTGCGATGTGCTCGAAAGCAACGGCAGCAGCAGCATGGCCACGGTGTGCAGCGGAACGCTTGCGCTGATGGATGCCGGCATCAAGATCACCGCACCTGTGAGCGGTATCGCCATGGGCATGATCAGCGATGGCAAACGCCACGCGATCCTCAGCGACATCCTGGGCGATGAGGACTTCCTAGGCGACATGGACTTCAAAGTGACCGGTACCTCAAAGGGGATCACCGCCACGCAGATGGACATGAAGGTTGACGGCCTGCCGTACGAAGTGCTGGCACAAGCGTTGGAGCAGGCACGCCAAGGCCGCCTGCACATCCTGGGCGAAATGCTCAAGACCATCGCCGAACCCCGCGAGGACTACAAGCCGCATGCACCGCGCATAGTCACCTTCGACGTACCCAAGGAAAGCATCGGACCCATCATCGGCCCTGGTGGCCGCGTGATCCAGGAGATCCAGGCGGAAACCGGTGCCGTTGTTTCGATCGACGAGGTCGACGGTCGCGGTATCGTGGAAGTGAGCAGCGAGAACAAGGCCAGCATCGATGCAGCCGTGGCCCGCATCAAGTCCATCGCTTTCCCGCCACAGGCGGAGATCGGCGTTACGTACAAAGGCAAGGTGAAGACCATCATGCCCTACGGTGCGTTCGTGGAGATCTTCCCCGGAACGGATGGACTGCTGCACGTGAGCGAGCTCGCATGGAGCCGCGTTGACCGTGTGGAGGACTTCCTGAAAGAAGGAGAGATGATCGAATTCCAGGTAACAGGCAAGGACCCGCGCAGCGGCAAGTTGAAGTTGAGCCGCCGTGTGCTGTTGCCCAAGCCTGAAGGTTACGTGGAGCGCGAACCCGCCATGGAAGGCGACCGCCGCGATGACCGCCCACGCCGCGAGTTCCGCGATCGTGGACCACGCAGGGACTAGATCCACAACCTACCCCCTTCCAATGAGAAGGGGATCGAACAAGGGCCGCAGATCTGCGGCCCTTGTGCATTCCAGCGCGTGCGATCCGTTGAACAACGGTCGGCCGTATGTGTACCGTTCCCTGCCCGGGCGCGCACGTTCTTGAAATGGCTTTGCCAGTTCAGTAA
>JBATMK010000331.1:0-4268 GCA_049289815.1 Flavobacteriales bacterium
AGCATGAACGCCAAGTTGAAGACGCAGCAGGGCACCGGCTACCACATGAAGACGGACATCTTCCAAGGCAAGATGTTCTACCTGATCAAGAACCCCGGCAGCACACCGGCCATGATCGGACTGAAGATCGAGAAGGTGCGCGAGATCCTGGAGCAGAACAAGCTGGGCGTGGAGCCCTTCGTGAACCTGCAGCAGATGGATGAGGCCCCGAAGAAGAAGACGGAGGAGAAGGAACACGACTACGAGAACGTCGTTGGCATGGACGATCTCACGCGCTTCGACAAGCAGATGAAGGAGCGGCGCGGCGGAAAGAAGAACAGGGGCAAGGGAGGGAAGCAGGGTCAGGGAGGCGGAGGAGGGAAATCACCCGGTGGTGATCGGCAAGGACCTGGCGGCGGCGGGCAGCGGCCGGCTGGTGGTCCTCAACAGAACGTTCAGGGCGGTGGGCAACAGCAGTCGGCAGGTGGCGAACGACGAGAAGGCGGTCGGAACCGGAACCGTAACCGCCGTCGTGGAGGAGGAGGAGGGAACAAGGGTCAGGGCCAACCCGGCGCGCCACCAAGCGCTCCTCCTTCGGCGTAATGCGATCGATCGGTACAGCGGTGTTGTGTGCGCTGTTCATGACCGCGTGCAGCGATGCCTTGGTGCACAGCGAAACACGGCCGGTGCCCGGAGGTGTCTGGGACCGCGGTTGGAAACCGGACTTCACCTTTGAGATCACGGATACGGTAGGCCAGTACGATACTTACTTGGACATCCGGCATACGGGAGCGTATCCCTATAGCGAACTCTATCTCTTTGTTACGCTGCAACGGCCCGACGGCCATGTGCTGTTGGACACGGTGCAATGCCCCTTGAGCGATGCGAACGGGCGGTGGTATGGCAAAGGTCTGGGCTTCATCCGCAGCGATCGGTTCGATGCCCACATCCTCTACAAGTACGGCAACAGATTCCCGAAGCCCGGCCGTTATAGCGTTACACTTGAACAAGCCATGCGCGTGGAGAAGCTGGAAGGTGTGATCGACGCAGGGGTGAGCGTGGAGAAGCACGTGGGAAAATGAAAAGGCTGAAAAGGAATTGGTCGCGGCTGTTGTGGCTCGTGGTGCTGTCCCCGATCGCTTTCCTTTTCCTGATGCTCACCGCTGCCGCGTTCAGCGACCTGCCCAGCACCGATGACCTGGACAATCCGCGCAGCGACCTGGCCACCGCCGTGCTCTTCAGCGATGGGAGTGTGATGGGCCAGTACTATACCGAGAACCGCATTCCGGTGAAGTACGACCGCATCGACACGAACCTCGTGAACGCGTTGATCGCCACCGAGGATGAACGCTTCCGGGAGCACAGTGGGGTGGACATCCGCGGTACGCTTCGGGCAGCCGTATACATGGGCGGAAGGGGTGGGGCCAGCACTATCACGCAGCAACTGGCCAAACTGCTTTTCACCAAGGAGAAGAGCGACAACATCTTCAAGCGCATCTTCCAGAAGTTCCAGGAGTGGATCATCAGCGCGCAATTGGAAAGGCGTTACACCAAGGAGGAGATCATCGCGCTCTACCTGAACCGTTTCGATTGGATCAACCAGGCCGTTGGCATCAACAGCGCCGCGCGGGTGTACTTCAACACCACCCCGGACAGTCTGCGCGTGGAGGAAGCGGCGGTGCTCGTGGGTATGCTGAAGAACCCGAGCCTCTTCAACCCTGTGCGCAGGCCCGATACCGTTGAGCATCGCCGCATGGTGGTGCTGGCGCAGATGCGGAAGAACGGTTTCCTCGACCAGCACGACTACGATTCATTGCGCGTGCTTCCCCTGGGCCTCGACTTCCAGCGCATCGATCACACGGAGGGGCCGGCCCCCTACTTCAGGGAAGTGCTGCGCGCGCAATTGCAGAAGCTCTTCAACGAGAAGGATCCCGCCACCGGTGAGTACCGGCTGCACAAGAGCGATGGCAGCAAATACGACATCTACACGGACGGCCTCACCATACATACCACGCTGGACAGCCGCATGCAGCGGTACGCGGAATGGGGCATGCGCGAGCACCTCGGCAAGGAATTGCAACCGCAGTTCTTCAAGGACATTGCCAAGAAGAAGAACAGGCCTTTCGACTTCCGTGTGAGCCAGGAGGAGATCGACGGGATCATGCACGCGGCCATGAGGCGAAGCGACCGGTACATGACCTTGATGGGGAAACGCTGTTCCAATTGCGATCGGCCCGCAGCATACATCGTGCGGGCGGAGAAGGATGCTGTGCCATACTTCCATTGCGATCCCGACAAGGGCGGCTGCGATACGTGGTGGCCCGTTGTGAAGGAGAAGGAGATCCCAGGGATATTCGACACGCCCGTGGCCATGCGTGTGTTCAGTTGGACGGGCGAGATCGATACGGTGATGAGCCCGAACGACAGCATCCGTTGGTACAAGAGCCACCTGCAAAGCGGGTTGCTCAGTCTCGATCCCCGGACCGGCTTCGTGAAAGCTTGGGTGGGCGGCCCGGACTTCAAGCACTTCCAATACGATCATGTGAGCCAGGCGCACCGGCAGGTCGGCTCCACCTTCAAGCCGTTCGTTTATGCCACCGCCATGCGCGAAGGGCTCGATCCCTGTTTCCAATTGCCCAACCAGATGGTGTGCTTCGATATGCCGGCGGGGCAACCGGATTGGTGCCCGAAGAACAGCGATGCGAAGTATGGCGGCATGATCACATTGAAGTACGCGTTGGCGCAATCGATCAACACGGCTACCGCATGGCTGATGAAGCAATACGGCCCCGAAGCCGTGACCGTACTGGCCAAACACATGGGCATCAAGAGCAAGCTCGATCCGGTACCTAGTCTGTGCCTTGGTGTTGCCGACGTAACGTTGGAAGAGATGACCAGTGCGTTCGCGGCGTTCGCCAACGAAGGAGTACACATCGATCCGATCGTTTTCACACGCATCGTGGACAAGAACGGCAACGCGATCTACGATGTGACCCCAAGAACGGAGGAAGCACTTGATGCGCGAACGGCCTATATCATGCTCGACCTGTTGAAAGGCGTGATGGACCGCGGCACGGGGATGCGCCTGCGGATGGGCTGGGGCAACCGGGCGAAGTATGGCAACATCAAATACGTAACGGCCGGGAAGACCGGCACCACCCAGGACAACAGCGATGGATGGTTCATCGGTATCACTCCCGATCTCGTTACCGGTGTGTGGACCGGCGGCGAGGACCGCAGCGTGCGGTTCTCGCGCACCGACCTCGGCCAGGGTGCCAACAGTGCGCTGCCGATCTATGGCTATTACATGAACAAGGTGTACGCCGACAGCAGCATCACCATCAGTCGTGGCGATTTCGATCGCCCGCAAGGCGACCTCGGTGTTGAACTCGATTGCGTCGGAAGCAAGACCGATCCGGTCATCTTCGATGTGGATGAAGGTGGTGGGAGTTGGGAGTGAATGTTCTTCGTGGGCGCTCATCCCTTCCGGATGACCCGATAGGCTGTTCGGGAAAGCCTTCCCATCTTCACGTCGACCCGACCCTGGAACGTGATGTCCACCCTCCGTTCATTCCAACGCTTCCCAACGGAAGTCGAAGCCGTGGTCTTGGCTGGGCAATTGAACGATGGAGGTATTGAAGCCCGGGTGCACGCGAACGTGCATTCGATCAACGCGTCCATCATCGGGCAGCCCGAGGAGGACTTCCATGTGATGGTGGAGCACGCGGACGTTGAACGCGCCCATGCGTTGGTCGATCGGCAGGCAAGGGAGGATGCGCGTACCGCATCGGCCGATCATCCCTTGTTCGCCTTCACCGATGAAGAGCTGTTGGAAGTGCTCGCACATCCCGACGACTGGACGCGCTTTGATGTGCGCCTTGCACAACGGCTCTTGGATGAACGTGGCATCCCCGTTCACGATGCCGTGCTCGACCGGTTCCGCGAGGAACGGATCAACGCGATGCGTGCACCGGAAGGCGGGCAGTTCCCCTTCGTTGTGCTCGGATATGTCATCGCTTTGTTCGGTGGATTGCTCGGCATCGCCATCGGTTGGTACCTCAATGCATCGCACAGGACATTGCCGAATGGCGATCGCGTTCCGGTCTTTTCGGAAAGTGATCGGCGGGATGGACGTCGCATCGTGATCCTTGGTTCCGTGATGCTCATCGTGTGGTTGATCGTCGCGTTGCGCGATGTTCTGTTCCGTTGATGGAGCGCAGCGTGCGCATGGACGATCGCATGCGCACAACACGTGTCAACGTGCGTGGGAAGCGGTACGCATGAACGCG
>JBATMK010000332.1:0-13933 GCA_049289815.1 Flavobacteriales bacterium
GCATCCCGTTCCTGTGGCATCATCGTACACCATGAGCACACGCATGCGCGTACTGCCTTCCACCGCACCCACTGGGATCGTGAGCGTACCGCTGATCGCTTGGTCCGTTGTGCCCCCAGCGTCGAACGCCAATTCACCCGTGCCATCGAAGTCCCCGTTCTGGTCCAGGTCCACGAACACCTTGAAGTACTCATCGTACTGAGTGTCCGCGTAACCGGGAGTGAGCGTGATGGGATGTCCCTGCCCGATCTCCAGCTCCGTGCCGAAGGCGGTGTGGTCGCCATAGCCACCATCGCTGGCGGTCTGGTTGTTCAAGGTGCCGACCTCAACACCCACGATCCATTCTTCGGTGGCATCGGCACTCATGCTCGGACAATAGTTCAAGCTCAGGCAGCTGCCACAACCGCCGGTGCCGAAGCTGATGGTGTTGCTCCATGCCGTGATGCCGTTGTCGCACACGGTACGCACCTGGACATCGTAGGTGGTGCAGGAATCGAGACCCGTGAATTCGTAGAAGCTGTCCGTGATACCCGTCACCAATGTCCACACGCCGTTCCCCTGTACACTGATCTGCGCGTCGTAGGTGATGGCGGCGCTCACAGCCAACCAACTTATGTTACCGCTGTTGTCGCCAACAAAGCCCACCGTGAGCAGGTCAGGGGCGCTGCAACAGCCATCCGTGGTGAAAACGAAGCTGGGAGAGAAGCCACCGGCAACCCCGTCGCAGATCCCCTCCACCTGGAACTCGTACTCCGTGCAACCCGTGAGACCGATCACCGTGTAGGGCATGCTCGCGAGCCCGTTCACCGCTGTCCATACCGCCGTGCCGGTAGGGCGGTATTGCAGGTTGAAACTATCGGCAGCGAGCGAGACCCAGGTGAGGATCACGATGTTGGAATCCACGTTGGTCACGGCGAGGTCGATCGGTGGTGGGCACGGACCGCAGTCGTTCATGATCAACTGCATGCTGTTGTCCGCGTTCACGCGCCCACCGGTAACGCACTGCCCGGGCAGGTTGCCGACCTGCTCCACGCCTGCGAACAAGGCATCGCGCACATACAGCGCACCTGCCGCCGGATCGCTCTGCACAAGGTTCATCAGTGTTGCGCAGGGAGCACTGTACAGGAGTGCGATCACGCCTGCCGTTAGCGGGCTGGCGAAGCTGGTGCCGCTTGTGCTGCCATAGCCGCCGCCCATGGTGGTGGTGAAAACATCCTCACCCGGTGCTCCGAGATCCACCGTTGTAAGGCCGTAGCCGCTGAATGTGCGCTGATCGGCATCATTGGTCGCCGTCACGCTCACCATGAAGTCGCTACTGCAACCTGTAGGCATATCGCCCACGACATCCATGTTCAGGTTGTTGTTGGCCGTGGCACCGCAGCTCAGCACACCCACCGCGCCGAGACTATCGTAGAAAGCACACCACAGCGGGTAGTCCGTGGGATCAGCGTTGTCGATGCCCCAGCTGCTGTTGGTGGCCACCACGAAGGCGCCCTTTGACCCGTTCGTGTTATTGTACAGCTCCCGCATCTCCATTGGATAGGTATAGCTCTCGATCACCGAAGCTTCATCGATGCCGTCGCGGGTCACCACCATCAACTTCACATCCCAGTTGGCACCGGCAATGCCCACGTTGTTGTCGCCCTTGGCACCGATCATGCCGGCCACTTGCGTGCCGTGGCTACCGCCATATACATCATCGTCGTTGCCGCCCGGGTTCCATCCCCTGTGGTCATCGGTGTAGCCGTTCGCGTCGTCGTCGATGTTGTTGTTCGGGATCTCCTGGTAGTTGAACCAGGCATTGCCGATCAGATCCGCGTGCGGCAGGTCGGCGTTCTCCACGATGCACACCACGATGCTGTCGCCAGCGGCCGTCAACCCTCCGGTGCTGATGTCCCATGCCGCTTCACTCCCGATGTTGTCGTGGTGCCATACGGACCCGTACTGCGGGTCATTGGGCACGATGCGATCCTTGACCACATGGTTCGATTGCGCGATGGTGATCCCGGGTTGGCGGCGCACCAAGCGCAACAAGGCACCGTGGTCGACCTCCGTGGCATCGTGGTGCAGCAACCAAGCGCGCATGGGTTTGCTCAATTCGCGCACCACCCGCAGTCCGGTGGGTTGTTCGTGGAGTTTCGAGCAGGCCGCGGCAATGCGGTTGGCATCGGCACCGGGCGCTAACTGCACGATGATGTCGCCCGGGATGATCTCCGGGCCTTGTGCGCGTAGGCCCAATGAGGCAACAACGAGCGTTGAAAAGGTGATGGTCCGCAACAAGAGGTTCATGGTTCCTGAAAAAGGTGCGCGAATGTAGAAGGGCACTCTTCTCATGACGCGGCGTGCTGATGCATGCGTCGCCCAGGTTGTCATCCGGGGTTGGAAGGCCAGCTATGGGGTACTGGGATCGGTCACCCGGGCAGTGTCACGGTGAGCCCGTTGAACCGCGACTTTCAGCGGTCATCATGGTTCGTCCCTCGGCTGCGCTCGGGATGACAGCTCAAGATGGCAAGCTTCAGGAATGCACGTACAGCCGTTTCACGCGCGGGCTGATCGAGGTCAGTACCTCATAGCTGATCGTGCCCAGATCCCGCGCGACATCCGTAACTGGGTGCGCTGCGTTGAACAGGAATCCCATGTCGCCTTCCCCACAAGCAATGGTCGTGACATCCACCATGCACATATCCATGCAGATGGTACCAACGAAAGGCGCCGCGTTCCCATTGATCCAGAGCCGGCCTACGCCGTGGCCGAGTTTCCGGTCCAAGCCATCGGCATAACCAAGCGGTAGGATGGCGATGCGCATCTCTTTCTGTGCAATGAACCGCCGGCCATAGCTAACGCTTTCTCCCTCGCCGATCGTCTTGATCTGCGCGATAGGGCTGCGCAGCGTCACGGTGGGGAGCAGCCGCGCGGTCTCGGTGGCATCGACACCGATACCGTGCAACCCGATGCCAAGGCGGACCATGTCGAAATGCGCCTCGGGGAACCGGCTCGCCGCACCGCTGTTGGCCATGTGCAGCAACGGTCGATAGCCCAACACGGCCAGAATGCGTTCGCTCATGCGCTTAAAGAGCGCGATCTGATCCCGGGTGAAGTCATCCTGTGCTGGGTCTTCACTCGCAGCCAAGTGACTGAGGATCGAGGCGACCCGCAACCCGGGGGCAAGCTTCAACGCAACGCACAGCTCGTCCAGTTCGCTGTCCTGGAATCCGAGGCGGTGCATACCCGTATCGAGTTTGACATGGACCGGTGGCGCATCGTTGCGGTCCCGCGCATGTGCGATCGCATCGCGCAGTGAGCGCATGTTGTACACCTCCGTCTCCAAGCGAAATCGGTGCATCACCTCATGGGGCACGGGCTCGGGGTTCATCACCATGATGGGCAAATGGATCCCTGCTTGGCGCAATGCAATGCCTTCATCGGCGTAGGCCACCCCGAGATAGTGTACCTGCTCATGGGTGAACAAGCGCGCGAGTTCGACCGCTCCGGCACCATAGCCATCCGCCTTCACCATGCACATGATCCTGGTGCGATCAAGCTGGCCCCCCCTCGCCTTGGTAGAGGAGCTGGGGGTGAGGTGTAACAGGCCCCGATAGTGATTGAGGTTGTGCCTCACAGCATCCAGGTCTACTTCCATCACGGTGCCGTGCACCTTCTCCTGCAGGCGCTCCACCACCTGTTCGAAGGCGAATGTTCGGGCGCCCTTCACCAGCACGGCAGCGTGATCGAGCTGGGGTAGAGGAAGAGCGTCGATCAGCGCATCGGTGCTGTCGAAATGCAAAGTGTTCTTCGGAAGTACGGATCCGTTCGCACGAAGCTGCGGGCCGACCGCCACCAGCAGATCCACTTGCGCCTTTCGCAGTGCAGCAGCAATTCGGCCCACGTGCTCTGCCGGTGATCCCTTGCTGTCCGCCATGTCGCTCAGCACAACTACTTTCTTCCTTCCGGAGCCCATGCGTTCCAAGTGGTCCAGTGCGATCCCGAAGGAGGCCATGTCGTTGCTGTAGGCATCGTTCAGTATGGTACTGCCGTGCATACCGTCCACGGTTTCCAACCGCATGGCCACCGGTTGAAGGTGCGCGATGCGTTCAGCAATGCGTTCCGGCGAGCGGCCCAAGTGCAGCATCAGGGTTATGCAATGCAGCGCATTCTCCACCGAGGCGTGATCGTTGAATGGAAGATCCACTGCGAACGAGCGACCATCGTGCTTCAACATCGATCGCGTGCCGTTGCCCGAGACTTCTTCCGACATCACCTCCACATCACTTCCCTGCGTTCGGCCCCATGCGACGAGCGGAACCTTCAGTGCTCTCAATGCGTCCTGGACAACCCCGTGCTCGGCGCAGTACACCACGGCTCCGGCATTCTTGAAAAGCTGGGCTTTCTCCCGGGCCTTCATTGCATCATCCTCGAACCCACTACTGTGCGCCGGACCGATGTTGGTGAACACACCGATGGTCGGAGCGATGATCGGGGCCAGCCGCTCCATTTCACCCGGCTTGCTGATGCCCGCTTCGAAGATGCCCAGCGTATGTGCAGCATTCATTTCCCAAACGCTCAACGGCACGCCCACCTGGCTGTTCCAGCTTCCTGGACTCCTCACGATGTGGTCTTCATCGCCCAGCAGTTGGAACAACCATTCCTTCACGATCGTCTTGCCATTGCTGCCCGTGATGCCGATCACAGGAGCGCTGAATTGAGCGCGGTGCCATGCACCCATACGCTGCAGGGCCACAACCGTATCGGGTACGACCAGTGTGTTGATGCCTTTGACCTCCGACACGTGCGCACGATCGCTAACGAGGAAATTCTTCACCCCCCGCGCCGCCAGCTCCCCGATGTAGCCGTGGCCGTCGTGCCGATCGCCGGTGAGCGCAACGAAGAGCGTTCCTTCAGCTGCGATCGCTTTGCGCGAGTCGATGGCCAGGTGCTCGATCACGGGATCGCCGGATCCAGGCAGAAGCTCCGCGTTGATCGCACACGCGATCGCACTCAGGCGATGACCGTTCCCGCTCATGCCCCGGTCGTGGTGGTCAACCCGCGCGCAGCATTGAAGCAGGACCGGCACAGCGGCTCATAATTGTCGGTCTCGCCCAGAAGCACCAGTTCCTGGCTCTTGTTCGTGCGATGGCTGAATGACGCGAGCTCCCCGCAGCGCATGCAGATGGCGTGCACCTTCGTCACATACTCGCTCATGGCCATCAATTGCGGCATGGGGCCGAACGGCCTTCCCTGGAAGTCCATGTCAAGCCCCGCCGCGATCACGCGCACCCCACTGTTGGCAAGCTGTTCACAAACAGTTGGCAGGCCGTCATCAAAGAACTGGGCCTCATCGATACCGACCACCTCAATGCCCGAGGCCAGCAGCAAAAGGTTGCTGCTCGATGGCACCGGCGTGCTGCGGATGCGGTTCGCATCGTGGCTCACCACTTGAACTTCATCATAGCGCGTATCCACGCCGGGCTTGAAGATCTCCACCTTCTGCTTGGCGAACTCGGCCCGCCGCAATCGGCGGATCAATTCCTCGGTCTTGCCGCTGAACATGCTGCCGCAGATGACCTCGATCCAGCCCTTGCGTTGGGTCCGGTTGGCGGCGCGCTCCAGGAACATCGTTCGGAAAGCTGCGCCGGGAGCGGAAAGGCCGCAAACACTTCAGCGCGGCGAAAAATAGGCAAATTCGCCAGCGGCACGGGCCCACTACGTCACGGATGGAGATCGGGAAACACTACACGCGGATCGGCGATCTGGCGGCCAGCATCGCTGCCGATGTTCGCCGGTTGGAGGAAGGGAAGCTGCCGATCGCCGATCTGGAGAAACTGGCTGACAATGCCCGCGAACTGCACGAACGCCTGATCGTGCTGCGCCACAAAGCGCGCGAAGCGTCCTTCCCCCGGCCCGTCGTGGAGAAGTCCGCGCCGACACCCCAAGTGCAGCCGACCCCGGTCGTGGCACCATTGCCCGCCGCGCAGGAGCCTCCTCCCATCCGGTTGGACACGGCGCCGAAGCAGACCTCGTTGATCGATGCGATCGCTGAGACCGAGGTCCCCGGAACCAAGGCTAAGGAGCCCAAGACCAGTGCGCCTGGGGTCAAGAGCGAGCCACCGAAGGCACCAGAACCCTCTGCCGCCGCAACCTCTGCACCGGCAACCAAGCCGGTTGCCTCCGTGGGCGAGAAGCTGGGTCGCGCGCCCATTGCCGATCTTGGCAAGGCTGTTGCCTTGAGCCAGAAATTCTGGTTCGTGGCTGAATTGTTCGCGGGTGATCGCAGTGCTTATGAACGCGCCATAACCGAATTGAACAAAGCGCCTGGCCGCGCCGAAGCGAAGGCCTATGTGAAGGATGAAGTGCTCTCCAAATTGAAGAACCCACCGGGCGAGGATGTGCTCGCAGCCTTCAACGAGCTCATCGAACGCCGACACCGCTGATGCAGAACCCCCACCTTCCCGCTCAACCTCGCCTTGGCGTCCTCGCTGTTGCGGCCGCCCTTTCTGTTTCCCTCGTTGCGCAAGACCCCATTGCACCTGCGGTGGACCCGGTGGTCGCGAAGGCACGCGGTTACATCAACGACCTCTGTGCGCCCGGTATGTACGGCCGCGGCTATGTGAACGGTGGCGATAGTCTGGCGGCGGACTATCTCGGCGCCAGGTTCAAGGCGCTGGGGCTGGATCCCGTGCGCGGCTCCTACTTCGAGCCGTTCAACTTCAATGTGAACAGCTTCCCCGACCCGATGTATGCCGTGATCGACGGCATGGCGCTGGAAGCCGGGGTGGACTTCATCGTTGGGCCGAACAGCGGAAAAGCTTCCGGCCGCTTCGGCATAGCGCATGTTGCACCAGCGGACCTTACGGGTGACAATGCAGCGCGTACTTATGGCGTGATCACCGGGAAGGCCGTCCACTTCAAGGTGCCCGATACCAAGAACGCCGACTCCCTTGCGCTCTTCACCAAGTTGGAACGCGAACTGATGTACTACGCGCCGGTGATCAAGAGCAGCAGCAAACTCACGTGGAGCGTCGCACACGAAGCCTTGCCCTTCCCGCTCATCGAGGTGCTGCCCGAAGCGATACCCGACAGCGCGGAAACGATCGAACTGCGCATCCGCAACAAGATGATCAGGGAACACCGCGCGCGCAACGTCTGGGGCTGGGTGAAGGGGAAGAAGCCGGGCAAGGGTACCGTCATCATCAGCGCGCACTACGATCATCTCGGTCTCATGGGCGATGCGCTTTTCCCCGGGGCCAACGACAATGCGAGCGGTGTGGCCATGTTGCTGAGCCTCGCTGAGCGTTTCGCGAAGGACCCGCCGGACCACAACGTGTTCTTCATTGCCTTCGCCGGCGAGGAAGCCGGATTGGAAGGATCCACTTGGTGCGTGGCCGATCGGCCGATCGAATGGAACACCGTACGCCTCATGATCAACCTCGACATCATGGGAACCGGCGATGAAGGCATCATGGTGGTGAACGCCACCGTGCAGGAGGATGAGTTCGCCTTGCTCACGCAGATCAACACCGACAAGCCGCGTCTGGTGGACATCAAGAGCCGCGGTCCGGCTTGCAACAGCGACCATTGTCCCTTCGTGCAGAAGGGCATCCCGGCCATCTTCATTTACACCCTCGGCGGCATTGCAGCCTATCACGATGTGAACGACAAACCGGAAACGCTGCCCCTTACCGACTTTGCCGACATCCACAGCACCCTTTCCGACTTCGTCAACGCGTTGAAGTGATGGCGCGGCTGGTGTTGGTGCCGACACCTATCGGAAATATCGAGGACATCACACTGCGCGCGAAGCGCATGCTCGAGGAGAGCGATGGCGTGATCGCGGAAGACACGCGGGTGACCGGTAAGCTCCTGCAACTGTTGGGCATCAAGAAGCCGCTGATCCCGTTCCATGCGCACAACGAACACGGCATCGTAGGCCAGCTCACGCAACGCCTGCTCAGCGGTGAACGATTGGTGCTGGTGAGCGATGCCGGAACGCCGGCCATCAGCGATCCCGGTTTCCTGTTAGTGCGCGAAGCGATCAAGGCCGGTGTGGAAGTCGAATGTTTGCCGGGACCTACCGCGTTCGTTCCTGCGTTGGTGGCCAGCGGGCTTCCATGCGACCGGTTCGTCTTCGAGGGTTTCCTACCGGTGAAGAAGGGAAGGAAGACCCGTTTGGATGAGCTGAGAACAGAGGAACGCACGATGATCTTCCATGAGAGCCCGCACAGGATCGCACGCACGTTGCGCGACTTGTCGGAGGCGTTCGGTGACGGGCGACGCGCTAGCGTGGGCCGCGAGATCAGCAAGTTGCACGAAGAGCATCTGCGTGGTACGCTTGCAGAGCTGCACGCACATTTCACAACGAAGGAGCCGAAAGGGGAAATGGTGGTTTGCGTGGCAGGCACGGACTGAACATGCAAGCCTGGCTCCTCACCAAGAACGGCGATCCACTGAACGCCTTCGCGCTGCGCGAAGTGGAGGCACCTGCGCTGAAGCCGGGCCAGGTGCGGATCGCGTGCGAAGGCTTCGGATTGAACTATGCCGATGCGATGGCGGTGGCAGGACTGTACCGCGAAGCACCTCCGTTGCCGAGCATACTCGGATACGAAGTAGTAGGGCGCGTGGAAGCGTGCGGTGAAGGTGTTCCGCCGGACCTGCTCGGAAAACGTGTGCTCGCGCTCACGCGCTTCGGTGGCTATGCGCAACAAGTGGTGGTGGATGCACGCGGTGTCGTTCCCATCCCCGATGCGCTGCCGATCGGCGAAGCACTGGCGCTCGGCACCCAAGGATGTACGGCATGGTACATGGCCAACTACGCCTTCCCGCTGATGCCGGGCCAACGGGTGCTGGTGCACAGTGCCGCCGGTGGCGTCGGTCAAATGCTCGTACAGATCGCGATACACCGCGGCTGCGAAGTTTTCGGTGTAACCGGTTCGAAGTCCAAGGCCGATCACGTTCGTTCCATGGGCGCGCAGCACGTGATCGACCGTTCGCTGGGCGA
The DNA here is from genome assembly GCA_049289815.1 of Flavobacteriales bacterium. GTDB lineage: Bacteria > Bacteroidota > Bacteroidia > Flavobacteriales_F > PHOS-HE28 > PHOS-HE28. The sequence continues at coordinate 8,993 of JBATMK010000332.1, forward strand.
CTATGCTTCGCAAGCGCGCAAGTTCCTCGGTAGATCACGATTCGATGTGAGTTTCAATCCTGTAGCCGGGGCCACGTTCAAAAAGGACATGGCGTTGGTCGGCAGTGGTGGCGCGGTGGTGCTCTTCGGTGGTGCGGCGCGCTCGGGGAAAGCGGGCGGCATTTTCGCCACGTTGAAATTCGTTTGGGACATGGGCATGATCCTGCCCATCGGGTTGATGATGCGCAGCAAGAGCGTGATCGGGATCAACATGCTGAAGCTCGGCGACCACCACCCGGAATTGATGGGACGCTGTTTGCGCGAGATCGTCGAAGCCCATGCCCAAGGCATCGTGCGCCCGCATGTGCACAGTACAGTGAACGCCGCTGACATGCCACGTATGCTTTCCGAATTGAGCGCTGGCCGCACCATGGGCAAGGTGGCTGTGACCTGGTAAAGCGACCGCGCAAGCGCGCCTGTCCCGACTGGTCGGGGGCTAACTTGCCGCCATGAAGGCCTTTCTGGAACGTCTGGTGATGCGCACTGTCTTGCGCGGTCGCATGGCGGAGACCGGCGAGGAGGAGTTCTCGCCGTTCGCCCTGGCCAAGGGTTATCGCAGTCTACGCATCGCCGCGTGGCGCATGACCAAGGACATTGCCATGATGGCCACCGGCGTGGCTTCGGCTGCCTTCGGGCTCGAAGGTTTCCTCCTGCCCAATACGTTCATCGATGGTGGTGCCACGGGTATCGCGCTTACCATCACCGCGTACAGCGGGTTGCCCTTGGGCGTTTGGTTGATCCTGGTGAACCTCCCTTTCGTGTTCATGGCTTACCGCATGATCGGAAAGGAGTTTGCCGTGAAGACGGTTTTCGGGATAGCGGCATTGGCCATTGTTGTGAGTGTGGTGCACTTCCCGGAAGTCACGCACGACAAATTGCTCGTTGCCGCCTTCGGCGGATTCTTCCTTGGGCTCGGTATCGGGTTAGCGGTGCGTGCTGGTGCTGTGATCGACGGCACCGAGGTATTAGCGATCGCCATCAGCCGCCAGACAGGCCTCACCATCGGCGATGTGATCCTGTTCGTGAACGTCTTGATCTTCGGTGTGGCCGCCTGGTTGCTGAGCGTGGAGATCGCGTTGTACAGCATGATCACCTACCTCGCTGCCAGCCGCACGGTTGATTTCATCATCGAGGGCATCGAGGAGTACATGGGCGTCACCATCATCAGCCCGCACAGCGAGGAGCTCCGTGAGATGATCGTGCACAAACTAGGTTGGGGCCTGACGGTGTTCAACGGCAAACGCGGTTTCGGACGGCACGGTCACGCCAACGACACGGAGATCCTCTACTGTGTCATCACACGTTTGGAGATCGGCCGGCTCACCAGCGAGGTACGCCGCATCGATCCCAACGCGTTCGTGGTGATGAGCAGCATCAAGGACACGCGCGGCGGAATGATCAAGCAGCGCAGGCATAAGCACGCGCCATCTTCACCCGGCAGCGGCCGCTGAGTGCCGTCTGCGTTTCGCATCGAGCGCATACACCGCCGCCAACAGCATCACGGCAGTCGGCGCTTCAACGCCTGCTGGAACGTTCAAGCTGTGCTCGGTACGCCAGTGCTGCCAATTGTACTTGCTCGTGATGCGCGCATGCACCTGCCCGTTCGCATCCACCAGCTCGTGCGTGCTGCGCCAGATGCTCGGCAGCTTCAGCACCAGACTCCGATCAGGGTGGGAGGTATCGTTCAACTCGATCGGTCCGCTCCAACGCACATGCATCTTCACAACAGGATGGCCGCTGTAGAACACGCACACATCACCGAACCCGCGACGTGTCACGGTGTACACGCCTTCACTCGTGAGCAGTTCAGCCTTTGTGCGCCAGCTGCTCAAGTAGGTCAACCGCCCTTGCTCCTGGCCGTTGATGTCCATGAGTTGTGTGGTACGGCCACTGGGGTGGTGGAAGCGCAGCGGTTCCATGTGTTCTGTCCCGGCCCGCCGGGAACGTGAAGGAAGGTGATGCACTGCTGCGGTCCTTCGGGTTCTACATGAACGGCAACTGAGCTTCCGATCCCTGTATGCACAACCGTATCATTACCCCTTCGTCTGCCAAGCGCAACGTCCCGATCCCATGAAGCGCACATTGTTCCCGGTGATTTTCTTGCTGGGGTTGCACGCCAGCGCACAGATCAACTATGTGCGCACCTATCCATTGCCGCCTAACACGGAGATACATGGCTCCGACGTTACTCCCGATGGCGGGATGGTGCTTTGCGGTGTCTCGGGTCCCAGCAAGGGTTTCCTGATGCGCTTGGACGTGGCCGGGAATGTGCTCTGGACACGCGCCTATTCTTCCATTGGCGCGGACGATATCGGCCACTTCGGTACGCCGTTCTCCACCACGCAGTTCTACGATGTGGCCGTGCTGAACGATAGTGCCATCCTGGTTTGTGGCGCCGGTTCGGCGATCAGTGACTACGACAACCTACTGGCCCGCTTCGATGGCAACGGGGGCCTGGTCTGGGCCAACACTTATGGGAACACTTGGTACCAAGCGTTCCGGGCTATTGAGCCCCTGGATGCGAATACCGCTATTGCCACCGGCTATACGGGCGGTCTCATGGTACCAAGACACGTTGTCGCGCGCATTGATGTGAACGACGGCTATTACTTGGGCGGAGCCGATCTGGCCATCGATCCGGTGTATGGCACAGGAAGGCATTCTGTATGCACGGATGGTGGCTTCGTTGTCTCCGCTGAGGCGAATTTTGGCCGGTTCATTGCGAAGCTGGATACCGACTTCGTGATCCAATGGGAGCAAGAGTGGATGAATTTTCATGTTGATGCTTCCGCCTGTCTTACGGACAGCTCGGTGATCGCCGTAGGGGATTCGAATGTTGTTCGTCTACTTGCGGATGGCACCGTTGATTGGAGCCAGCAGTTGCTGCTCGGTGGCGGTGCCATCACCGATGCGGTGGCCCGGCCTGATGGCAAAGTGTTGTTGTGCGGCTGGGCCGGTACGGATGCCCATGCCTGGAGCGCGGTAATGGATACCTCGGGCGCTGTTCTGCTGGCAACACGTTATGGCGATCCCGGTGAAGACTTCCGCGCAGTTCGCATTGACCTCGTTGCCACTGGCGATGCACGCGTGGTCGGTACCAGCGCCGGTGGAACGGGCGTGTTCGTTGCTGCTGCCGATCCCGATGGCCAGTTGCCGGGATGCGGCTACGCACCTTTCAGTATTCCTGCCGTTCCGCTCACGCTGGTCACAGCGACGGACACCATTGCCCAGATGATCTTCACGTCTTTCTTCGGCGATCTGTTGGTTCCTGCGGGAAGTGCCATGTACGTATGGCCAGGAACGACGTGCGCCGACGGTGGCACGTTCTCGGCTTCCGGGATGGTGTTCAATGATGCCGATCAGAGCGGTGCGTTCGGTACCGGTGAACCAGGTTTCCCATACGGCGCGCTATCCGTTCAACCAGGCACGGGCTTCACCTTCACCAACGGACAGGGTGCCTTTGACTTCCGTCCGCCAACCACCGGAACGCATCAGATCAGCTTCACACCGAATTCGCCATGGTGGGCGCTCACTTCTGATTCCGCATCCTATACCGTTGCCTTCACCGCAACCGATACGGTTTTCACCGATCTGGACTTCGGTTTCACTCCGGTTCTTGATACCACGGTGCTGATCGGTTCCCTGGTCAACACTTCGTGGTGGTGCAGCGGCAGTGCGCAACAGCACATCAGCCTGCTCAACGCCGGCACAACCACACCCCAAGGCGTCGTGGGGCTAACGCTCGACTCCTTGTTCACCTTCATTGGGTCGAGCCCTTTGCCCGATTCCATTGTGGGCAATACGCTCTTCTGGTCGTTCGACTCCTTGGGTTGGTACCAGTTCTGGCAGCAGGAGTTGAGCGTACAGATGCCGGATGCTTCACACATCGGAGATACCACGCTCAATACCGTGATGGTCTGGGCCGATGACGGCTTGGGGGGGTTGGCGCTGGTTGAAACCGTGGAGCTCAGCGGAGTGGTTTCCTGCGCCTTCGATCCGAACGACAAACAGGTGACACCGCAGGGTGATGGCGCGTACGGCGCGATACCCTTCGACACCGAGTGGCTGCAGTACACGGTTCGGTTCCAGAACACGGGCACCGACACCGCCTACACCGTGGTGGTCGAGGATCTATTGAGCCCACACCTCGATCATGGTAGCCTGCAGGTGCTGGGCATGTCGCATCCGCTCAGCATATTGGACGTGAGCAACGGAGGGCTGGCCCGGTTCAGTTTCGAGAACATCCTTCTGCCCGACAGCAATGTGAACGAACCGGCGAGCCATGGCTTCATCACCTTCCGTGTGCGACCGCTCAGCGGACTGCAACACCTCACCACCATCCAGAACAACGCGGGCATCTACTTCGACCTGAACGCGCCCGTCATCACCAATGTCGTGCTGAACACTATCATCGATTGCGCCCAAGCCCAGTGGAGCGTGACCCTGTACGACAATGGTGGAGGATGGCTGACGCCATATACGTTCTTCATGGATACCATGCTTTACAGCTATCAGTGGTTGCTGAACGGAACCGCCATACCGGGTGCGACAACCATGGATTGGACAGCCCTCATCAGTGGCGACTATAGCGTTGCGCTCACCGATGTCTACGGTTGCACGGTGGTGAGCGATGTGGTCAACGTGATCGTATCCGGTGCTGCTGATCTGCCTGACCTATCCATTGCGGTGATGCCCAACCCCTTCAACAGTGGTGCGCGCTTGAGTTTCAACAGACCGATCGGCGCAGCCGATGCCGTTGAGGTCATTGACGTGAACGGCCGCGTCCTTCGCACGCTTGCCGGCACAGGCTCTCACGAGCTGCGCATCGATCGGAGCGACCTGCCACAAGGCCTGTACGTCGTGCGCGTGAAGATGGAGAGCGGCGTTGGTGCGGTCTGCCGG
>JBATMK010000333.1:0-21408 GCA_049289815.1 Flavobacteriales bacterium
TCCTTCAGCAGGTTGCCCATGCCCCGGCCCAGGTCGCCGTGCAGGAAGAAATGCGTGTACGCCACCGACAAGAGGATGCCGACGCAGGGGATCACCAGCACCAGGTAGGCGCGATCGTCCGTGAAGAGTACCTGGTTGGCGAAACCGGTGAGGGTATGGATTCCCTTCTTCAAGGCCACCGCGCACAACGAGGAGCAAAGGCCGATGATCACACTGGTGATGACCAAAGCCGTGCGCGCCCCCATGTACCGCCGCCAGAAATAGCGGAGGCGCAACGGCGAGAAGATGTTCGAGGAGAACATGGAACAAGGATAGGGCGGCAGCCCGCTGACAACGCGATCCAGCAACCCCTTTCCGCACCGGGGTTTTCAGGTTGCATAAGGGGTAAACTTGACGCGCCGCACCGATCATGTTCCCCGCCATCCTTATCGTCTTCATCGTTGGCTATGCGCTGATCGCGTTCGAGCATCCCTTGCGGATCAACAAGGCGGCACCCGCATTGCTCACCGGCATGCTGGTGTGGTCGATGGTGATGCTCGCGGATGAGAGCGTTTTTCCGGCAGGAAAGGGTGATGTGGACCATCGGCTGGAGAGCTTGTTCCATCACCTGGGGGAGATCGCCAGCATCCTGTTCTTCCTCATTGGCGCCATGACGGTGGTGGAGCTGATGGACGCGCATGGTGGGTTCGAAGTGGTAACAGACCGCATCGGATCGCGCAACATGCTGGTGTTGCTATGGGTGGTCGGCTTCCTCACCTTCTTTCTATCTGCTGCTTTGGACAACCTTACGACGGCCATTGTCATGGCTGCATTGCTCCGCAAGCTCATCGGCAGGAAGGAGGATCTGTGGATGTTCGGCGGCGTGGTGATCATTGCGGCCAACGCCGGTGGAGCATGGAGCCCCATCGGCGACGTCACCACGATCATGCTTTGGATCGGCGGCCAGGTCACCACATGGAGCGTTGTTCAAAGCCTCCTGCTGCCCGCGTTGGTCTGCCTCATCCTGCCGCTGCTCTGGCTCAGCAGGTCCATGCGGGGCACCATTGAACGCCCTTCGAGCAAAGCGGTAAGTGGGGGAACCACTGTGTCGAAGCGCCAGAAGTACACGGTCTTCATGCTCGGCGTGGTGACGTTGCTGGGTGTGCCGGTATTCAAGGCATACACGCATCTGCCCCCCTTCATGGGCATCATGTTCGGTCTTGCGCTCCTTTGGATCTATACCGAGTATGTACATACGCGGAGCATGAAGGAAACTGGGCAATACCAGGTAACGGCCATCCTGCGGCGCATCGATCACAGCAGCATCCTCTTCTTCCTCGGCATCCTCATAGCGGTGGCGGGCTTGCAGACCGCAGGGCACCTAACCCTCGTATCGGGCTGGCTCAGTACCCACCTGCCCAGCGTGTACGCCACCAACTCCATTCTTGGGGTGCTCTCAGCCATTGTGGACAATGTGCCCTTGGTGGCTGCAGCGCAGGGCATGTACCCATTGACCACGTATCCGGCCGATCACGCATTCTGGGAACTGCTCGCCCTGTGTGCGGGCACCGGTGGCAGCATGCTCATCATCGGTTCGGCAGCGGGGGTTGCGGTAATGGGCGTACTGGGCATCGAGTTCATGTGGTACGTGCGGCGCATGTTCGTGCCCGCTGCCATGGGCTACGTCGGTGGCATACTCACTTATTGGGTGCTGGCATAACGGCGGCGCTGGTAGTGAACCATCACTGCGCCCGCCCCCCGCGCGCGCTCGAGACTTTCCCCACGCGCTCTCGGTCCAGCGCCTCCGGCCTGCCGCACGCGCCAACCCACGTCCTCAATTCACTCCCCGCCGCTTGAGCGCGTCGCGCAGGGTGCTGGCCATTTCGTACTCCTCGTTGGCCAGCGCTTCCTTCAGTTGCTCCTGGAGTTGTTGCGCGGCCTTGGGCGATGCCTTCCCTTTCAGTTTGTGCTGGGCCGCTTTGCTGGCTTCCGCCTTACGGAAGTCGGCGAAGATCTTCAGGGCGCGTTTCACCACCCCGATGCGGATGAAGTCGTCGTTGGGCATGAACCGCTGCCAGTTGGTTTTCGGTTCCCAACCGATGTCCAGCACGGAGCGCTCCTCGCCGATCTTGAACACACCCAGGTAGTAACTCTCCGAGTCTTCCCGGTACTCTATGCGCGCCACATATTCCTCGCTGCCGACAACGAAAAAAACATTGTCCATGGCGGTGGTTTTATGGCAGCCGAAGATGCGCGCATGGGAACGCGATCCATGGTGGCCGCAAGCCACGTTGCCAACAGCCTGCTGTGGCTATGGCTGGGGCATGTGGCACGCGAGCGGCGGTGCAAAGGGACATACGCGATCGGGTACAGATCACGGCACCCTCCTCGCACAAGTCATCAAAGCCGCCTATCCAACCAATGGATGATGTTCAGCAGGAACTGCGCGTTCTGCTCCGCACCGACCCGGTTCATGCCCATGGGTTCGTTCGAAGGACCGCTGAACTGTGCAGTGAACATGGCAGCTTCGCCAAAGGCTACGATGCGTCCCTTGCCATACTCCAGCATCGCACCATTGATGAAGCCATCACCGGAGATGCGGCTCGTGCTGTCGCTGAGCTCATCCGCACGTTGCGGCAACAGGATCTCGTAGCCCGCATTGAGCCGTGTCAGGACCACGGCTTCGGGTGGAGCATGGAACGCACTGCCGGTGAAGAGTTCGATGCTGTCGATGCGTGTGCTGTCGCTACCGTCCGTGATAGGGTTCGCCAAGAGCGACCCGTCGCGGCGTGCGAACATCTCCGTTCCTTCCTGGGGCGGGGTCGCGTAGCCATTGATCCAATCGAAACCGAATGCTGCACCGAGGTCGTGCGCCGCGCCACCGAAGGGCATGTGATCGGCGATGAGGAACAGGCTGCCGCCTTGGTCCACCCATTGCTCCACAGCAGCGATCTCGCCAGGGGTGAAGGCCGAACGTGTCGGCAGGGCGAAGTCATCGTCAGGTGAGAGCGCGTTGGCGATGACCAGGATGTGCGCTTGCTGGAGGTGCGTCGCGGTGAAGGGCGCCGTTCCGGAGAGCATCCGGTAACCGTCATCCGAGATCACCTTCCCGAACGTGTAGTAGCGACCACCAAGCGTATGGAAGTTGTTGTGCGCTTCATCCAGCATCACTACGGGTCCTGTTCCGCTCTTATAGGCGGGTGCTGGACTGCGAAAGGTGAAAGCGGTATCCGGCACTTGTTGGGAGCATCCGGTCGCGAGCAGGCCGATGATCAAGGCGACTGAACATGCAGGGCGAACCATGGCCTAAGGATAGGCTTATCGGTGGAGAGGTGGTCCCGCGCCGACCCCAGGCACGCGCCGAACGCTCAATGCCTGCCCTGCGCCGCCAGCCAGCGCTCCGCATCCAACGCCGCCATGCAGCCGGTGCCGGCGGAAGTCACGGCCTGGCGGTAGATCCTGTCGGCGGCATCGCCGCTGACGAACACGCCGGGGATATTGGTGTGCGTGCTGTCGGGCTTGTGCTTCAGGTAGCCGGTCTCGTCCATATCGAGCATCCCCACGAACAGATCGGTGGCGGGCTTATGGCCCACGGCAATGAAGAGGCCGGTCACATCGAGCTTGCGCTCTTCGCGCGTTCGGTTGTTGATCGCGATGATCCCTTCTACGCTGTTCTCGCCGAGCACATCCTTCACTTCGGTGTTGAAGAGCACTTCGATCTGCGGGGTGTTCTCAACGCGGTGCACCATGGCCTTGCTCGCGCGGAACTCGTTCTTGCGCACCAGCATGTACACCTTGGGACAGAGCTTGGCCAGGTAGGTCGCCTCTTCGCATGCGCTGTCGCCTGCGCCCACCAGGGCCACGGTCTGTCCGCGGAAGAAGAAGCCATCGCAAACCGCGCAGGCCGTAACGCCGCCACCGATGTCGCGCAGGCGGATCTCATTCGGCAGGCCCAGCCACTTCGCGCTGGCGCCCGTGCTGATGATCACCGCATCGGCATGGATCTCCGTCTTCTCATCCACCCACACCTTGTGCACTGGTCCGGTGAAGTCCACCTTGGTCACCCAGCCGCTGCGGATGTCGGTCTCGAAACGCTTGGCCTGGGCCTTCAGGTCTTCCATCATCTCGGGCCCGCTGCGCCCGTTCGGGTAACCGGGATAATTGTCCACCTCGGTGGTCTGCGTCAGTTGGCCGCCGGGCAGGGGGCCTTCGATCAGCACGGGCTTCAGGTCGGCGCGGGCGGCGTAGATGGCGGCGGAAAAAGCAGCGGGGCCCGATCCGATGATCAGGCATTTCACATGCTCAGGAGTAGTGCTCATTGAAAGGGCTGCGAAGCTATGCGCACAAGGCTGGCCGATCGTTGGGCAGCATGACGATGTGGAAGCCGGCGGACATTATGGCTGGCACACCAGCGTATCGAGCGACGGGCTCCAACAGGCCCACACACCAAGGCCACCGACAACGTTGCTCTTGATGTTGCTTGGCGTGCTGAAGAGATCGCCCTGCGAGTTGGCGTTGCCGTCCTTGGAGTTGTAGAACTCGTATTCCTTCTGGCCGAAGGCAACATACTTGACCACCACCGTATCCCCGCGCTTGAAATAACCACGTTCGGCGTTCTCATCATCATCGGCGGTGCTGAAGGGGGCGTTACCACGGTTGATCGCCCAATCGAAGGTGAGGCCATCGATGAACTGGTCCTCGAAGGATGCGAACTCCGGTGCGATGAAGATCTCGTCCTTCGGTTCGCCATCGAAACCTGCGTTGATACGCTTGCCCATCCATCGGGCGCAATTGCCGATGCCGACGGGATCGCTGGTGGTCTGCCAGATGAAGCCGAGACTATCGTCGCCGGGATCCTGTTGGGCCAATTTGAACCATACACTGTCCAGTGGTTCGGGGTCCATCATGAAGGAAGATCCGGTGACGGTCTTTCCTTCGGCTTGGACATTCAGCGCGTACGTGCTGCCCACTTGGCCGACGATGCTCCCATCGGTCTTGGTGTAGATAAGGATGTCGGCGAGTTGGATGGCCAAGGGGTCGATACCGATCATCTGGCCCGCGCGTTCCAGGATGCTGTCGGGTATGCTGAAGCCGCTGATGCCATCGAGCTGTACCGGACCGCTGCCATCGTCCACAGTAACCGTTGCGGTGCGGACGAAGATGCCGAGCAAGCTCTGGAAATCGGTGGGTTCGAAAAAGCTCTCGGTGCGCGTTACCACCACGATCGGCGGCTGGCCCGGCTCGATGGTGCCGTTGATCACCAACTTCTCCTCGGCGGGTGGAAGGTCCACGGTGATCTCCTTGGTGCAGGCGGTGAGCCCGCCCACCAAGGTGATGGCGATGAGTGCGTGGCGCATCAGAATTCGAAGTTCCATGTGATGCTGGGAAGTATGCTGAAGAGGCTCACCTGCTTGGCCACCACCTGGAAGGTGCCTTCGCTCGGAATGCCTTCGTTGTCGAAGTAGATGAAGTAAGGGTTCCGGCGGTTGTACACATTGTAGATCGCCAGCGTCCAACTGCTGCGGTAGCGCTTCTTCACCACGGTCTCTTCACCTGTGACCTTGTCCGTCTTGGTCTTGGTGGGTTTGTTCTTGATCGTAGCGGCAAGGTCGAGGCGGTGGTAGGGTGCCATGCGGAAGCTGTTGCGCTCGGTGTACTCGCTCACCAACTCACCTTCCACGAAATAGCGGTTCACGGGGAGGGTGACGGCCTGTCCGGTGCTGTACACGAAGGTGCCGCCGAAGCTCCAACGCGCGTTGTGATCATAGGTGAGCACCAAACTCATGTCGTGCGTGCGATCCCAACGGCTGGGGAATTCATTGCCGTTGTTCAGGTCGGGGAACTTGCGCATGGTCTTGCTCCACGTGTAGCCGGCCCAACCGTTCAACTTGCCGAAGGTCTTCTTGATGAACAGCTCCACACCGTAGCTGTAGCCATCGCCGTACACGAAGTTGCGATCGTAGTTCGTATTGCCATTGTCCTGTGGAACGGCCCCATCGGCGTACTCGATCAGGTGGTCCATGGTCTTGTAGTAGACCTCCACGGATGTCTCGTACGTGCGTTCCTTCCAATCCTTGAAGTAGCCGGCTGCGTACTGCGTGCCGACCAACGGCTTCACGTTCTTGCCGCTCGGCACCCATACATCGGTGGGCAGCGCGATCCCGCTGAAGCTGGCCAAGTGAACGTACTGCTGGCCCCTGTTGAAGCTGGCCTTCACGCTGCTGTTGGCGCCGGTCTTGTACCGCGCGCTGATGCGTGGCTCGAGCGCGGAGTATTGCGCGACCAATTCACCGGAGCTGTACTCACGCTGGCCGGTCTCGACACCCTCGCTGTCGTAGAGGTATTCGCGGAAGTCGCCCACATGCGCGAACCAGGTGAAGCGCAGCCCCACGTTGATGCGCAACAGGTCGGTAACATCGAAGTCGTCCAGCACATATACCGCGGCTTCGTGCGCGTTCAGCTTGCTCGGTTCCTGGATGTTGAACTCGGTGTCGCCCGCATCGATCCGCACCGTGCTCGGGGTGTAGATGTGCCGCGTGTATTGGCCACCGTACTTCAAGCTGTGCCGCACGTTCAGGTAGTGGTTCAGGTCCAGCTTCAGGGAGTAGTCGCGGATGCCGCTGAAGAGCTGGAAGGAGAAGACATCCTGTGAAGCATCGAAGAGGAACTTGTAATCGCTGAACGTTGCCGTGGTGTTCAGGAAGAGCTTCGGCCCGAAGACGTGGTTCCAGCGCGCGGCAAGGGTTGCATTGCCCCATGGGATGCGGAAGCTGGGGTCGCCGGGATTGGTGTTGTCGAAGGTGAACACATCGCGGCCGAAGTAGCCGCTGAGGTAGAAGCGGTCCTTGTCGCTGAGGCGGTAGTTGGCCTTGGCATTGATGTCGTAGAAGTAGTAACCGCTACCTGCGAAATCGCTGGTGTCGTTCACGAAGGGCTTCAGCAACAGATCGATGTAGGTGCGGCGGGCGCTCACGATGAACGAACTGCGCTCCTTCACGATGGGGCCTTCCAACGTGAGGCGGCTGCTGATGAGGCCAATGCCGCCCTGCCCGTGGAAGCCCTTGTCGTTGCCCTCCTTCATGTTGATGTCGAGCACGCTGCTGATGCGGCCACCGTAGTTGGCGGGCATGCCGCCCTTGATCAGTTCGATGTTCTTCACCGCATCGGCATTGAACACGCTGAAGAAGCCGAAGAGGTGGCTGGCGTTGTACACCACGGCCTCGTCCAACAGGATCAGGTTCTGGTCCGGCCCACCGCCCCGCACATAGAAACCGCTGTTCCCTTCGCCGTTGCCCTTCACCCCGGGCAGGTATTGTATGGTCTTCAGGATGTCCACTTCACCGAGCAAGGCAGGCAGCGTGTTGAGCTTCTGCACGTCGATGCCGATGCGGCCCATGTCGGTACTCTCGGTGTTGCTCTTGCCTTTCTTGCCCGTGACTTTCGCCTCCTTGGCCACGAAGACCTTGGGCTGCACGTTCAGGTTCAGTTTCAGGTCGGCCATCAGTTCCACCGTGCGGCTCAGCTCCTCGTAGCCGAGGTAACGCACCACAACGGTGTACGTGCCCGGCTCCAGGGTAAGGGAGTAATAGCCGTACGTGTTGGTGGAAGTGCCCTTCTTGATCTCGCTCACCAGCACGCTGGCGCCGATCAGCGCTTCGCCGCTGCTGGAATCGTTCACGAAGCCGCTCAACGTGGGCTTGTCCTGGGCACTGAGGCTGAAGCTGTAGAGGAAGCTGGACAGCAGCACCAGCGGAGTGATCGCTCGCATCGTTCGTTCATGCCACGCTCTCCGGTGGCGCAGGCGGGGCCAAATGTAGAGGGGCGTTCGCAGGCCCTCCAGCCGTTCATGGTCCGGCAATGTCCGCTCGTACTACTGGCGGATCGGGTGGGGTCATCACATCATCCCGGCGTAACACCGGCGTCATACCGCCTCCGGTGTTGCACATGTGCCGTGGACGGCTAATTTCCAGCCGCGCGTCCCCACCGCGTGAACCTCCCGGAACCGGCCCTCACCCCAAAAAATACCCGTAACACGGTATTTCAGGGACGCTCGTGCCTGTCCAAATTTGTTTCAGCTCCGACCTCCCCCCACATGGACCCCATCAACATCCTTCTTGTCGACGACCATCACCTGGTGCTGGATGGCATGCGCGCCCTGCTTTCCCAGGAGCCCAATTTCAATGTGGTGGGGGAAGCACGCAATGGCCGCGAAGCCGTGGAGAAGGCCACCGCGCTTCGGCCACGCATCGTGATCATGGACATCAGCATGCCCGAGATGGATGGCATCGAGGCCACCAAGCTCATCCGGAAGAACAAGGACCTGAAGGAAACCTTCGTGATGGTGCTGAGCATGTACAACAACCGTGAGTTCATCGACGAGTTGATGGAAGCCGGCGCCAGCGGATACCTGCTGAAGAACACGGGCAGGGCCGAGCTTCACGAGGCGATCAATACCGTGAACGCCGGACAGCGCTACCTGTGCAAGCCGGTGCAAGAGACGATGGACGCACCTTACAGCAACCCGCGCGCAGAGGGGCAGGGTTTCGTTTCCCTTACCAAGCGCGAGAAGGAGATCATCCGGTTGATCGCCGCCGGAAAAAGCACCTCGGAGATCGCCGATCTCCTGCACTTGAGCCCGGCCACTGTTGAAACGCACCGCAAGAACATCCTCCACAAGCTCGACATGCACAGCACCGCTGGCTTGGTGCGCTATGCCATGGAACGTGGGTGGAACACCGAGAGCTGAAGACAGATCACCCCAACACTTAACCCTAAAACAAAAAACCATGGCAGACTGGGACCGTACCTATCAATTCCCTTGTCCCCCCGATCCCGGAGTGGGCAGCTACTACACCCTTACAGTGAACAAACCCGCCAATTGGACCCTCACCTCCAAAGTAGGCAAGGGAACAGCAGCGGATCCGTGGATCCTTACTTACACCACCAGTGGCGAGGCGGCCGACACCACCCATGGCCCGCACAATCTTAGCAAGCGAAAGGCAGGTGCGGAAATACGTTCTGCCTGGTTGGAATTGCGCGTGACAGGGGGGGCTACCTACAAGGATCGGCCGAGGGTGCGAGACGGTGTGCTCGGTGGCCCAACGCCGAAAAAAGCAACAACCACTACGGCGAAGTCCGCCCGGTCGAAGAGCGCGTCCACCAAAAAGGGCTCGAAGAAAAAGACCGCTGTGAAGAAGGCTAAAAGCAAGAGCGCCAAAGCCAAGCCGGCACGCAAGAAAGCCCGGTAGGTTCTGATGCGAATGGCAACACTAACCACTTGCGTCCATGACCCCCGGATACCCCAAGCAGGTCCACAGCCGGACTTCCGCAGCGAAGTCTTTGATCGGTTGTGCCATGTTCGTTGGCGTGCTTACTGCGTGCAACAGGTCTGCCGGCCTCCAAGGGTCATGGGCGCAGCGGTGGTTGGAAGGGCAAGCCGGTATTGCCCAAGCAACAGGGGGCGACCGTTGCCCGCAGGAGCTGGCCACACGCAACGCTACGTACATCGATTCCCTCTGCCAAGCCAATGTGCCGCGCTCAGGCAGGGTCTGGTTCGAGCGGGAGGATACCGGGGAACCGTGCTGGTGTTCGTGCATCGCTCTTGAGCACATCGGTCCGCTCAGCTTCGATACGCTCATAGCGGCGCGTATCGCAAGGGACAAGGCCAAGATGTCCAGGAGTATCGACTCATCGCACTTCCCCACACGAGCTCCAAAATTCAACAAGAAGTTTCTCAAACATTCCATCGCCGATAGCGCGGAAGCAGAACCACCGCCCCCGGCCCCTTTGCCCCCCCCGCCGCCGCCGCCAGACGAGCAGGCGCCTGCTGATCCAAGCCCGCCCGGTACCACCAGCCAGGAAACCCCGCGACCGCCCCCACCACCTTGCAAGCGGTTCGATCGGACATGGTTGGTTGATGGTGAATGCGTCACGGTGTGCGAGATCGTCGAAATGTTCGAGATCGTGTATCCGGTGTTCACTGTGGAATACACGGCCATGGGTGAATTCCCGACATCCTACGTACCCGAAGATGTGCGTGAGCGGTTCGCTGCGGGTACAGTCATCGAGGACTCCAAGATCACGATCCAAATACCGAACGCGTTTGTGCAGACCCCGGAGGTGGGACCTGAATTGTTCGCTTTCATGCTGGCGCATGAGATCGGCCATGGGTTGGCGGATCCTGATCCGTGTACATGCGATTATTTGCAAGTGTGCGAGGGCACTGCCGATTACTGGGGCGCTACCTACGGTCTGCAAGCAGTGTTCGACGATGCCTTTCCGCAGGTGAGCCGCGCGGCCGAAGCGCAGTTGGAAGCATACTACTATGCGTTGGAATACGGCATGGATGATTGCGGTGATCGCTGGTGCTGCGACTGCACGTTAACGGAATCATGCGCCCATCCACCGCTGTCCTGCCGTCTTCGCACCATCAGGCAGGCGCGTTGGGTGGATAGTCGTAAGGCCGCGTGCACGTTGAATTGGGCCGAGCACCAGCCCGGTTGTCCCGATTGTCCCGATTGTCACGATTGTCCCGATCATCCCGTTTGTCCCCCATGCCCGTAACGGCGATCGGCACAAGGCATCCCTTGCGCCATGAAGCGCACTAGCATGCAGCAGTTCCGGATGACAGCTGCAAAGCTGCTCGCTGCGCTATGCCTGTTGTCCCTGCCGGGACATGCCTTCTCGTCGGATGCGGTGAAACTGTGGAAAAGGACGAACGTCATGTTCGGCCGGTTGGAACTTCCGAGGTTGCACAGCCTGCTCGATAGCCTGCATCACATTCCCAATGTCAATGGTGACCTGGCCGCCATCGCTCAGGTGATCGAGGTCCGTTTGGCGCTCAGGGAGGGCCGCTTGATCGAAGCGTACAAGAAGATCCAGGAAGCTTTCGGAAGCCATGAGGAACGATCGCCATTCGTTCAGCTTGTGGTGATGAAGGAGCAAACGAGCGTCCTCAAAGCCATGCAGCTCATGGATAAGGCGGAAGAAGCCGCGTTGCGCGCATACCAATATGCCCGATCCGTGGGACAGGCCGAACACGAAGCGGAACTATTGGTCCTGATGGCCGAGATCGATCGGCGGAAGGGACGACCCGAGGAGTGCCTGGAAAAGCTCATTGAAGCTGAGACGTTGGCGACGGACTCCGGGTATGCACGGGTCTTATGCAATGTGTATTTGAATCGCGGCAACCTGTTCTACGACCAGGAGCGTTTCCAAGAAGCGATGGAAGCGTATGTGGCCGCCTTGGGTTGTGCAGAGGGGAGCGGCATGTTGGACATTGCCCAGAACGCTGCACTCAACATCGGCAGCGCGATGTACTTCTTGAACGAACCGTCCGAAGTGATCGCCTTCTACGACTCGGTGCTCGCCACAAGCCCCATGGCCGCCAGTGCCCCCTTCGAAGCCGATGTGCGAGGCAACATCGGTATGGTGGCGAACGACGCTGGTGACCATCGCCGGGCCTATAAGGAACTGCATCGCGCTATAGACCTCTACTTAAGCCTGGCCGATACCTCCAATGCCGCGAACAGCTACCTGTATTTGTCCAACACTTTCATGGGCATTGGCAAGCTGGACAGCGCGTACGCGGCCGCGCAACGGTCGTTGGAGATCAGCACGATGATCGGTGCCAAGGAACTTGTTGCTGACGCAGAGATCCGCCTGTCGCAGATCCTCGATCGTATGGGGCGAAGCCATGAAGCCATCGAGCACATGGAGCAGGGCCACGAGATCCGCTCTGAACTGACACGCGAGAAGCACAGCGAACGCATGAGCTTTTTGGAGATCCAGTTCGACACGGAGAAGAAGGAGCAAGAGCTGCTGCTTTCCAACGCGGAACTGAAGGTGTCCATCGAAGCGGAACAAGCACGGCGTGCGCAGCGCAATTGGCTCATCGGTATCACCGCCCTGCTCGTATTGCTGGCTGTCGTGCTCTATCGCAACTACAGCGGACAGAAACGGCTGCGTACCCAGGAACAAGCCCTCCATGAGCGCGAGGTGAACGATCTATTGAAGGAGCAGGAGATCAACTCGCTGGATGCGATGATGAAAGGCCAGGAACAGGAGCGGCAACGTGTCGGCAAGGACCTGCACGACCGGGTGGGAAGCATGTTGAGCGCAGTGAAGCTGCAGTTCAGCGCGCTTGAAGGACGCATGGAGCAGATGGAGACGCACCAACGGGAGAAGTACGAGCACGTGTTCAGCCTGCTGGATGAAACGGTAACGGAAGTCCGCCGCATCAGTCACAACATGGTGCGTGGCACGATCTCACAGTTCGGTCTGGGCCGGGCGCTGGAGGATCTGCGCAGCGCGGTGCATGTACCGGGCAAATTGGACGTGACCCTGAGTTTGTTCGGTATGGAGGAACGGTTGGATCAGGACCTGGAGATCGCCGCCTATCGCATGGTGCAGGAGTGCGTGAGCAATGTGATGAAGCATGCCCATGCCAAGGAGTTGACCATTCAGCTTACCCGCACAACAGCCGCGTTGAACATGCTCGTGGAAGATGATGGGCGCGGCTTCGAGATGACGGCGATCGAAGCGGGTCTGGGCATGAGCAACATCCGCGAGCGCGCGGCCGCCTACAATGGATCGGTGAACGTGGACAGCCGTCCGGGACGTGGAACTTCCGTCTCCATCGATCTGCCGCTGACGCGGCTACCGGAACTAGGGTAGTAACAGGCGGATCGGGCGTTCAGTGCCCTCATATATCCCCTCATGTTGGTATGGTTCAGGCCCGTTCCGCGAGGACAGTTTTGGTGCAGCATTTGACCAAAACCAATTGTCATGAGATCCTCGATCAAGAACCAGGCGCCCAGTGCGCTCGCATGCATGCTCATCCTCTTGCTCAGCATCATTTCCTGGAACGCCGCCAAGGCACAAGGGCAGGTGGTCATCAAGGGAGTCCTGTCCTCGCCTGAGGAGATCATCAGCCGGCAAACGGCCACGTTGATCGGCACGGACGGGGAGGGGATCCACGTTCCGTTACGCAGCAACGGTCACTTCAAGTTGAGCCTGCCTGCCGACCAAGTGCATGTGCTGCGGTTCAGCAAACCCGGTTGCGTTACCAAGCAAGTGCGGATCGATACCCGATCGGCATGCAAGAAGCACCCGGGCAAGGACCGCCTCGTGGAGTTCGAAGTGATCCTGCACGAGGCGGATGGCCTTGAGATCGAGCAATACGCTGGTGCGGTGGGCGAGATCAACTTCCACAAGAGCAACGGCCGTATGAAGGTGCAGAGGGACTACACCCAACGCGGCGACCTGGCGATCATGCAGGAAGAACTACATACGAAGTGAGATCATCGGAACGCCGTGGACGTTGACCACCTATTACCGTTATCGGATCAGCCATGAATGAAAAGATCCCCGACTTCTCGGGGATCTTCATTCGTCGGGGTGACTGGATTCGAACCAGCGACCACTTGCACCCCATGCAAGTGCGCTACCGGGCTGCGCTACACCCCGAATGGGGCGGCGAAGCTAACAATGTGTTGGATCCACCTTGAGGCACTCAATTCCCCGCTTGCGGCTCATCGCCCGGCCGCACGACCGTTATCCATTTTCCCTGCGAGCGGGCATTGATGGTGTTGTCGTACATGGCTTCGCACAACGTGCCCGGCAGGTAGAAGCGACCTGCGTAGGATGCGTTCAACATCACCTTGTACGTCACGCTTCCGCCACGCCACAGATCGAAGTAGGTGAGCACCCGGTCATCGCGCACATCCTGGTAGTCGTAGTAGCTGGCTTGCACCGCGCTGCCCGAACCTTCCAGCCGCGTGTTGCGGATCTCCCAACCGCTGGGGAACACCTGCGTCAATGCGAGTTCGTTGTAACCCTTCAGGCTGGGATTGGTGATCGTTACCACGGCCACGAAGTCGGTGCCTTGCTCCAACCTGTCGATGGCGATGGCATGTCCGTTGGCGGTTTCAAAGCTCACGGACATGCTCAGCCCGCTGCTGACCGCTTGCTCATCGCCTGCGAGCGGTGTGCCCGTGCGGACCAGACGCAGGTAGAGCAGGTTCTTGCCGTTGTTCTTCACACCAACACTGGCCTTGCCGTCCGGTGTTGGCAGATCGGTGCGCGAGATGGCCTTTTCGCTGAACCGGTCCTTGGGCGTCCCGTTCTGGGTGAAGACGAACGACAGGCCCTTGCCGAGTTCACCCCCTTCGGCCAAACGGGCCACGGCCATCAGGCCGAAGGCTGTGCTTTGCGTGCTGTACCAGCTTTCCGAACCAAGTCTCTTGGCGATGTCCTGGATCATGCCGGCCGCCTTTGCCTTTTCGTTCATTTTCAACAAGGCCTCGGCGATCATGGCCTCGTCGCGAAGATCACTGCCATAGGTCCATGACATTTCGGTGTAGGGGCTCACGTTCGTGCTCACCCCTGCGATCAATTGCTGTGCGACATCGCGGTTGTTGGTCACGGCGTACGCCGCGGCAAGCATCCACTTCGCCTGGTCGGTCAACCCCGCCATGGTGCGCATGCGGTTCATCGGTGGCAGTTCGGCGGCATTTGCCAATGCCAGCACATACAGGCGATAGGCCTGCGTAAGCTGCGAGTGATGTCGCGTCCAGCCATCGCGCTCCACGAAGTTCCAGTTGCGGGCCACGCTGCGCTGGTTGCTGAGCCACTTGCTCTTCATCGTGGCCGGCACGCTGAAGCCCTTGCGCTCAGCCTCCATCAGGAAGTGCCCCACATACACCGAGCACCAATCATCGACGTAGCTGCTGCCGGGCCAGTAGGTGAATCCACCATCGCCGTTCTGGAATTCACGCAGTTTTCGGATCGCGGCTTCCACATTGCTGCGCATGTACTGGGCGCTTTTCGCATCCACCTCGGTAACGTCTGCGATGTACAACTGCGGGAACGCCTTGCTGGTGGTCTGTTCCACGCAGCCGTGTGGATAGTCCATCAGGTATTTCAAACGGCGACCGAAGTCGATGGGAGGGATGGTGCTCAGTTCCACATAAGCGCTATTGGTGCCGAGCAGTCCCACAGGCTTGGGAGTGGCTTGCCAACTCTGTCCGGGCTCCAATATCACTTCCTCCGCCAACGTTTGTGGCTGGTTCGGCTGGCGCACGGTGATCTCGATGCTCTCCGTTGCTTTCTCCCCGGCGCCTTCAGCGATCACCTTCACCTTGCCCGTGCCGATGCGTTCGGCCATGCGGACTTTGAACACCGCGACTTGGTCACCTTCGGAAGTGAACTTCAACGGGATCCTGTCCGGACCTTCAAGCGTGAAGAGCTTGTTCGCTTCCAGGCGCAACTGCACATCCTTGATCTTCTTGTCCATCGCGAATACGGTCACCGGCAGATCAACGGTTTCACCCGGACCGACCACGCGTGGCAGCGTGGCCAACAGCATCAAGGGTTTCTTCACCGGCACCGCTCTTTCGGCGTTGCCGTAAGCGCGATCACCATCGGTTGCCACCACCATGACACGAACACTGCCTACGTAATTGTTGATGGTGAAACTGTGCTTGCCCGTGCCGTTCTTCCCAAGAGCGAACGGCCCAACGAAGCGGACGACAGGCTTGAAACGGTTCACGCGCGAAGGATCCACTTCGCCTGCGGCATCGCTACCACCTAAGGCCAGCACGCGCTCCAGCTGGCGCCCGAAGGCGCCGATCACCTGGTCGTACATGTCCCATGTGCGCACACCCAAGGCCTCGCGCTCGTAGAATGCGGTCCACGGATCAGGCGTCTTGAAGCGCGTCAGGTCGAGCAGGCCTTCGTCCACGATCGCCAGTGTGTAGGTCATGGGCATGCCGTCCTTCTCCTTCACACTCACACTGAATGGCTCGTCCGTGCGGATCTCCTTCGGCGTTCCCAGTAAAGGGGAGATGTGCGTTGCCGGATCCTCGACCAGTATGGGGATCACGCCGTAGAGGCGGATCGGCAGGTCGTTGATGGTGTTCTTATGGGGCTGCACCAGCGTCACATGAACGAAGATGTTCGGCGCCATGTCGGCGGTGATATGGAACTTGTGGCGCGTCTCCTTCGCCTTCAATTCGATCCACTGTGCATCCAGCACACGGCTTCCGGTTTCGAGACTCACCAAGGCGCGGCCGGTACCGGAACTCGGGATCACGATCTCCGCTTCATCGCCGGTGTTGTATTTCTCCTTGTCGCTATTGAAGTTGAGCATCGCGGCCTGCTCTGCATCGCCACGGCGGCTGCGGCCCTGGTAACCGGGCCAATCGAAGTACACGTTGCTTGCGCATGCGTGGCCACTGCCGGGATCGAGGATGCGCACAACAAAGCGGCCCCATTTGGGGCGGTCCACACGCACCCTGGCCGTGGCCTTGCCCTTGGCATCGGTGACGATGTCCTGTGTGCTCTCCAGACGGATGCTCGGACTTGTCACGTAGCTGGCGGCTTCATCGTAACCACCGTCCCACCACCAGTCGCGTTCCATCTTGTACACGCTCACTTTCAATGCGTGCCCGACCAGTGGTTTTCCGTCGGCATCGATCGCCACCGCGCTGAACGTGTAGTTGGTATCGGTGCGCAATGTGCCCCAAGCATTGTCGGGATCCGGGCCTTGAACGCCTGCGTAGCTGGAGTAGGGGTAGTAGACCGCGCGCTGGTTATCGGTGCTTGCATCGCCACCGGCTTCGAAAATGCGCGTGACGAAGTTGGCGTTCACGGCTGCGGGCGCACGGCCGTTGAAGGTGATGTCCATAGGGAATGTGGCCTTGCCCGTTGCATCGAGCTGCCCGTCGAACACCACGCGTTCGTCCGTGTTCACGCCCGTGTACAGATCATCGAAGTTGTACTTGTCATAGCCCTTGAACGAGGCCCAGCCGCGGGTCATGGTCACGGTCGTGCGGGCTTTGAGGTTCTTGGCAGGCGCACCATGCAACCAGTTCCCTGTAAGCACTTGTTCCTTCTTGCGGTAGATCGTGGTGATCCGTTCCGGCAGGTCCAACAACACCTTGAGACGATTGGGTTTCACCGTCTCGATGCGCAACGTTTCGTGGAACGAAATCCCGCCGACGTTCACGCGGGCGTGCCAATAACCGGTGGGCGCATCCGGTGCGGTGGCGCAACGGAATGAATACACGCCGTTCACCGAGGTCGTCCGCACATGCTTCTGATCCAACCTTCCGCGTGCGTCGGTGATCTCCAATGTCACAGGGTGATCCTTCGGCAAGGTCTTGCGTGGATCCTGCAGGATGAAGCTGAGGTAAAGCGAATCGCCGGGGCGCCATACACCACGCTCGCCGTAGATGAAGCCCTTGAGCCCGCGTTCCACGTACTGGCCTTCCACGGAATACTCGCTGAGTGAGAGTGAACTGCCATCATCGAGTTTCAAGTAGCCGCGCTGTCCGCCTTTGCTTGCCACGAGCAGGAAGGCCTTGTGCTTCGTCTTGGGCAGTGTTACCAACCCTTCGCCATCGGTAACGAGCTGCGCCATGCTCCGCCGCTGCATGTCCAGCACATCCACTTTCACCCCGCTCATGGGTGCCGTGCTCTTCAGGTCGCTGATGGCAACGAGCATGCTACCATCGTTACCGCGCTTGGCGATCAGGCCGAGGTCGCTTGCGAGGATGTTGCGCGATACTTCGTGGCTCTGCGCGAAGTAGGTGCCCGAGCAGGGGTCTTCGCGCTTCTGCCAGTCGTACTCCTCGTCCTCGTAGTAGTAGTCGCCTTCGTACTCGTCGTAGTAGTAACGGTCGTAGGGTTCATCCCACTGACCGTCTTCACCATCGTCGATGTCCTGCACTCCGGTGATCGTCTTCTTGGGTTTGTCCTTGTCGTTGGCGCAGGGATAAATGCTGTGCTCGCGACGGAAGTCGAGTTGCACGCGGTAGATGGCACCGGGTTCAGCCTTGATCAAGGTGGCCATGTCCAGGTAGTGCCGGTTCCAGCGGCCCACTTTCGGGGCTTCCTTGCCCTGCAAGGGGATCACGCGGTGCAGGACCTGGCGTCCAACGCGTGCCAACTCACGCTCGCCGTCCATTTCGTTCACCTGCAGGAACTGCGCAACGTTCTCCTCGTAAATGCGGATGATGCGCACCTCCACGGCGCTGAGGTTCACCGCATCGAAGGGGAAGAGCAAGCCATCCGTTGACGGGAGGATAGTGCCTTTGCCCACCAGCCGGATCGCGGGCTTGATGTCCTCGAAGGTGAGGTCAACGGTGATGTCCTTGCCCATCTTGTGCTTGTTCACGTTGGCCAACCCTTCGGCCACGAACCCCTGGTGATCACCGCTCAGCCGCGCTTCGGGATACAGCAACAGTTTGTTCCCATCAATGGCGAGCCGAACGTTCTCCTGCCCGCTGATGCCGGCCAATCCGGCGAGGTCCTGCGTGGCATCGAGCGGGTCGCTGAAGAGCAGCGTTGCGAACTGTTCTTCGGCGCTGGTGGTTGTTGCGCTCACGAGTACCAGATCGCCGATGGCGGGTACCTTGAAGTTGAGCGCGCCATTGGCATCGCTGTCTATGTTTTTGCCGTTCCATGTGATCTGCACACTGTCCGGCCGATCGCCACGCAGCACACTGTCCACACTGAAGCGGTGGAACTGCCCATTGGCCTCATGTTCCCATGTGAGCCTCAGGTTGCGCTTCCCCTGGGTGGCGCTGAGGCAACCTTCAACATCCTGTCCGGTGGCATCATCGCTGGTGTACACCGAGGCGAGCAGGCGTTGCCAGGTGAGGTCGTTGCTGGCGAGCGGCTGCAGATCGGTCACGCGTACATCGAGCCCTTGCTTGATGGTGCTCACCTGGAAACGGAACTCCTCCATGCCGTCGGGCACTTCCATGATCCTTGCCAAACGGAAGAGCACGTTGTAGGTCTTGTCGCTCTTCAAGCGCTCCTTCGGCCGGAAGGCGAGCGTGTTGTGGTCGAGCCATTCCACAACGCCCTCCACGTCGGGGTCAAGCTCGAAGAGTTCCTGGATCGCTGTCGCCGCGGTGTCCTTCCACGGATGATCCTCCGCAAGCCGGACGAGGATGGCCGCTCGCGCACCGATGTGTCCATAGGTGAAGGCCGGTATGTAGGGAATGAACGCGTTGTCGGGCTCGATCCGCTCGGGATCGCCTTTGCAGGCAACAAGCGTGGCACAAATAAGAAAAGCGCGCAGTGATGCGCGCAGCATTCGGTGGGTGGCGTACATGGCCGGTTAAGAAGTAGGGGAGGAAAGGTAGGCGGGCAATTGGAAGAACGCTGGGTACCAGAGGGCTATTGCGGATACCGAACCATTTCGTTGCCGGGGCCGTAGGAATCGCGCAAGACCCGGATCCATCATGCGCCCAACCTTGACCCTTGTCGCCGCGTTCGGCATCATAGCCGTACAGGCCCAGACAGTAACGAGCATTGCCAACGGCAGTGCCGCTTCGCCCTCCACGTGGTCTTGCAACTGTGTGCCCGGTGCGGCGCACAACATCGTGGTAGGGCACACGCTCACGGCCACAGGAACGCGCACCTACAAAAGCGTTCGCGTAACGGCCAGCGGCAACTTCACGAAAACCGCCAGCGGTGGTTTCGATATTCTCACCACGTTGGACATCGACGCAGGCGGCATCTTCCGCAACAACGGGGTGTTGGACGTGCACGGCAACTACATCTGCGATGGCATCCATGCCGGCACCGGAGCAGTTCGATTGACCGGGATCAATAAGACCATCAGCGGCACCGGTTCCATCACCAACGGAAGACAATTGACGATCCGCACGGGTGACAAGACGATCCTGGCGGGCACCAACCTGGTGAAATCATCCAACAATGTGCTCGTGAACGGTGTTACGGTGACCAACCTGGGGAGCATCGATCTTCAGGCGATCACAGGCAACGGCACGTGGATCAACGGGGCCAACGCCTATTTGCGCGTGCGCGTTGCCATCCGCAACCAGCTCCAGTTGCGTGCATCCGCGGTCGGAAATACCGTTGCCTACGTGCGCATCGATAGCAGTGCACAGGTCATCGTCGATCCGGTGGACGGGGCCTATCACCATCTGATACTCCCCTCGCACACAACGACGAAAAAGAGAAAGCCGGACGCGGACCTCGTGGTGAACGGTGACCTGACCATATCGGACTGCACGTTCGATGTGCGGCGTGCGCTGGTGGATCATGATGTAACGGTGAAGGGCAACTGGACGAACACAACGGGCATCCTGACCCCACGGAACCGTACGATCACATTAGGGGGCAGCACAGTGACCCATGTGGTGCAACCCGTGGCGCAACCGTTCTACAACCTTACCATCTCCGGGACCGATACCGTCAAGATCGACCAGGCGATCACTGTGAACGGTGACATGATCATCAACGGCAT
The DNA here is from genome assembly GCA_049289815.1 of Flavobacteriales bacterium. GTDB lineage: Bacteria > Bacteroidota > Bacteroidia > Flavobacteriales_F > PHOS-HE28 > PHOS-HE28. Next base: position 20,264 of record JBATMK010000333.1, read on the forward strand.
CCTCGACGTGCAGGACCCAGGCAATTCAGGGATCGACGTGAACGGGGCTTGGACGTGCAACGGCACGCTCGTGCCACGTTATGGCAAGGTCGTGTTGAGCGGAAGCAATGCACAGACCATGGCGGGGGAGAGCTTCTTCCATGATCTGCGCATCGAGAATTCCAGCTCCACGGGTGTCACCATCGCCTCCGGTCCGCAGCACGTGCTGGGCGCGCTCGAACTCGCCGACGGGGATCTTGCGGCGAACGGGATCCTGCACATTGCCAGCAACCCCGAACACGGCGATGCACGTGTGGCCCCGATAACGGGTGGCACGATCAGCGGCAACGTGCGTGTGTTCCGCTACATCGATGCCGGTGCAACGAACTGGCGCTTCCTAACGGCCCCGGTCAGTGGTCGGACATTGCAGGATTGGCAGGACGATTTCTTCACCAGCGGCTATCCGGGGTCCGCCTTCCCGAGCTTCCCCTTCACCTCGATCTACGGGTACAACGAAGCTGCACCCGGCACCGAGGACGATGGCTTCAGTGCTGCCTCCGGAAGTACCGAGACCATTGCTCAGGGCGAGGGATATTGGGTCTGGTGCGGTGATAGTCTCGGTGGCACGGCCCCGTTCCTCATCGATGTCAACGGTCCGCTTTATACCGGGGACCGCTTGCTGCCGGTGGCCTACACCAACAACGGCAACCCCGGTGGCGATGGTTGGACCATGGTGGGAAACCCGTACGCTTCCGCCATCGATTGGGATGCACCCGGTTGGACCAAGACGAACATCAACAACGCCATCTACATCTGGGATCCCGATGCCGAGAACTTCGCTGGTTACGTTGGCGGGGTAAGCATCAACGGGGGCTCGCGGTACATCGCCAGCAGCCAGGCCTTCTGGGTGCAGGCCAACGCTCCAGCACCGGTGCTGCGGGCCACCGAGAACGTGAAGACCGCAATGGCCGTTGGTTTCAAGAGCGGCAGCAACATGGACCTGTTGCGCTTGCGCGTGGTCGGCAATGGCATGGCCGATGAAACCGTGCTCCGTACCGAAGCAGGCGCCACATCCGGTTTCGATGGCGACTACGATGCGTACGAGAAATTCAGCGCCACGATCGCGGCGCCGAGCATCAGCAGCAAGATGCCCGGCAACAAGAACC
>JBATMK010000334.1:0-10791 GCA_049289815.1 Flavobacteriales bacterium
GTGCTCGGGTTGAACGTCCGTCCGCGGAAAGACCTGCTGCTGAAATTCCATTTGGGTGCCACGAGCACGCGGGAGAGCGAGCGCTTCGACATCCTGGGCCAGTACCTGCTGAGCGAATTGGAACGCGACCTGGGCAGCGACCAGTTCGGCGAGGCCGTGCGCAACCTGGGCATCGGCACCTTCCTCGACCACGCGCGCAATGAGTTGGATGCGACCCTGTACACGGTCTCTCACAAGGGCTTCAAGACCCTTGCACACAGCTACCTGCAATGGGGTGTGGACGCGCGCAGCGAACGCATCAACGACAAGCTGAGCGAATGGAGCATGGTGGACAGTGCCGACTACAGTATCCCTTACAACGGCACCGAGAACCTTGAGCTGCAGTACAGCCTCAAGACCAATTTGTCCATTGAGAGCATCCGCTCGAGCGCCTACCTCCAGAACGCATGGGAATGGTCAACCGGCCGCGATGGCAATGGAACCTTCGGTGCAACACTCGGCGCACGCGCGCAGTACTGGAGCTACAACGGACAAACTGTCTTCAGCCCGCGCGGGCGCATCAGGTGGCAGCCGGGTTGGAAACGTGTGACCGCCAAAGGCGACACTGTGGACCGGAACCAAAGTTTCTGGTTGGCCGCAGGCTACTACTACCAACCCCCTTTCTACCGTGAGTTGCGCGGCCTGGATGGCACGTTGAACGAGAACCTCAAGGCGCAGGAGAGCATTCACTTCGTGCTGGGTTGGGATCGCTTCTTCACCTTCTGGGGAAGGCCGTTCAAATTCAGCACCGAAGCGTACTACAAGATCCTCAACAACCTGATCCCGTACGAGGTGAACAACGTGCGCATCCGCTACTACGCCACGAACAACTCGAAGGGGTATGCAACCGGTCTCGACCTGAAACTGAACGGCGAGTTCATCGAGGGTATCGAGAGTTGGGCATCGCTCGGCCTGCTCAGCGTACAGGAGGACATTACGGACGACTATTACTACGACCGGTACAACGCGGCCGGCCATCTCATCATCCCTGGCTACACCTTCGACCAGGTAGCGGTGGACAGCGTTCGGAAGGAACCGGGCTACATCCCCCGGCCCACGGACCAGTTGCTGAATTTCTCGCTGTTCTTCCAGGACGAGATGCCGCGCTGGCCCACGTACAAGGTGCACGTGAACCTGGTGCTGGGCACGGGCCTGCCTTTCGGACCACCGAGTTTCGAGCGGTACAAGGACACGCTCCGCACGAGCTTCTATCGCCGCGTGGACATCGGTTTCAGCAAGCAATTCATCGGCGCCGAGAACCAGCGGCAGAAGTGGCTGGGCATGCACGACCTGTGGTTGTCCCTGGAGGTCTTCAACCTGTTGAACGTGAACAACGTGGTGGACCATACGTGGGTGCAGGATGTACGCGGCCGCTATTACGCCATCCCGGACTTCCTCAGCCCGCGCCGCTTCAACCTGAAGCTGGTAGCGTGGTTCTGAGCAAGTGTCAAGGTTCAAGTGTCAAGTTCCAAGGGCCAAAGTCAAAGCTCAACAGACGATTTCCACTCCACTTTTGGATCTTGCCACTTGAACCTTGTGCCTTGACACTTGAAGCTTAGCCCTCGATCCGGACTTCCCTCTACTTTCGGGCACCCGACACCTTGCTGATGTCCCTCCGACTGTTCCCGACCCTGCTCTTTCCCTTGCTCCTGCTGTTCACAGCATGCAGCACCAAGAAGTTCACCGCCAGCAGCCATCCGAACGGCAAGCCCGAAGTGGTGATCTACATGAAGGGTAAGGGCGAGGAGGCCGAGAAAGTGATGGAGAAGGTCTACTACCCGACCGGTCGGCTGGAATATGTGGGCCGCTTCCAGAACGGCGTGGAGCACGGCGAGTGGGTCTACTACTACGAGGACGGCGCCAAGAAATACGTGGAGCACTGGGAGAATGGCCTGGAGAACGGCATCCACTACGACTACAGTCCCGACGGCCAGGTGTACCGCGAGCTTTACTACGAGAAAGGCAAGCTGGTACGGGAGGTGGACAAGAGCAAGTTGTGAGCGGTACGCTCACCGACGCACCTGTTGGTCCTTTACTAGGTGAACTGCCGAACGCTCAACGCGATGATGTTCACGCACTCCATCAGTTGCTGCTCAGTGATCACCAGCGGCGGGGCGAAACGGATGATATCACCGTGCGTGGGTTTGGCGAGCAAGCCGTTATCACGCAAGAGCAAGCACAGTTCCCACGCCGTCTTGGGTGAGCCGTCCGCAGCCGTGCGCGGCTCGATGACCAAAGCGTTGAGGAGGCCCTTGCCGCGGACAAGCTTCACGAAGTCGTAAGCATCAACGAGCTTCTGCATTTCGGCGCGGAAGAGCTGTCCGAGGCGGTCGGCGTTCTCCGAGAGCTTCTCATCCTGCACGATACTGAGTGCTTCGATCGCCAGCCTCGCCGCCATGGGGTTGCCACCGAACGTGCTTCCGTGCGTACCGGGCGTGAACACATCCATGATGGCATCATCGGCCAGCACCACGCTCACTGGGTACATGCCGCCGCTAAGGGCTTTCCCGAGGATCACCACATCGGGCCGTATGCCGGCATGATCGCTTGCGAGGTTGCGGCCGGTGCGCGCCACACCCGTCTGCACTTCATCGGCCATGAAGAGCACGTTCTTCGACTTGCACAGGTCGAAGGTCCGCTCCAGGTAATCATCCGCTGGCACGAAAACGCCTGCTTCACCTTGGATCGGTTCCACCAGGAACGCGCAGACGTTGGGATCGGCCAGCGCCTTCTCCAGCGCGGGCAGGTCGTTGTAAGGGATGTTGATGAAGCCGGGAGTGTAGGGTCCGAAACCACCGCGGCTCTCGGGATCGCTGCTGGCGCTCACGATGCTGATGGTCCGCCCGTGGAAGTTGCCATCACAAACAACGATGCGCGCCTCACCCTTGGCGATGCCCTTCTTCTGGTAACCCCACTTGCGGGCCATTTTCAGCGCGGTCTCCACGGCTTCCGCGCCGGTGTTCATGGGCAGCACCTTGTCATAACCGAAGAAGGTGCACATGAACTGCTCGTACTCGCCCAGTAGGCTGTTGTAGAACGCGCGGCTGGTGAGTGTGAGCTTCGCCGCCTGCTCCTGCATCACCTTCACAAGGCGTGGATGACAGTGCCCTTGGTTCACCGCGCTGTACGCGCTGAGGAAGTCGTAGTACCGTTTGCCTTCCACGTCCCATACGAACACACCCTTGCCGCTGTCCAGCACCACGGGCAACGGGTGATAGTTATGCGCGCCGTACTTCTCCTCCAATGCGATGGCACGTTGGCTCTTGGTGCGCTGATCGGTGCGGGTCTCTTGCATGTGTCTCAGGCCGATGCTGTCGGCGGCTAAGTGGAAAGCGGCCGAAGATACCGGGGTAGCGTAAGGCGATCTCCGGGCCGCCAAGCTGCCTACTTTCGGCGCCCTTCCGCATGGCCAGGTCATTCATACAGCATTATCAAGCCGCGTTGCTCAAGTACTTGAACAACGATCACACGGACAACTTCTACGTGCGGCCCTATGGAGCGGAAAAGCCGAAGGCCAGAACCCTGCGTGCATCGCTGAGCCATGCTGCCGACATGGCCATGGGCAACCTTGGCGTGGCCCGCATGAAACGTGTTGCACATCTCGCAGGCGTGGGCTTCAACCTGAAAGCTGGTTGGGTTGAAGGGCTGACGTGGCTGTACAAGCATTTATCCGATCAAGCGTCGAAAGACCTGCTGGTGGACGTGATCGCCTACAGGGCATTGGGCCATCGGCATGTAAAGCTGCCCAACAACAACTCCGAACATTTTGAGCGCGTGGAACGACTGGAACGTGCTCAGGTGGGCACTCCCACCACGGCCACGGGCCATCAGGGTCTGAACATTCACCGGATCGATCTGGCGGACATCGGTTTTCCGGTGAAGCTCTTCGCCACGCCGGTCGGCTTGGAAGGTTTGTACCAACAACAGCAATACCGGTATGCCGCACCGAACGGGGCCATCGAGGTCGAGGCCGGTGATGTGGTCATCGACGCCGGGGGGGGGCTGGGGCGACAGCGCCTTGTACTTCGCTCATCTCGCCGGTCCAACGGGCCGCGTGATCACGTTCGAATTCATGCCGTCCAACTTGGAGGTCTTTGAGAAGAACATGGCGCTCAATCCCGAACTGGCGCAGCGCATCACGTTGGCCCGCAACCCGATCTGGTCGGTGAACGATACGGACCTGTTCGTGAGCGGCAGCGGCCCCGGCACATCGGTTTCACCCACGCCCAAACGACCCGATGCCGTGGCCGTGAAGACCTTGACGATCGACGATATGGTGTCGCGCACAGCAGTGCCCCGGGTGGACTTCATCAAGATGGATATCGAGGGGGCCGAGATGCACGCCTTGAAAGGGGCCAGCGCCACGATCAAGCAGTTCAAGCCCAAACTCGCCATTTGTGTTTACCACGACCTGTCGGACTTCTGGACCGTGCCCCAGTTCGTGCAGTCGCTCGGCCTGGACTATGAATTCTACTTCGGCCATTACACCCCGCATGTGGAAGAGAGCGTGGTATTCGACCGACCGCACGTGCAGGCATGAGCCGCACCAAGAGACCGCTGCCCACCTGGGAAGCCGTACCCGTTACCGGTTATGGTGCCATGGGCAAGGCCATTGCCAAGCGTGAAGGCATGGTGGTGTTCGTGAGCGGCGCCGTGCCCGGCGACGTGGCCGATCTGCAGGTCACGAAAAAGAAGAAGAGCTGGGCGGAAGCCACGGCGACACGCATTGTGGAGCGGTCACCGGATCGGGTGGATGCCTTCTGCAAGCACTTCGGTGTGTGCGGTGGTTGCAAATGGCAGGACCTCTCCTACCCGAAGCAATTGTATTACAAGCAGCAGCAGGTGGTGGACGACCTGGTGCGCATCGGCGGAGCGGAGCTGCCGGTGGTCTCCCCTATCATCGGATCGGCGCGCACCACGCACTACCGCAATAAGTTGGAGTACACCGCCAGCGCTTTCCGGTGGTTCACCTCGGAAGAGCTGAAGACGATGGGCGCGATCACCGATCGAAACGCGCTCGGCTTCCATGTGCCCGGAGGATTCGACAAAGTGCTGCAAGTGGATGAGTGCCACTTGCAACCGGGACCGAGCGATGCGGTGCGCAACTTCATCCGGGAACAGGTGGGGAAAGGAGGCCCGGGGTTCTATGATATCCGCAAGCACGAAGGCTGGCTACGTACCGTTACGGTGCGCACAACGCTAAGTGGTCAATGCATGGTCCTCATCGCCTTCGGGGAAGATCATCCGGAAGCACAGGAGCGTTTGCTCACGAACGTGCGCGATGCCTTTCCGGCGATCACATCGCTGCAGTGGACGATCAATCCGAAAAAGAACGACACGATCTGGGACTTGAGGATACACACCTTCCACGGTGAGGATCACGTGGTGGAAGAACTGGTGGATGAAGGCCACCCGAACCTGCGATTCCGGATCGGCGCGAAAAGCTTCTTCCAAACCAATCCCGGGCAAACGCAACGGATGTACGAGGTCGTGCGGCAGTTCGCAGGGCTTTCCGGGAACGAAGTGGTGTACGACCTCTACTGTGGGGCCGGCAGTATTTCCCTCTTCCTTGCACGGCATTGTGCCCGTGTGATCGGCGCGGAGATCGTACCCGAAGCGATAGCCGATGCGCATGCGAACGCTTCTCTCAATGACATTGCGAACGTGGATTTCGAAGCAGGCGATCTCAAGGATCTCCTGGACGCAGGTTTCATTTCTCGGCACGGCGGACCCGATGTACTGATCACCGATCCGCCGCGTGCTGGGATGCACGAGGACGTTGTGATGCGCATACGCGAACTGGCACCGGCGCGCATTGTTTACATCAGCTGCAACCCGGCCACCCAGGCCCGCGACCTATCGCTGTTGAAAGACCTGTACCGAGTAACGGAAGTGCAACCCATCGACATGTTCCCCCACACGCACCATGTGGAGAACGTATTGCGGTTGGACCGGATCCGTAGGTGACTTCCGCGGTCCCATGATCGTGTTGGGCCGCACGATCATGCTTGCGATAGCACTCGCGCCACACTGTGCACGCGCACCTCGCGCTTTCTACCCTTCACCGGAAGGATCATCTCGGGGCCGATGGTGAAGCGAGTGTCCAGCGCGCCAAGGTTCTCCAGCAGTTCGCTACTGACGAGCAAGCGCTCGTTCAGGTCCTTGCACAGGCCCAGCATGCGGCTCACGGCGTTCATCACATCGCCGCTGTGATCGATCACGCGTTTGATGTGGCCCACTTGCGCGGTGATGACACGGCCACCGTGCACCGCAGCGCGGAATTGCGGTACCGTTCCGAACTCATCGCGGAATGCTTGCGCGTGCTCCTCGATGCTTTCGGCAATATCGAAGCACAGGTCCAGGCAATTATGGTTCCTGGCCCCGGTGCGCATGTTCCAGGTGAAGATCACCTCATCGCCCACGTACTTGTGGATCTCGGCCTCGTTGCGAAGAACGGCATCGGTCATGAGCGAGTGCGTGAAATTGAGGAACCGGAAGTAGCGCATATCGCCCATACGCTCCGCCAGGGCCGTGCTGCCTTGCAGGTCCATGGTAAGCACGATGCGCTCCTGCGCCTTGGGTTTATCGTACCAACCGAGCAGCGCCCCGAAGAGCATCCGGCGGCCCAGGGCTTCTTCCAACTGGACACCCACAATGGTGAGCGAAGTGATGAACACCGTGCGCAACAGGAGCAGGTAGAAGGGCTGCATGCTGAATACTTCGCCCATGCGCACCCCCTCCTGCTGCAGCCACGGGAACATCTTCTCGCGGCCCATGGCAAAGGCCAGCGCGATCACCCCGAGCGTAAGGGCATTCACCAGCAGCACCTTGCCACCCAACTGCAGCGGGATGGGCAGCGCCCTGAACCTCCGGCCGAAAAGGAACTCCTCCAGCACACCGGTCCACAGGCCCAGCAACGCCCAACCAAGGTGCCAAACACTCAACCGTTCACCCGCGAACACCAGGAGCCCAGCGGCGATGGCGCTCGCCAGCACGGCGTACTTGAGCAACTTGCGCAGCTTGTAGCGGGTGATGTTGGTGAGCGCCATGGAAAAGGGGCGCGAAAGTAGCCCGCTGCGTTGCCTTCATCTTTGGCACCCCGACACATCGGGAAGAGGACGCATGAACCTGTTGTTGCGCGCAGCGAGTTGGATCTGGCCGCTGCGCGTTGCCCGGTATGAAGGCTTGAACGGGCAGTTTGAGGTATGCTACCAGTATGGCCGCAAGGTGCTGAACACCACGAATGCCAACCAGAGCTTCGGCAGCTTGCACAGGGTGTGGCAGCGCTGCTTTAGGGAGATCGGCCTGAAAAAGGACCTTCCGAAGCACGTCCTGATGCTGGGCCTTGGGGGTGGTAGCGCTGTACGGATCCTCCGCAAAGAGGTGAAATGCAATGCCCCGATCACCATCGTGGAACTGGACCCCGTTGTGGAACGTATTGCCCGTGAACACTTCGGTTTGGGCGAGGTGAAGGACCTGACCATCGTGATCGCGGATGCCTTCACTGCCCTTCCGGCCATACAAGGCTCCTTCGACCTGGTGGTGGTGGATGTTTTCGTTGACCACCGGGTACCGGAGCAACTGACCCACGCCGCGACGCTCAACCGTCTCGTGGAGCTTACCCAGCCCGGAGGGAACCTGCTGGTGAACACCATGGCGGTCGACCAGGCTTCAACCGTGATCAGCGAAGGCGTCCAGGCCGGGCTCCTGAAAACCGGTAACAGGGTCCAGGTGCTCAACCCTATGCCCGAGAACCGGGTCATGTGGATGCACCCCCCGAAATATTGACCTTCAACCGGTGGAAGTCCTTGCCGTGCGGAACGAAAGCCCCCCTGCGCGCGTCCTACTTTTGCTGGCACGTTTTCTGACCCGCCCAGCGCGCCCATGTTCGGACGACCCCTCCTGCTCCTTCCCCCGCTTTTCCTGTGCGTTGCACATGTGGGCATGGCGCAGTGCTCCATCACCTTGGGGAACGACGTTACGATCTGCCAAGGCCAGACGATCACCTTGTTGGGTCCACCGGGATACACCAATTACAGTTGGAGCAATGGCCCCACCACACAGAACACCACCGTTGGCGTAGCGGGCAACTACACGTGCACCGTTACCTACCCCACGGGCAACCTTGTCACCAACGGGAACTTCAGCGCGGGGAACACGGGGTTCACCACCCAGTTCAACCTGGACTTCAACATGCAGAACGAGCCCACCTACAATGTGGGCCCCAATGCGAACTGGTTCCACCCACAGTGGAGCGGCACAGGCAACGGCAACTTCCTGTTGATCAATGCCGGTTGGATGCATGCGGGTTGGAACGCATGGTGCCAGACGATCCCGGTATGCCCGAACCAGACCTACACTTTGGTGGTGCGCGCCATGAGCGTGGCCACACAAGGAGCTCCCCTGCTGGATTGGGCAATTGACGGCGTGCAACAGAACTACGGCATGCAAACGTCCGCCTCGCAAGGCAGCTGGACGCTCTTCACCAATACCTGGACCAGCGGCCCGGGCCAATTCAGCGCGGATTTCTGTATCAAGGTGGCCAGCGGCTGGGGCGTCGGGAATGACTTTGCCCTCGACGACATCAGCATCAGCAGCACCATCGTTCTCACCGATCAGCAGCAGGTGTTCGTTACGTCGCTGCCCGTAGTGAACCTCGGGCTTGATCAACTCGGCTGCACCGGCGACCAATTCCTATTGGACGCCACGGTGCCCGGTGCGACCTATGTGTGGCAGGACGGCAGCACGGGACCCACCTTCAACGTTACCGGTGCTGGCATCTACGATGTGGACGTAACGCTGAACGGATGCACTGCAAACGATGCCGTCCAGTTCTGGTACAACCCATACCCCGCCCTCGATCTGGGCAACGACACCGCACTGTGCACAGGGCAAACGTTGCCCATGAACGTGTTCACCCCCGGGGCCACCTACCAATGGCAGAACGGGAGCCCCGCTCCGAGCTACACCGTGACAGGACCCGGGACCTACGATGTGGACCTGACACTGAACGGCTGCGTTTCGCAGGACACCATAGTGGTGAGCTACAACCCGGTCCCCGTTGTGGTTTTGGGCAATGACACCACGCTTTGTGCTGGCCAACAGCTGCTCATTGATGCCACCACAGGCGGAGGAAGCTATCTGTGGCAGGATGGCAGCACAGGACCAACGTTCAACGTGAATTCAGCAGGGATCTATGATGTGGACGTTACTGTGAACGGCTGCACAGGCAGTGATGCCTTGACCGTTGGCTACAACCCTTTGCCGGCGTTCGATCTCGGGAATGATACAACGGTATGCCCCGGCGAAGTGGTGACATGGGATGCAACCGTGACCGGTGCCACGTACCTGTGGAACGATGCGAGCGTCGGCGCAACACTGAGCACTTCCGCCACCGGAACATCGAGTGTTACGGTGACCCTGAACGGTTGCTCGGCGACGGATGCGGCAACGCTGAGCAATTTCAACTTGCAGAGCGTGAACCTCGGCAACGACCTGGTGGAATGTGCCGGAACACCGGTGCCGCTGAGTGTGAGTGTACCCGGCGCCACCTACCTCTGGAACACCAACGCTACGTCGAATGCCATCAACGTTTCCACCGCGGGCACGTACTGGGTTGAAGCGACGCTCAACGGGTGCGCTGTCCGCGATTCCATCAACATCAGTTTCACGCCGTTGCCGGTGTTCTCCTTGGGCAACGACACCTCCGTTTGTCCGGGAGGCACGGTTCTCCTCGATGCCACGCTGCCCGGCGCTTCCTACCTGTGGAGCGACAACACGGTGGGCTCCACGGTGAACGCAGCGCCAGGCGTTTGGAGCGTGCTGGTTTCGGTGAACGGTTGCAGCAGTGCGGATGACATCACCATCGGCACGTGGCAACCACCGATCGTATCGCTCGGCAACGATACCACGTTGTGCCCCGGCGCGTCCTTGTTGCTCGATGCCTCGCTCCCTGGCGCCAGTTATCTGTGGCAGGACAACAGCACGGCCAGCACGTACACCGTCAACGTTGCAGGCAACTACAATGTCACCGTGACCGATGCGAATGGCTGCACCGGCATTGATGCGATCAACGTGTCTTACACGAACCCAGGAACCGTCTTCCTCGGTAATGACACCACGATCTGCCTCGGCACATTCTTGACCTTGGATGCCACGTCGGCGGGTGCCACCTATTTGTGGAGTACAAGCGCCGTAACACCGACCATCAGTGTCAGTAGCGCGGGCAGCTATGCAGTGACGGTTACCCAAGGCCAGTGTACGGTCACCGATGCGATAACGGTTTCCACTTCGCCCAACCCGAGCGTCTCCCTCCCCAATGACACCACGCTCTGTGCTGGTGAGACATTGTTGCTCGATGCTACCACACCGGGTGTGAGCTATGCTTGGCAGGATGGCAGCACATCCGCGACTTTCCTGGTCAGTTCCGCCGCCACGTACACCATCACCGTCACCAACGCGAACGGCTGCACGGACAGCGATGCGATCACGGTGGGGTATGCGGTTCCTGGGAGCATCGACCTGGGCAACGACACGAGTTTCTGCGCTGGTGGCAACGTATTGCTCGACGCTACCCTGCCGGGCAGTTCTTACACATGGAGCACGGGAGCAACGAGTGCAACGCTCAACGTGAACACGAGCGGCACCTATTGGGTGGAAGCGCTTCAAGGGAACTGCGAGGTGAGCGATAGCATCACGATCACGGTGAATGCCAACCCGAGCGTCTCCCTCCCCAATGACACCACGCTCTGT
>JBATMK010000335.1:0-2650 GCA_049289815.1 Flavobacteriales bacterium
GGCTTCAGTATCGCCTACCTGAGATCTCAGTATCGGTTACTTGAGGCTTCAGGTTCGGCTACCTGAGATCTCAGTATGGCCTACTTGAGGCTTCAGTACGCCCAACCTGAAGCTTCAACCGCGGGTCATTTCTCCTCTTGCGTCGGCGGTTCTTCATCGAGCTTCGGTCCTTTGGGCGTGATGACGACGTTGAACGTGAGCTCTTCGCTCTCCTCGATCAGCACCAGGATGGACACACCGAGTTCCCTGGCCAAGGCCACGGCAACCGTGAGCGGAGGATCGCCCTCGCCATGCTCGATGCGGGTGATCTGCGATTGGCTTGTTCCAACGGCCAGCCCCAGGGTTTCCTGGGTAAGCCCTTTCAGGTTGCGCAAGGTTGAAACCCGCTTGCCGAACATCTGCAGGAACCGGTCCATCGGCGTTCCTGACGAACACATCGCCGGGAGGTCACAGGGCTGTTGAAAAAGCGGAAGCCCGGCCGGCCAAAGGGATCAACGCCGATCGGGCTCCGCAGTTAGCGGTCGAAGTTCTCAGTCACGCTTGCCGAGAGCAAGGTACACCTGGGCGCTGGCGTTCTTTGGATCGCTGAGGAAGAATTTCGAGGCCTCGTTGGCCGCAAGCGGGTTCAAACCATGGTTGTAGCGGGCACCGGCACGGTGCGGCCCGCGGGGGCGCGAAGGGCGTTGTAAGAGGGCATGCCCTCCGTGTGTGCTGAATTGCTCATCGCGGATCCGCGTCGGAACGCGATGTTGTACCCTTGAGCGCCAGAGTTGTTCGAGTATTTTCGCGCAGTGCGAACGCCATCGACCTTCCGATCCTGGTCTGCACTGCTGTGTGCAGCGCTTTCCGTTCCTGCCTTGGCACAGGATGGTGTGCCCGACCTTGCATACGGCGTTGACGGCCTTACGCACACCTTCCTCGGCTACTTCAGTTGGGGCCAGCGCAACATTGCTTTCGATCCACAAGGCCGCGTGATCCTCGGCGGTACCAAGTACAACGATCCATACCCCAGCGATGTGTACGCCGCGCGCTACACCGTGGGTGGGCAGGCGGACAGCACCTTCGGTCTGAACGGTGTGGCGCATGGGGTGTTCTGCGTGGACGATGACGTGGTGGGCGGCATGGCCATCGGGGCCGATGCTTCCGTTTTCGTCGCCGGCCACACACAGGTGGATGGCACCGATGAGTTCGAGGGTGTCGTGCTCAAGTGGGACAGCACAGGGCAAGTGGATACCGGGTTCGGCCTGGGACAGGGCAGATATTTCTTTACGCTCGGCGAACGGGCTGTGGTGAGCGGGATAGCGGTGCAGCCCGATGGTAAGATCATCGTATGCGGTTATTACGATGATGATGCCGGCACACTGCTGTCGCCCACCTATCCCTTCCTGCACCGGATCAACCCCAACGGAACACCGGACACCACCTTCGGCGTCGCTGGTGTGGTGGTGCCCACGTTGCCCGGCAATGATCAGTGGTTCGGGCAGGTGGTGCTGCAAGCCGACGGGCGCATCCTGGCCACAACTTGGCATTCGGGCGTATCGTCACTCATGCGTTTCATGCCCGATGGCACGCTCGATACCTCGTTCGCCAACAACGGTGAATTCGAAATGGGCAACTACGGCGATGTGTACCGTACCGGCCTCTTTGTTTTGCCCGACGAGCGCATCACGTGGTTCCTTTTCATCGGGGGCGGTTTCGTTGGCAGTAGCAGCTACCACAGGCTTGCGCGCCTCTTCCCCGATGGCACACCCGATCCATCGCTCGGCGGCGACGGCGTCATCGACATCCTCTCCCAGTCGGTTTACGGGTACCATGCCGCCATGATGGGCGATGGCCGTATGCTGCTTTCACCCGCCACCTTCAACTCCACGGGCGCGGCCTGTCTCAATGCCGATGGTACGCTCGATGGCGATTTCGGCATCGGCGGCGTGGCGGCTCCCGTGGCCACGGTGTACGGTGCTGCCGGTGCGGTGGCGGTGGGTCCGGATCAGCGCTTCGCCATTGCGCAGGAAGTTGTCAGCGATGTGCCCAACGCGCAGGAACCGGACATCGCGGTAACGATGTTCACGGCCGATTCGCTGTGGAACATCATCATGCACATGCCGCAGGTGAACGGGGCCCCGCTGGCCATGCATCCCGTGCCGTACGCCGGTGGTGCGCTCACGATCATACCGGATCATGCGATCACCAACAGCACGTTGTACGTGTACGATGCACAAGCCCGCGTGGCAAGCACCGCCAACCTCGGCGCAACCGCCGCACGCACCGCGATCGACATTGGGCCATATGTGAACGCACTGCCCAACGCGCTCTACACTTTGGTGCTGCGCGAACACGACGGTCAACAAATGCGCAGCAAGCTGCTGATCGCGCGGTAGGCCTCACGGGAACTTACGCGTCCACAAAAGCGGAAGCCCGACCGGCCAAAGGGCTCAACGCCGATCGGGCTCCGCGGCTTATTCCTTTACAATGCGCAGCACCTGCGCATTTTGTGGTCCAGTCCGTGTGTGCAAGAGATAGATGCCGGGAGCAAATGCGCTGAGATCGATCGGGGTGGTCGTGCTCAGGCCCGATGGCGCGGTGGTCAGCACCACACGCCCGGTTGCGTCGGTAATGGTGAGCGCGCCCGCTGTGGGGTGTTCAACCGTCA
>JBATMK010000336.1:0-2736 GCA_049289815.1 Flavobacteriales bacterium
TCGCGGTTCGACGGGCTCACCGTGACAGTAATGGAGTCGCGGTTCGACGGGCTCACCGTGACAGTAATGGAGTCGCGGTTCGAGGGGCACACCGTGACAGTATTGGAGTCGCGGTTCGAGGGGCTCACCGTGATAGTATTGGAGTCGCGGTTCGACGGGCTCACCGTGACAGTATTGGAGTCGCGGTTCGAGGGGCACACCGTGACAGTAATGGAGTCGCGGTTCCCAAGTCCTAGGTCGGCGGCGAACTTGTTGCCATCTTCGTAAGGTGCGCACGAAATACACGTTCCTGGTCTTGGCCTTGGTGGCTGCGAAGGCTGCCGCCCAGAAAGGTGTGCAGGTGGGCGTGAAACTCGTTCCTACGTGGGCGTGGTTCATGAACGACAGCGACGAGGGCCTAGCCACCAAGGGAACAGGCTTCGGCGGCGGTGTGAACTATCACTGGGGCGATGGGCTTGGCGTGGGCATCGACCTGATCTGGGGAAAAGAAACCCAGATCGCCAACTTCCCCACGGGCAAATGGACGTTTGAGCGCTATGTGTTCAAGCTCCCGCTGTTACTTCATTTCAACTCACCGTCCGACGAGACCGTGCCCTTCATCGGTTACGTTGGCTTCGAGCGCGTAGCGGTGCGCGATGTGGTGGTGGCCATGCCCGGTGGCCTCAATCCGGAAGGCTATGCGCTTGTGGACCCGAATGGCAACAGTCCCTCGGTCACGTTCAGGTCGGATGAGGTGTACCGCAGCAGCGACTGGGGCGCCGTGCTGGGTGTTGGGCCAGGATGGAACATCAACAAACACTTCCAGCTCTCCGCGATCGTTCGCGCC
The DNA here is from genome assembly GCA_049289815.1 of Flavobacteriales bacterium. Lineage (GTDB taxonomy): Bacteria > Bacteroidota > Bacteroidia > Flavobacteriales_F > PHOS-HE28 > PHOS-HE28. Next base: position 827 of record JBATMK010000336.1, read on the forward strand.
GAATACCTCTTCCACGATCCGGAGAACAAGGACAATGGCACAGGAAAGCTGTTGTGGAAGGACCGCGGGCGCACCGCCTTGGTAACCCTCGGCTTCGACTTCGGCTTGCGGTATATCATCTGAGCGCGTTCGTTCGATGTCCTGGTCGATCATTGCCAGGTCAGAACAGCAAACCCTGTTCGGCACGAGCATGTCCTTCTTCACCACCGACGCACACCGCGGCCAAAGACCATTGGACCGACCAGCCGCTCGAGGAATTACCCAGTACTGGGTTTTGTAGACAAGGCGGCCGGGTGCCACTTTCGTAGCGTCCGAACCCTCCTTTCCCGATCATTGAACATCGCTTCAACCGCACGCCTCTTCACTGGTATGAGAAACCTCGGCATCGCGCTGATCACGCTTATCGCTTGGGGCCTCGTGGGCTGTGGTAACAAGTATCAGGATCGTATCGACAGTTTGCGGATCAATGCGGCACATGTCAAGGCCTGGGACGTCCCATATCTGCTGGACAGCCTCAGGACCATGTGGGACGCAAGAACGGATCCGGGTGACAGCCTGCTGTCAGGCGGCGAGCTACGTGCCATGCTCGGACACCTGTTCAGCAGTTCAGCGCCACGTCAAGCGGACAGTTCGCACTTGGAAAAGGCAACTGGTCTGCGCGGACGGCTGACCGTTCGCGACTCTCCCCGGGATACAGAAATCCCGTTGTCGCTTCCATACGTGTTGCCACCGGTCCTGTCCGTCCTGTTGCAGGATGACTTCAACTACGCAGTTGACCTGGCATATATGAACGTACCCGGTATTGACAGCTTGCGGGCCATCAAGCTCATGGGCGAACGCTCCGTTCAATACACCACCAAAAATGCCCTTGATGCCGATACCCTTGCTCTACGCTTGCGTCTCGCATGGGCGCGGTTGGACAATTATCGGACGCTGGCGCAACTGGCCTACCCGGATCGTATCGGATTGCGAGGGGACATCCGTCGTACGGACGTGCGCCAACGGATCGATGCGTTCTTGTCCAGAAGCGCTGGATCGGACAGCTCGCGCTACCTGTGGATGCAGCAACAGTTGCCCTTCACCCTCTTTTGGGATGGACGCCTGGAGGTGCGCGCGCATCATTATGTCGACGAGGATCCGCAGCAACACAGGGTGATCTATCGGCAGGAATTGTTGTTGATACCCCTTTTGACCAGCACATGAACAAGCGCGGTCCCATCATCAACGAGGAAGGGCTGCGGACGCTTGGCCGCAACGTCAGTCGCATCAGCCAAGGGATCCTGCTGGTAGTGGGTTTCGTCAGCGTTGTGTTCTCTCTGGCCGGTGAGTATTCCCATGGCGAGCATTATCTCCAGAGCTGGCTCATCCAGAACTTCCCGATCATGGGAGCATTGCTCCATCTCATGCTCGTATTGCTTGTGCTGTTCCCTGGCCGCATCCGCAAGTTGAACGACGATGTGCGTGATCGCACGGTGCGTTCCGTCACCAAGTGCTTGAACACGTTCTTCATCCCGGCGTGGTCGTGGATCTGGGTGTTCTTCGGCCTGTTGTACACGGTTTACCTGTTCATGAACCTGCACCCAGAGACAAGTCACGCCGTGCTCATGGACCGGCATGCGTACAAGTCCGTGATCAGGGCAGCGGCCTACATGGATGTGCTCAACGTGGGTTCCACCTTCTGCATCCTGCTCACCTACCTCTTTCTTGCGCCGGGGTTCCTACGCGACTACGAGGAGGCGCGCGCAAGGCGGGTAGATGAAAGGAAAAAGGGGCTGCCCCCCCCCCGATGGTACCTGGATAAAACGCGTTCGGTGGTCGCATGGCCCTTGCCGATGATCTTCCTCGTGCTCATGGGTATTTTCCTTGTGGGCATCATCTGGCGGCGCGCCACTTTGATAGGAGGAGAAGAC
>JBATMK010000337.1:0-1838 GCA_049289815.1 Flavobacteriales bacterium
GCGTCCATCGGATTGGTGAACCATACGCGACTGGCGAAACGGAAGGTGCGATCGGTAAGCGCGCCTACGGGGCACACATCGATCATGTTGCCGCTGAAGTCGTTCTCGATCGCCTCGGTGATGTAGGTGCTGATCTCGCTCACATCGCCGCGGTTGATCACGCCGTGCACACGGCCGTCGGTGATCTGCTCGGCCACTTTCACGCAGCGGTAGCACAGGATGCAGCGCGTCATGTGCAGCTTGATCGTATCGCCGATGTCGATCGGATCGAAGGTGCGGCGCTCGAACTCGTAGCGGCTGCCCTCCTTGCCGTGCTCGTAACCCAGATCCTGCAGGTGGCACTCGCCGGCCTGGTCGCAGATGGGGCAATCGAGCGGGTGGTTGATCAGCAGGAACTCGGTAACACCATTGCGCGCCTCGATCAACTCGGGGTTGGTGGTGTTCTCCACCACCATACCGTCCATGACGTTGGTACGGCAGCTGGCCACCGGCTTGGGCATGGGGCGCGGGTCCTTCTCGCTGCCCTTGGTCACCTTCACGATGCAGGTGCGGCAATAGCCCCCGCTGGTCTTGAGCTTGGTGTAGTAGCACATGGCCGGGGGCACCACGTAGCGATCGGCCTTGTTGCGCTCGCCGATCATGCGCGCGGCCTGCAGGATCGTGGTCCCGTCGGGGACCTCGATCTCGATGTTGTCTATGGTTACCCGTGGCATGTTGGCGGGCTGTTAAGCATCAGGCGGCGGCGAATGTAGAAGTGTGCGGCATCCGTGGGCGATGCTGGAGCAAGGGAAATAGGGCATGGGTTGTTGGTGCCGGGACCGTGGCCGATCGAAGGGCAAGCGAACATTCTTCCCACATCGCCACAAGCACCCGCGTTCGGGGCACGATCACCCCGATCGCTCCCACTGGGAACTTGCGCCGCTCAAGCCTTTCAGAACGACGCATCGTACTGGTACCTAGTGCACTGGCGGGTATTGGGCGTCATCACGGGAAGCGGATGCTCGTTTGCTGCTACAAGACCGAGGGCCGGTGGAAGTTCCGGAAGCGGACCCGCCTGTTCATCACCCAAACACCCAATACCATGACAAACCCCAACGACAACACCGGGACCACGCAGAACAGCGCGCCCGACACCAAGACACCTGTAACGAACACGCCTTCGGCTGCCGTCATCACCAACAACAACGCCGGGCAGACAACACCGGGCAACGGCAAGGCCGAAGCCCCCAAAGCCGAAGATCGCAAGGACGGAAAGAACAACGACCCTGCGAATGCTCCTGATGCCGCCCGCACCACCGCCGGTACCGGCGATACCAAGACTCCTCAAGGCAGCGCCACCTAGGCGGCTGCTTCACCCTTGAGTGACGATCCCCGCGGGTGGTTGAACGATCCACCCGCGGGGAAAGTCCGTTTTTCGAGCGTTCGTTACCTGCTTCTTACCGATCCGCATCCATGGGCACTGACGACATTGCCACGAGCCGCACCGCCCAAGAAGCCTTGCGCCATACCGAGGTGCGTTACCGCAGGCTGTTCCAAACGGCCAAGGATGGCATCCTGATCCTCGACGCGCTCACGGGCAAGATCATCGATGCCAATGCCTTCATGGAAGGATTGGTCGGCCTGGAGGCCGGCGAGCTGCTCGGCAAGCAGTTGTTCGAGATCGGCATGTTCAAAGACATCGAGCACAACAAGGCGGCTTTCCGCGAGCTGCAGAAGAACCGCTACATCCGCTACGAGCACCTGCCGGTGCGCAACCAGCGCGGCGAGATGGTGGAGGTGGAATTCATCGCCAACGTGTACGACGAGGATGGACGCTTGGTGGCCCAATGCAACGTGCG
>JBATMK010000338.1:0-8876 GCA_049289815.1 Flavobacteriales bacterium
TCGAGCGCGTTGTTCACGGAGCGGATGCCATTGTCCAGTTGCTGCACGTAGCCACTGAACTCTTGTCCGAGCGTCAACGGTGTGGCGTCCATGAAGTGCGTGCGACCGGTCTTCACGATAGCCTCGAACGCCTTGCTCTTCTTTGCCAGTGTATCGCGCAACTTCTTCACCCCCGGCAGGGTCACCTCCACCATCTGCTTGTACGCAGCGATGTGCATGGCCGTAGGATAGGTATCGTTGCTGCTCTGGCTCTTGTTCACATCGTCGTTCGGGTTGAGCACCTTCAGCTCGTCCGACAGCTTGCCGCCGTTGATCACGTGCGCGCGGTTGGCCACCACCTCGTTCACGTTCATGTTGCTCTGCGTGCCGCTGCCGGTCTGCCAGATCACCAGCGGGAATTCATCGTCGAGCTTGCCTTCGAGGATCTCGTCGCACACCTTGCCGATCAGATCGCTCTTCTCCTTCGGCAGTTTGCCCAATTCAACATTGGTCAGTGCGGCAGCCTTCTTCAGGTAGGCGAATGCCCGGATGATCTCCAGCGGCATACTTGCTGGCCGGCCGATCTTGAAGTTGTTGCGGCTGCGCTCTGTCTGCGCGCCCCAGTACCTGCCGGCGGGGACTTTCACCTCGCCCATGGTGTCCTTTTCGATCCGGTAGTCCATGATAAGTTTCAAATTTCAAGCCTCAAGACACAAGTCTGGAGGACCCGGATGGATTCGGTCTCTGCATCTCGATCACTTGAGCCTTGAGACTTGTGTCTTGTTACTTGTTCAGACCTTCTGGCTCTGCCCCTGTTGCATCAGGAAGGCCTTGAGGAATTCATCGATGTAGCCGTTCAGGACATCGTCGGTACTGCTGGTCTCGTATCCGGTCCGCACATCCTTCACCAGCTTGTAGGGTTGCAGCACGTAGTTGCGGATCTGGCTTCCCCACTCGATCTTCTTCTTGCCGGCCTCGATCGCGCTTCTCTTGCTCCTCCTGCGCTCCAGCTCGGCTTCATATAGCTGGCTCTTCAGCAGCTGCAACGCCTTGGTCTTGTTGTCCAACTGGCTCCGGGTCTCGGTGTTCTCGATCACGATGCCCGTAGGTCCGTGGCGCAGGCGCACCCCGGTCTCCACCTTGTTCACGTTCTGCCCACCGGCACCGCCACTGCGGAACGTATCCCAGGTGATGTCGCTGGGGTTGATGTCGATCTCGATGGTCTCATCCACCAACGGGTACACATACACACTGACGAAACTCGTGTGGCGGCGTGCGTTGCTATCGAAGGGTGAAATGCGCACCAGCCGGTGCACCCCGTTCTCGCCTTTCAACATGCCGAAGGCGAATTCGCCATCCACTTCCATGGTGGCCTGTTTCACGCCCGCTCCCTCACCATCCTGGTAGTCGAGCGTACGCGCTTCGTAGCCGTTCTTCTTGGCCCACATCTGGTACATGCGCAAGAGCATACCCGCCCAGTCACAGCTTTCGGTACCACCTGCCCCGGCGGTGATCTGCACCACGGCGCTCAGCGGGTCCTCCTCTTGGCTGAGCATGTTCTTGAACTCCAGTTCCTCCAGCACGTGCGCCGCCTTCTTGAACTGTACTTCCAGTTCTTCCTCGCTCACTTCCTTGGCCTTGTAGAACTCCAGCGTCACCACGGCGTCGTCCACCTCGCGCTTCACATCCTCGTAAAGACCCACCCAACGTTTCAGCTCGCGGATCTTCTTCATCACCACCTGTGCCTTCTTCTGGTCGTTCCAGAAATCGGGATCATGGGTGTACTTCTCCTCCTCCAGGATCAAGCCGCGCTTGTCCTCCACTTGCAGGTATCCCTTCAACGCTTCGAGGCGCTGAACGAGGTCGTCGATCTGATAGGCTGTGACCATGAAAAATGCGGCCGCGAAACTAAGCGTTACTGCTTGGGCATCCCGGCGATCACGCTACGCACGGCGTCGGCCTCCCATCCCCGGCCGATGAGGTACCGGATCACGCGCTGCTCGCGGATGAACTTGTCCCGCTCTTTCTCCATCCTGAACCGTTTCCGCACCAAGACTGCCAGGGCCGTGATGTACTCCGCGCCGTCAATGGCATCGAGCCCCGCCTTGACCAGTCGGTCCGGAAGCTCCTTTGACAAAAGCGCCTGCCGGATCATGTTCTTCCCCCAGCCCTTCTGCCGGAAATGGCCCACGGCGAAGTCCTCAGCGAAACGGGCTTCGTTCAGGAAATCCTCCTTCTCCAATCGATCCAGCACCATTCCGGCATCGCGGTCGGACAGGTCCCACGCTTCGAGCTTCATCCGCAATTCCCATCGACAACGTTCCTGCCGTGCGCAGAGCGCCCTGCACTTCTTCAACGCTGTATTGCGATCCATACGCGCCGAAGTTCGGGAGCGGAAGAGCGCGAGCAACGGTACAACGGTCCTTGTCCACGCCGCTACATTCGCCGCGCGATGAGCATCAGCGTCCGGAACATCGGCAAACTGTATGGCGCCCAGAAAGCGCTGGACGATGTATCGTTCGAGATCGGCGCCGGTGAAGTGGTGGGGTTCCTTGGACCGAACGGTGCCGGTAAGAGCACGATGATGAAGGTGCTCACCTGCTTCCTGCCCCCGACTTCCGGCAGCGCCGCCGTATGTGGGCACGACACGCGTGAAGCGAGCATGGACGTTCGCCGCAACGTGGGATACCTGCCGGAACACAACCCGCTTTATACCGACCTCTACGTGCGCGAATACCTCGAATTCACCGCCGGTGTGCACGGGCTGAAGAAGAAAGGCGAACGCGTGCGGGAGATGATCGGCATCGTGGGCCTGGAGCGCGAACAGCACAAGCGGATCGGCGCCTTGAGCAAGGGTTACCGCCAGCGCGTGGGTCTGGCGCAGGCGTTGATCCACGATCCCAAAGTCTTGATCCTCGATGAGCCGACGAGCGGCCTGGATCCCAACCAATTGGAAGAGGTAAGGGGGCTGATCAAACGCATCGGGAAAGAGAAGACGGTGATGTTGAGCACGCACATCATGCAGGAAGTGGAGGCGATCTGCGATCGTGTGATCATCATCGATCACGGCCGGATCGTGGCCGACGGCACTTCCGCCGACCTGCGCGGCGGCACGGATCGGAACGAGGTGCTGGAAGTGGAATTCGACACCGACGTGAACAAGGGAAAGCTCTTGACCATTTCGGGCGTGCAGCGGGCGGAACGGATGGACGGGAACAACTGGAGCCTGGCGCACGCGGCGGGTACCGATGTGCGATCGGCCGTGTTCCAATTCGCTGTTGACAACGGCTTGAAGGTGCTTACCCTGCGCAAGGGCGAGCGCGACCTGTCGGACGTGTTCAAGGAATTGACGCGGACGCCGATCGGGCGGGCCCTTCCTCCGGACGAACGGTGAAGACCGACCCGGGCACGGGTCTATCTTCGGCGTCCATTCCATCCGATCATGTACTCCTTGAACAAAGTCACCCTCCTGGGCAACCTTGGAGCCGACCCCGAGATCCGGCACCTTCCGAGCGGCATACCCGTTGCCAATTTCCGCATGGCGACCACCGAATCGTTCAAGGACAAAACCACGGGCGAGAAGCGCGACCAGACCGAGTGGCACAGCATCGTGGCTTGGCGTGGCCTGGCCGAGATCAGCGAGAAGTACCTCAAGAAGGGCAGCAAGGTTTACCTGGAAGGGCGCCTACGCACGCGTCAATGGCAGGACAAAGACGGTGTGCAGCGGTACACCACCGAGATACAAGCGGACCAGATGATCCTGCTCGATCGGCCGAGCGGCGATCGTGCCGCCAGCGACGTTCCAGGTGCTCAACCACAGCGTCAACCTGCAGCAACAGCGTCTGCGACCCCGTCAGCCCCCCCGCCGGCCGACGACATGGACGATCTGCCGTTCTGATCACCGAGCATCAACACCGTTGAAGGGTGGCACGCTCAGCGCGCACCCGCAACCACAGCATCCCACCTTGGCCGCTCTGCCCCTGCTCGCCATCGACGGCACCACCATCGCCTCGCTCGTCGCGATCGCCGTCCTTCTGTGTTGCTCGGCTTTGATCAGCGCCAGCGAGGTGGCATTGTTCGCCTTGAGCCCGACGCAGTTGCGGGACCTGCGTGAACGGGGCGGCGTAAGCGGGCAGCGCGTCCTGGACCTGCTCGAACGGCCCCGTCGTTTGCTGGCCACGATCCTGATCAGCAACAACTTCGTGAACATCGGCATCGTGATCCTGAGCACCGTGGCCATCGACGGACTGTTCGAGCTGGACCACATGCCGGAGTATCTGGTCTTCATCATCCAGGTGATCTCCGTTACAGCGTTGCTCTTGTTGTTGGGTGAGGTGATGCCCAAGGTCTACGCCAGTATGCACGCCATGCCGGTGGCGCAAATGATGTCGGGACCGCTGATCGCCCTGCGTTGGTTCTGGTCGCCGATCAATGAAGTGCTGGTGCGCAGCACGCAGTTCATCGAGAAGCGTTACAAGAAGCGGAGCGGCCAGAATTTCGGGGTGGACGAACTGGGTGCCGCCCTTGAACTCACCAAGGATGCCAGCACCACCGTGGAGGAGCAGCGCATCCTGAAAGGTATCGTCAAGTTCGGGAACATCGAAGCGCGACAGGTGATGCGGCCCCGCACCGATGTGGTCGCCTTCGACAAGGAGCTGACGTTCGCGGAACTGATGAAGAGCATTGTCGAGAGCGGTTTCAGCAGGGTACCGGTTTTTGAGGGCACACTGGACCGGATGGTGGGGGTGCTGCACATCAAGGATGTATTGCCGCATATGGATACGCAGGATTTTGAGTGGCAAATGCTCACGCGCCCACCCTACTTCGTGCCGGAGAACATGAAGCTCGATGACCTGCTCACCGAGTTCCAGCGCAAGCGTGTGCACCTGGCGATCGTGGTGGATGAGTATGGCGGCACCAGCGGCATCATCACGTTGGAGGATGTGATCGAGGAGATCGTTGGCGACATCACCGACGAGTTCGACGATGAGGACCTGATCTACAGCAAGCTTGATGATCGGACCTATGTTTTCGAGGGCAAGGCTTCGCTCACCGACGTATACCGGGTACTGAACATCGACGGCAAGGTGTTCGAGGACAACAAGGGCGCGAGCGAAACGCTGGGCGGCTTCATCCTGGAACTCACCGGGCGCATCCCGCGGAAAGGCGAGCGTGTGGATCTGCGGAATTTCACGTTCACGGTGGAGAGCGCCGACAACAAACGCGTGCGCCGTGTGAAAGTGCATATGAAGGATGAAGCGAAGAAGTGAACTGGTTCTGATCGCGCTTCCCCTGTTTGCGGCCTGTGGATACGACCCCGTGCCCAAGGAGAAAGCCTACTTCCGCATCGACCTGCCGGAGCAGGCATTCGTTGCGTGGGAGGGTGAGTGCTTCAGCGCTGAGCTCCCTGCTTATTCGGTGATGGAGCAGCACAAGAGCGGTGGACGCTGCTGGGAGGATTGGAAATTCGCCGATCAGCGCGCCCAGGTGTATCTCACGTACAAGAGCGTGAACGGTGATCTGGGCCGGTTGATCGAGGACGCGCATGACTTCAAGAGCAAGCACCAGAGCAAGGCGGTGCGGATCAAGAGCGATCGCGTATTACGCGATAGCAGTCGCGTCTTCGGCACCGTGTTCATCGTGGACGGCGATGTGGCCAGCCCGATGGTGTTCTACCTCACCGACAGCACTTCGCGCTTTCTCTACGGATCGCTCTACTTCAACACAAGGCCGAACGCCGATTCGCTGGCCCCGGTAACTGAGCGCTTGCGGTCGGACATCGCACACTTCGTAGCTACGCTGCAATGGCACTGATCGGCCGCCCGGTCCGGTGCACCACGTTGAGCACGGTTGACAATAGCAGCACCGCGCCGAACTGGTGCAGCACGCCCAATACAATGGGCACTTGCCAAATGATGGTCAACACGCCGAGCAGGAATTGCACAAGCACCATCACCAACATCAGCATGTTCGGCCGGGCCAGCGAGGCGGTGTGCTTTGGTATCAAGCCGAAGAGGAGGATCGCGATCGCCACCAGATAGGCCAAGTTGCGGTGCACGAACTGCACGCCGTCCCTGTGATCGGTGAAGTCCTTGATCAAACTCCCGAAGGCGCGCACGTTCTCCGGCATGAACTCGCCGTTCATGAGCGGCCAAGTGTTGTAGATGCGGCCTGCATCCAGTCCTGCAGTGAAAGCACCCCAAACGATCTGGATCACCAGTAGGACCAGAACCCACCGGATCCACCGGCCCACCTTTCCATCCGGCCTTGCATCACGACGTTCCCTACGGATGTCGAACACTGTCCAGAGTACGATAGCCATAACGATGAACGCTGCGCACAGATGGATCGCCAAGCGGTAATGGCTCACGTCCGGGTTCTCCTCGAGCCCGCTTTTCACCATGAACCAGCCGAGAGCCCCGACCAAGCCACCGCCCACGAGGATCACCAGGCTGCGGCGCATCAACCAACCCGTCAACAAGCCGCGGCGCCAGAAGAACAGGAAAGGCACGATGAACACGACGCCCATGAGCCGCCCCCAGTTCCGGTGGAGGTATTCCCAGAAGAAGATGCCCTTGAACCCGGACAGGTCGAGGTGCTGGTTGACCAACGTGTACTCGGGGATCGCCTTGTACTTCTCGAACGCAATGTTCCATTCCGCCTCGTTCATTGGCGGTAGCGATCCCATGATCGGCTTCCATTCCGTGATGCTGAGGCCGCTGCCGGTGAGCCGTGTGATGCCACCGATGACCACCATGCAGGCGATCATGATCGCGCCCGTGATCAGCCAGTTCGTTACCGGGCGAAGACTATGGGTGGTTCCAGCAGAAGCCATCGGCGCGGCGAAAGTACCCGTAGCCATTGCGCTACAAGCATCCTTCGGATCAGCTGGCGTCCCGAACACGGTGTGGCCGAAAACAAGCGACCGCCACAGGTCTCCCCGCAGCGGCCGCTCTCCCACTAACCAGTCATCTCTGACCGGTCCTCGGGTTTACGACGCACGTGTGCTCGCGAGGTCACTGATGGAATGAAAAAAAAGAAAGGCCCCATCGCGGGGCCTTCCGGTCGATCATCGATCGGCGATCAGAAACGCGCGATCTTGCTCAGCAGTTCAAGTATGCTGGGAACAACGGCAACCGCGGTCGCCGCAGCGGCTTGGACATCGGCGGAAACTTCCGCAGGACTGTCGTTCTCCTGTTGCGCAGCACCACCTTCCACCTTCACTTGCTTGGTGATGCTGACGGCCAACACTTTGTATTGCCCTTCGTGCAAGGCCTGGATGGCCTGGATCAGCTGGTCATCGTTCACCTTGGCGGGGTCGTAGGTCACAACGGCGTGGTCGCCGTCGGCACTGCCGAAATCGATCTTGGTGGAGGCAACACCGGGAAGTGCAGCCAGTGCATTCTTGATGGCGCCGCCACACATCTGTGCGCAGGTCATGCCTTCGATCTTCAGGTCAGCGAAGGTGACCGGCGTTCCGCTGGTGATCTCCGCATCGATCACCGTGCGCTCGATCTTGCTGGAGGCTGAGCTGTCGGTCGTGGCAACTTCAGCAGGGCGGCTGCATGCGAACAGCAAAGACACCAGCACAATGGAAAGGGTGCGTGTGAAGGTCATGTCCAAGGGGTCTAATGGTTCCTATGACGCGGATGGGTGCCGAACGGTTACAAATGTACCTGTGGTATGTGGCGGGGTACTTTCGCCGCGCAACTTTTAACGAATGGCGCAGGCAGAGGATGGGTGGAAGAAATGGGCGCTATTGGTGATCCTGGCCCTGATCTGGGGCAGCTCTTTCATCCTGATGAAGCGCGGCCTGTTCCATGATGGGCGGCCGGTCCTGGATCCCTGGCAAATGGCCTCCGCCCGGCTGGCCATCGCCTGGTTGGCATTGAGCCCCCTGCTGCTGCGGCACGCAGCCCTGCTCAGGGAGCATTGGTTGCCGCTGCTCGGCACGGGAGTTTTGGGTAATGGCATCCCGGCCTTCCTCTTTGCGGCCGGGCAAACCCGCATCGACAGCTCCCTGAGCGGGATGCTGAACAGCCTGACCCCCCTGTTCACCTTGCTGGTAGGGGCGGTGTTCTTCGGCAACCGGTTGCGGCTCATCCATTTGGTGGGCATTCTCTTGGGCTTGATCGGGGCCGCGGGCCTGATCCTGTTGAAGACCGACAACGGGCTCCCGGCGTGGAGCTGGTTCGCGGTACTACCTATTCTAGGCACGGTTTGCTACGGCTTCAGTGGCAACATCGTGAAACGGCACCTGCACGCATTACCGGCCGCAGCAACGGCCTGCCTGGCCCTCAGCTTCGTTGGGCCGATCGGTGTGGCGGGCACGTGGGCGGCGGACCTGCCGACCACCTTGGAAACCGACCCGCAGGGCTGGGGGTCGCTGGGCTTCGTGGCGTTGCTGGCCGTTCTTAGTTCCGCCCTCTCGTTGGTGCTTTGGAACGCCCTCCTCAAGCTGACGACGGCGGTTTGGGCCAGCAGCGTTACCTACTTGATGCCCGTTGTGGCCATTGGCTGGGGGATCATGGACGGCGAATCGCTCTCGGGCGGACAAACGGCCATGATCGCCGTGGTGCTCAGCGCTGTGTGGCTGGTGAACCGGGCCGAGCGCACGGTGTAGGACGCCATTCTTCCGGCGCACCCATCTTTGCCCGCGATGTATCTGGGACAGAAAGTGATCGTTGTGTTGCCGGCCTATCGGGCGGCCCTCACCTTGGAACAGACCTACAACGAGATCCCCCTCGACCTGGTGGATGAGGTGGTGCTGGTGGACGACAAAAGCCCGGATAACACGGTGGAAGTCGGACGGAAGCTCGGCATCCGGCACATCGTGGAACACCGAAAGAACACGGGCTACGGTGGCAACCAGAAGAGCTGCTACGACAAGGCCAGGG
>JBATMK010000339.1:0-57291 GCA_049289815.1 Flavobacteriales bacterium
ACAGTGGGCATACTGATGGACGGCTGCAACCGGGCGGCGGTCCATGCGAACAGGTTCAGCAACAACGGTTGGGCGGTTCGGCTCTTTGCCAACAGTACCGACGCGGTGTTCGAGAACAATACGTTCACCGGCAACACCTTCGATGTCACCACCAATGGCGATCTGGTGTTGAGCGTTCTGAAGCACAACTATTGGGACCGGTACCGCGGCTATGACCTTGATCGCGATGGCCATGGCGATGTGCCCTACCGGCCCTTCGGGCTGTTCGCCTTGGTGACGGAGCGCATGCCGTACGCGATGGTGTTGTCCCGAAGCCTCATGGTGCAACTGCTCGATGAGAGCGAACGTCTGCTGCCCTCGCTCACGCCGAAGTCATTGGAGGATCTTTCACCCTTGATGCGCCCACCCCATGGATAGGGTGACGTTCGAAGGTGTTGGCAAACGCTACGGCAAGCAATGGGCACTGCGCGGCGTCAATGCGTGTTTCGCGCCGGGCGAAGTGGTGATGGTGATCGGTCCCAATGGTTCGGGCAAAACCACGTTGATCAAATGCCTGCTCGGCTTGGTACGCGCCACCGAAGGGGTGATACACGTGAACGGTATGGAGGTGGGGGCCGATCCACAGTACAGGAAAGCCATCGGCTATATGCCCCAACTAGCGGAATTCCCGCGCGAGCTGACCGTCGATCAACTCCTCCGCATGATGAACGACATCCGCGACGCACCCTCGGGCAGCACCGATGATCGCTTGATCGAGGCACTGGGAGTGGATGCCCTGCTGGACAAGCGCATAGGAGCCCTCAGTGGAGGTATGCGACAGAAGGTGAGCGCGGTACTGGCCTTCCGCTATCGGCCAACGGTGCTCGTGCTGGATGAGCCGACCGCCGGTCTCGACCCGGTGAGCGCTCGTACGCTGCTCGATGCGGTAACGGAGGCACGAAGAAATGGGACTACGGTGTTGATCACATCGCACATCATGGAAGAGGTACAGCAGCTCGGCGATCGGTTGGCCTACTTGCAAGACGGCCGCCTGCGTGCGCTGCTAGCGCCCGAGACCATCCTCGATATCACTCGCGAGACGAGCTTGTCCAAAGCGCTGCCGAAGTATCTCGCCCAACTACCCCCCGCACATGTTGAAAGTGTGTAAGTACACCTTGATCGACCTGGCTCGGAACCGCTTCGCCATCGGCTACGCGGCACTACTGTTGTTGGTCTCCATCGGCCTTTTCATGCTTGAAGGCGACCCTACGAAGGCGCTCATCAGTTTGACACAGGTGGTGCTCGCGTTGGTGCCGTTGCTGGCCCTCGTCTTCACCATCATCTATTTCTACAACCAGTACGAGTTCACCGTGCTGCTTGCAGTGCAGCCGCTGCGCCGCCGGAACATCGTGCTCGCGCAATTGCTGGCCGTCACCATCGCGATGCTGATCGCCTTCCTGGTCGGGATCGGCTTGCCTGTTCTGGTTTTCGCGCCAAGTGCCGCTGGCTGGACCTTGCTCCTCACCGGGGCGGCACTGACGGCAGTGTTCACCGCCATCGGCGGCTGGATCGCCGTGAAGAACCGGGATCGGGCGCGGGGTGTGGGCATCGGCTTGGTTACTTGGGTGCTGATGGTCCTCGTGTACGATGCACTGTTGCTGTGGATCATGTTCGCCTTCAGCGATCGGCCCATCGAACCTGTCATTGTTCCACTGGCCGCCTTCAACCCGATCGACCTGGCGCGCATCCTGGTGATGTTGAAGATCGACCTCGCCGCCCTGCTTGGTTACACCGGAGCCGTGTACCAGCAGTTTTTCGGGAGCATAGGTGGCATGCTCGTCGCGTTGAGCGCGTTGCTCATGTGGGTGGCAGTACCATCATGGCGGGCTGTAAGCGCGTTCGCCCGCAAGGATCTTTGAGCCTGTCAAGGATCAGTTGAGATGGTGATGGTCATCAGGTGGGCTCGCATGTGGCACTGTCAGCTTGCGGCCACTAGAACAACCACATCATGCGCTACATCAAGCTCTCCTTTTCCACATTCACTGCGCTGGCCGCGGTGATCTTCGCTTCGTGCGGCACACCAGCTCCCAGCGGGTCCGATACTGTTGCTGCCGCCCCGCCCGGTGGTGGGCAGAGTACCGTAAAGGACGACGTATCGCAGAAGAACGTTGTGGGCGTGGCGATCGGTTCGCCGGATCATACCACGCTCGTTGCCGCTGTACAAGCAGCCGAATTGGTGGATGTGCTCAGCAACGCTGGCCCGTTCACGGTTTTCGCGCCGACCAACGCCGCTTTCGCCGCGTTGCCCTCTGGTACGGTCGAGGGCCTGTTGAAGCCCGAGAAGAAGAGCGATCTACAGGACATCCTGCAGTATCATGTCGCCGTAGGGGTCTTCAAGCCCGAGGCCTTGCGCGACGGGCAATCGCTGGGCATGGTGAACGGCAGCAACGTGAAATTCAGCGTGAAGGATGGCAAGGTGATGATCAACGATGCGAACATCGTGGCCACGGTCCCCAGCAGCAACGGCTTGGTGTGCGTGATCGACAAAGTGCTGTTACCGCCGGCACCGGTCCAGTAGGTATCCTTTCCACCGAGCGCTCCGCGCATGACGGGAGCTTGGTGAAAGTCGGCAAGGGCGTCCGCAAGGGCGCCTTTGTCGTTGGATGCGATCCTCACGCATCCACCAGAAACTGACAGAAGTCATCCTTCTCGCTGACCAGCCTCAGTCCCCGACTTTCCACGCCGCTGGATTTTCGGCCCGCAAAGCCACCGAACTGATGAGCGTCATCTTCCTCCTGATCACCGCCAGCACACTGGTCGCCGGGTTGTTCCTCGCGGCTTTCGTGTGGGCCGTGAAGCGTGGGCAGTTCGACGACGACCGCTCACCGGCCGTGCGCATCCTGCACGACGACTTACCAGCTGAAACCAAGGTGACACGATGATCGAGCGCTTCCAGTACGATAACCGGATCGTCAAGAATTTCCTCTTCATCACCATCCTGTGGGGTGTGGTGGGCATGTTGGTCGGCCTGATCGCGGCGTTGCAGTTGGTGATCCCCGAGTTCAACCTCGCGTCCTGGTTCGCGTTCGGGAGGTTGCGTCCGTTGCACACCAACGCCGTGATCTTCGCTTTCGTCGGTAACGGCATATTCGCTGGTGTTTATTACAGCCTGCAGCGCCTGCTGAAGACGCGGATGTACAGTGATCTGCTGGGCCGCATCCACTTCTGGGGTTGGCAGCTGATCATCGTGGCGGCAGCGATCACGCTCCCGCTGGGAATGACCACCGGCAAGGAATACGCCGAGCTGGAGTGGCCGATCGATATCGCCATCACGCTGGTATGGGTGGTGTTCGGCATCAACATGTTCGGCACCATCATCAAGCGCCGCGAACGGCACTTGTATGTGGCCATCTGGTTCTACATCGCCACGTGGGTAACGGTGGCCATGCTGCACATCGTCAACAGCATCGAGCTGCCGATCTCGCTCACCAAGAGCTACAGCTGGTACGCTGGCGTGCAGGACGCATTGGTGCAATGGTGGTACGGGCACAATGCTGTGGCCTTCTTCCTTACCACGCCCTATCTGGGGTTGATGTACTACTTCCTGCCGAAGGCCGCCAACAGGCCGGTGTACAGTTACAAGCTCAGTATCATCCACTTCTGGGCGCTCATCTTCCTCTACATCTGGGCCGGGCCGCACCATTTGCTCTACAGCGCATTGCCGGATTGGGCGCAATCGCTCGGGACGGTCTTCAGCATCATGCTCATTGCGCCGAGCTGGGGTGGCATGCTCAACGGCCTGCTCACATTGCGTGGTGCATGGGACCGTGTGCGTGAGGATGCGGTGCTGAAGTTCTTCGTGGTGGCCGTGACCTGTTACGGCATGGCCACGCTCGAAGGGCCCTTGCTGAGTTTGAAGTCGGTCAATGCGATCGCTCACTATACCGACTGGATCGTGGCGCACGTGCACATCGGCGGCATCGGTTGGAACGGCTTCATGGCATTCGGGATGATCTACTGGCTGGTGCCTCGCCTATACGGTACGCAGCTCTTTTCCAGGAAGCTCGCCAACGTGCACTTCTGGTTGGGCACCCTCGGCATCATCTTCTACGCGGTGCCCCTCTATTTCGCCGGCTTCTTCCAAAGCATGATGTGGAAGCAGTTCACTCCGGACGGCTTCCTGGTGTACAAGAACTTCCTCGATACCCTGCTGGAGATCAAGTATGCCTACTGGCTGCGTGCATTGGGCGGTAGCATTTACATCGTCGGTGTCTTCATCATGGTGTACAACGTGTGGAAGACCGTGAAGGCCGGCCGGCTTATCGCGAACGAGGACGCTGAAGCCCCTGCCATGGAAAAGGTGGCCGTTGTGAACGACGGCGCCCACTGGCACCGCTGGATCGAGCGTCGCCCGGTACAGATGCTCATCCTTTGCCTCATCGTTGTCGGCATCGGTGGTGTGCTGGAGATCGTGCCCACCTTCCTTGTGAAGAGCAATGTGCCCACCATAGCCAGCGTGCATCCCTACACGCCTTTGGAACTACAGGGGCGCGACATCTACGTGCGGGAGGGGTGCTATACCTGTCATAGCCAGATGGTGCGCCCGTTCCGTAGTGAGACGGAGCGCTATGGGGAGTATGCGAAGGCCGGGGAGTTCGTGTATGACCATCCGTTCCAGTGGGGCAGCAAACGCACCGGCCCCGATCTGCTCCGTGTTGGCGGCAAGTACCCCAATAGCTGGCACTACTACCATATGTGGGACCCCACGAGCATGAGCCCTGGCTCCCTGATGCCGGCATACTCGCACTTGTTCGAGGACGCGCTGGACACGACGACCACAGCGAAGAAGATCGAGGCGATGCGCACCATGGGTGTGCCGTATAGCGCGGACTTCCCCGCGAAGGCCAATGCGGATCTCACCGTGCAAAGCCTTTCGATCACCGCCGACCTCAAGAAAGTTGGCATCGACGCCTTGAGCGATCGAGAGATCATCGCCGTGATCGCCTACCTGCAGCGCGTGGGTACGGACATCAAGGCCAAGTCCCCCGCCCCAACCATCGCACAACCCTGAGCCATGCTGAAGTTCGTACAACATCATCTGGACACGATCGCCGGAGTTGGCATCTATCCCGTGATCTCTTTCATGCTCTTTTTCGGCTTCTTCCTGGCCATGTTGATCTGGCTGCGAAGGGTGAGCAGGGCGCACATCGACCACATGTCCTCGCTCCCGCTTGCGGAGGAGGACACCCACCCCCGATCCGCATCCCATGTGCACTGATCGAACATCCACCCCTCGCGCCCTTGCGTTGGTCATCACCGCCGGATCGGTGCTATCGCTGTATGCCGCGGATGCTCCCGCTGGACCGAACAGCCCGGCCTTCCAGGTGGAGAACAGCCTGGTGTATGCCATGCTCGCCTTGGCGGTCGTCCAGGTTGTTTTCATCGTTGCACTCGCGAGCATCATGCGCACCATGGGGGGAGCAGGTGGGTGGGTGAAGCAGTTCGTGCAGCGCAATAACCGCGCTGTCGTGCTTCTGCCGCTGCTCTTCCTTCTGTCGATTGAGGCTAACGCGCAGGCGTACAGCGGTGACGGAGGCAGGATCAGCAACACCCAGTTGTTCTGGCTGCTCACCGCCACCAACGTGCTCCTCTTCGTGATGGTGCTTGTACAGATCGTGCTCCTGCGGTCCGTGATCGCGGCTACCACGGGTGTGGAAAAGAGGTCCGTTGAAATTCCGCTGAACGAGGGACCGACCTGGTTGCAACGCGTGTTGAAACGATTGACCCGGCAGGTGGAGCAGGAGAAGGAGGAGGACATCCTGATGCACCACGAGTACGACGGCATCCGCGAACTCGACAATGTGTTGCCACCGTGGTGGGTATGGCTCTTCTATGGATCGATCATTTGGAGCGTGATCTACTTGCTGGGCACGGTTGCGGGATTCGTACCGGATCAGAAGACCGAGTATATCAACAGCATGGTCCAGGCCAAGGCGGAGATCGCCGCATACACGGCCAAGCTCGGCGCACTGGTGGATGAGACCAATGTGAAAGCCACTTCCGATCCCGGGACCATCACCGCCGGGCGCAACATCTTCACGCAATACTGCACGCCTTGCCATGGTGCCGATGCGGCCGGTTCGGAGACTTCCGTCGGCCCCAACCTTACCGACGCGTACTGGCTGCACGGCGGAGGGGTGAAGAACATCTTCCATACCATCAAGTACGGGGTGCAGGAGAAGGGCATGATCAGTTGGAAGTCGCAGTTGAAGCCGGTCGAGATGGCATCACTTGCGAACTATATCCTCAGCCTGCAAGGCAGTGGCCCGGCCACCCAGAAACCACCACAGGGTGATCTGTGGGCGGAACCTCTGCCTGCCGACAGCACCGCGAACCCCGTGGACAGTCTCGCTGCACCCACCGATACGGCGCAGGTGGCGGCGAAATGAAATGATCGCACAACCCGCCCATATCCAACGCGACGCTTTCGCCAAGAAGAGATCAACGAAGGACGAGAGCTACCGGGACTCGATCAGCACGGTCGACAAGCGCGGCAAGCGGGTTTGGGTGTACCCGAAGAAGCCCAAGGGCAAGTTCACCCGCTGGCGGCAATGGTTCGGTTATTCCTTGTTGGTGCTGTTGTTCGTCGTGCCGTTCCTCCGTATCAGCGGGGAGCCGGTGCTGATGATCAACATCCTCGAACGCCGCTTCGTGTTCTTCGGCCAGGTGTTCTGGCCGCAGGACTTCCTGATCTTCGTGATCGGCTTCATCACCTTCATCATTTTCGTTGCACTGTTCACTGTCGCCTTCGGGCGGCTGTTCTGCGGCTGGGCCTGTCCGCAGACCGTCTTCATGGAACATGTGTTCCGCCGGATCGAGTACGCGATCGAGGGCGATTGGAAACAGCAGCAGGCACTCAACAACGGGCCGATGTCCACCGACAAGCTGTGGAAGAAGTCGCTGAAGCACTCGGCGTTCTTCGGTATCAGCTTCCTCATCGGCAACACCTTTCTCGCATACATCATCGGCAGCGATGAACTGCTGCACATCATGCGCGACCCATCCGCGAAGCACACGGGCGGGTTGTTGGCCATGACCATTTTCAGCGGTGTCTTCTACGGCAACTTCGCCTTCTTCCGTGAGCAGGCCTGCACAACGGTTTGCCCATACGGCCGCCTGCAAGGCGTGCTATTGGACCGCAAGAGCATCGTGATCGCGTACGACCATGTGCGCGGCGAAGCGCGTGGCTTGTTCCGCAAGGGCGAGGAACGCAAGACGGTGGGCAAAGGCGATTGCATCGATTGCAAGGCGTGTGTGCATGTATGCCCTACCGGTATCGACATCCGCAACGGAACCCAGCTTGAATGCGTGAACTGCACGGCGTGCATCGATGCCTGCGACCACATCATGCGCAGCGTGGACCTGCCGACGGGGCTGATCCGCTACGCGAGCGAGGAGGAGGTGGCTGAGAAGAAGCCCTTCCGTTTCAATGCCCGCATGAAGGCCTATACCGGTGTGCTCGCTGTGTTGGTGGGGGTGCTCGCAACCCTGATCATCCTGCGCACCGATACCGAGACCACTGTGTTGCGCACGCCTGGAATGCTGTTCCAAACGCAGCCCGACGGCCGCATCAGCAACCTCTATGCGATCAAGTCCATGAACAAAACACACCACGACCTGCCGGTGCACCTGGAGCTGATGAACGTGCAGGGTGAGATCAAGCTAATTGGCAGGGCCATGGACCTGAAGGCAGGCGAACTGGGGCAGGCAGAGATCTTCGTCATCCTGTCGAAGGATCAGCTGCAAGGCATGAAGACCAAGGTGGTGATCGGTGTCTACACCGGTGAAAAGCTCCTGGAGAAAGTCAGCACATCGTTCGTGGGCCCCATCGATCCTGTACGATCATGAACTGGGGAAAGGGACTGGTACTGGTGTTGGTGGCCTTTGCGGTGCTCATGACATTTTTGGTGGTGATGTCCATCCGGAATCCAGAGCCACTGGTGACGGACCAGTACTATGAACAGGAGTTGGTGTACCAACAGCGGATCAACAACACCGAGCGGGCGAACGCGCTTTCAACGAGCGTGGTGATCCAGCCGAGCGCCCGGGGCGTACGCATCACCTTCCCGGCCGAAGCCCGCAATGGTTCGATCGCAGGTGTCCTCACGCTCCTCCGGCCGAACGATCCCTTGGCGGATCGGCAAGTGACCATCTCTGCGGACTCTTCCGGGATCTTCGATGCCATCGTGCCTGGACTGGTCGCGGGGCGGTACAACGCGCTTTTGGAGTGGACCGCCAATGGAGTGGCGTACTACACCGAAGAGAAGTTGGTGATACCATGAACGCGATGCTCGCCACGGCCTTTGTTCTCGGAGCGGCGGGCAGTGCGCATTGCATCGGCATGTGCGGACCGATCGCACTGGCTGTACCCAGTCCCGGCCACGGCTGGCGCGCGCGCCTGGCGAGCACCTTGATCCTGAACAGCGGGCGCATTTCCACCTACGCCTTGGTGGGCGGCTTGTTCGGTGTATTCGGCTCAGGCCTGCGACTGGCCGGACTTCAACAAAGTGTATCCGTTGTGGCCGGAGCCGTGCTTCTGCTCACCGTGATGATCCCCGGCCTACTGGAACGCTGGAGCCCCACGGGTCGACTTTCCATGTTGATCGGCAGGCTACGTGGCACACTCGCCAGGAACCTCAAGCGCACAGCACCTGAGGCGCTCTTCTTCACCGGCGTGCTCAACGGTTTGTTGCCCTGCGGACTGGTCTACGCGGGTGCCATCGGTGCTGCAACGATGGGTACTGTTGCGCACGGCGCACTCTTCATGGTGCTGTTCGGCGTGGGTACGCTGCCGGCGCTGATCGCCCTGAGGATGTCCGGCTACCTGATCGGCACGCACGCCCGCGCGCTTCTGCGGAAGGCATCACCCGTGCTTGTTTCCGCCCTCGCCGTGCTGATGATCCTGCGCGGGCTCGAACTGGGCATCCCTATGCTGAGCCCACCACCCATTTTGGAGCCGGCAAATATCACGGCTTGCCATTGACGGCAAATGTGATCGGATCGACACCTTCGAAAGCTCCACCGCAAGTTGTAGGAGGAGCTCAAGCATGGGTGAAGCGCATGTGACCGTCAGCTGACGATCGTCAGTCGGGGATCCAGGGCGCCGGGGACCTTTACGGAAAGCAACCGACCGATGGAACCGAACATGGGTAAGGCGGACCGCGTGATCCGCTCGATCCTCGCAGTGCTGGTGGTCATTTTGTTCTTCAGGGGGATCGTTACCGGAGTCCTAGGGCTCGTATTGATCGTATTGGCCACCGTTTTCGCCGCAACGAGCTTCCTGAGCTGTTGCCCGATCCACTCGGCGACCCGGTTCAGCGCACGGACTTCAAAGTGACCAAGGGATGATCCGCTCGCTTTTCGGACTGCAACCCAAGGTTGACGTCGCAAAACTCCTTCGTGAAGGAGCCGTTGTCCTTGATGTCCGTACCAAGGAGGAATTCGCGGAAGGGCACGTGCCCGGGGCGATCAATATCCCCTTGGATGAACTTCTGTTGTTCCTGTACATGATCCCCAGGGGGAAGCCGGTGCTCGTCTGTTGTCAAAGCGGGGGTCGAAGTGCGATCGCCACCGGAAAGCTGCAGGATCATGGTTTCAATGCCTACAACGGCGGTCGCTGGACGAAGGTGCAAGCCGCCCTTCCCGGGCCAACGCGATAGGGCACAGCTTTGCCCACCATGACCGTCGAGTTCATCCTCTTTGTTTCCGACCAGTCGCGCAGCGCGCAGTTCTACTCCCAACTGCTCGGGCAGGCTCCAACGCTTGACGTGATCGGTATGACGGAGTTCTTGTTGCCGGGTGGCTGCAAACTCGGCTTGATGCCGGAGGCGGGTATCGCGCGGATCATCAGTGGACCGATGCAACATCCTTCCGCCGGGAACGGGGTGCCGCGTTGCGAACTCTATTTACTGGTCGATGATCTGCCGGCCGCTTGTGCACGTGCTGAACGCGCGGGTGCTCGACCGGTGGACGAAGCGCGTGATCGCGACTGGGGTCATCGCGTTGTGTATTACGCCGATCCCGATAACCACATCGTAGCGTTGGCGACCGAGGCGGCTTGACGGCCACGCTTCAGGTCCACTGCTGTAACACGAGCACCGGCTGGTCGGCCTCCAAGGCAAGCGCTTTTGCAGTGCTGGCGTGAAAGAGCCGACCCAATAGGCTCGTATGACGGTGGATCACAGCGATCATATCCGATCCATAGCGGTTCGCGTTGCGTTCCAATCCTTCCACAACATCCTCATCGAAGCCTTCAACGAATTTGTGGCGAATGCCCTTCAAAATGGTGCCGTAGAGCCCGTGGTTCCAATACTCCTCACCCTCGATCACGCTCACGGGTATGTGGGTTACGGTCACATCCGCCTTCTGCTGCAGTGCGATCCGTCGCAACATGTCCAGGTTCTTCAGGTCGATCGGATCATTGTCGTCGGCCAGCAGGATGTGCTTTACAGGTTGGAGCGGCGCTTTTTCCGGAACGGCCAGAACGGGAACCCGGCTGTTCTTGATCACATCCGTGGTGTTGCTGCCGAACAGCGCCGAGCCTGTTCCGTTCCGTTTGCCCATCACCACCAGATCAGCGCGGTTCTCCTCAAGGAACTCCGACAATGCCGGAGCAAGCGCACCATGCAGTAGCTGCTCTTCCACTGAGCGGGCACCGGTGCGTTGCTGGAATTGCTTCGTCACCAGCGTCAGTCCATCCTGAGCCGCTATTGATGCTTCGTGTATTTGGTCCGGTGCCAGGGCTCCCCCTTCGCCGGGATCGAACTGGGCGTGTACGAGCACGTATGTTGTTGCATCCTCGGTGCCGAAGAGTTGAGCGGCGTATGTCGCCGCGTGCATCGCATTGGCGCTGAAGTCTGTGGGGATGATGATGCGGGTCATGATGTTCTGTATCTGGCATACAACGCTACCACACTGTGATCATCAAGGCCCTGATGATCATCAGCCTCGGCGGTGATCATTGTCATCCCCATGGTGGCTCGGCTGGCTGGCCTGGGTCTGCATTGCCCGGTTGCGGACGTGCTCGCCTTCGATCGCTGGGAGAGCGGGCGCTGCGGGGCTTCGTCGTACATGAGCTCCCAGCGTGCCCGCCGGTCAACGGAAAAGAATGCTGGCCAGCTGACGGAAGTCAGTTCCCTGCCATGGCATGCATCGGACCTTTGCTCGAATCCGACCGCGACGTGTCCGCTCATCTTGGAAATATCACGACCGTGGACCAATTGGTCCGAACACTGAAGACCGCGACCGGTGCGGACGATTACTTCGGAATGCTCGATCGGCTCAGCTTGGACGCGTCAGCGTTGCTGCCGTTTTGCCGCTGGAACAGCCGTCACTACACGCGCACCTCGGTCGCTCGAACGGATGACTTTGAACTGCTGGTGATCTGTTACGAGCCGGGACAGCGAACGAGTATCCATGATTACAACAGCCAGGCAGCTTGGATACATCCGATCAGCGGTGATGTGCTCGAGGAGCGCTTCGCCATGCAGGACGACGGCCTTGCTTGCACTGGCTCCACGGTGCTGAAACCCGGATCGTTCAGCGCATTGAGCAATGGGCAGAGCATCCACCGATTCACCAACACCGGGAATGGGCTGGCGATCACCCTGAACCTCTATGCGCGTCCCCTGAAGCAATGGCGCGTCTACAACGAGATCACCGGTCGGGCTTCCGTCCGGTCACCGAACGCTTGAGGTCGCACCCCTCGAAATACCTTGCCGTCATGAACGATGGCCTCTTGCCCGGGTTCTCGCCCGAAGATCGCGCGCGGGTGGGGGAGCTGTTGTTCTCTACCGCAGCCGAGGGTTTGGTGGTGGTCGATCAACATGGGCTGATCCTGATGAAGAACCCCCGGCTCAGTGAAATGTTCGGTTATTCCAGTGGAGAACTACTGGGCAAACCCGTGGAGACATTGCTGCCACGCAACGTTCGGGAGCGGCATACCCAGCACCGCGAACGGTACAACGCCCGCCCGGTGCAGCGCTCCATGGGTATGGGTATGGATCTGTGGGGCGTTCGCAAGGACGGCACCGAGTTCCCCGTGGAAGTGAGCCTCAATCATTTCGAAGTGCATGGAGAGCGGTATGTGATGGGACTTGTCACGGATATCACCTTGCGCCGGAAGGCTGAGGAGGCCCTCCTCCGGACCAACCAGGAGCTGGAGGACCGCGTTGAGCAACGCACCGCCGAGTTGCGGGAGGCGGAACACAATGTGCGTGAAGCGCTCGAGAAGGAAAAAGAGCTGCATTCGCTCAAGAGCCGCTTCGTGGCCATGGCCAGCCACGAATTCCGCACTCCACTGAGCACCATCATGAGCAGCGTGGACCTGATCGGGCGCTACACCGAGGAAGCTCCCGATGAGAAAGTTGAGAAGCATGTCGGGAGGATCAAGGCCAAGGTGAGGGAGATGACCGCCATGCTGAACGAGTTCCTCTCGTTGGAACGGATCGATCAGGGCCAGGTGATCTGCTCACCCGTGGAGATGGACATCGTGGATCTGTGCATCGAGATGGTCGAGGAACTGCGCTCGTTCGCAAAGGCCGGCCAGGCCATGGATTATGATCATGAAGGCAGCGATCGCATCATCACCCAGGACCGCCAGATGCTCAGTAATGTGATCAGCAACCTGGTGATGAACGCCTTGAAATACTCACCCGAAGGAAGAGGTGTCGAACTCCGCTCCGCGATCGCCGATGGGCGGTTGACGATCAGCATGACGGACAGCGGTATCGGTATCCCGAAGGAGGACCAGCCACACCTGTTCGAACGGTTCTTTCGCGGCGGCAACGCTGGTACGATCCAAGGGACCGGATTGGGCCTGAGCATCGTCAAGCGGTACCTTGACCTCATGGGCGGCGGTATCAACTTCACCAGCATACCGGGCCGCACGGTTTTCACTGTCACGTTACCCCAACATATCCGTTCATGAAAACCATCCTGCTGATCGAGGACGATCCGGACATGCGCGAGAACACGGCCGAGATCCTTGCCCTCGCGAGCTATCGTGTGTTGAAGGCCGAGAACGGAAAGCGTGGCGTGGAGATCGCGCGCAACGACCCTCCGGACCTCGTGCTATGTGACATCATGATGCCCGAGTTGGATGGGTACGGTGTCCTGCACCTGCTCGGCCGGAACCCCGCGACAGCAGAAGTACCCTTCATTTTTTTGAGTGCCAAAGCCGAGCGGAACGATGTGCGCAAGGGCATGGACCTCGGGGCCGATGACTATCTCACCAAGCCCTTTGAGGAGAGTGAACTCCTCAACGCCATTGAAGGTCGCCTGAAGCGAAGCGAGTTGTTCCGCAAGGGCTTTGATGGGGGTGTGGACGGGTTGAACAAGTTCATGGATCAAGCGCGTGGGATCGACGCCTTGAAAGACCTGGGCAAGGACAGAAAGACCAGGAAGGCCGGGAAGAAGGACGTGCTCTTCCACGAAGGGGACGATCTGCGGCACATCCCGTACGTCGTCAGCGGAAAGGTGCGGACGTTCAAGATCAATAACGACGGCAAGGAGTTCGTGACCGGTCTCCATGGCCCTGGCGATTTCATCGGATACATGGGGCTTTTGGAGAACGGCCGTGCCATGGAGACGGCCGAGGCCCTTGAGGAAACGGAAGTGGCCCTGGTCCCGTGCGAGGATCTTTTCGCGCTGCTGTACAGGGACCGTGACGTGAGCATCAGGTTCATCAAGATGCTCGCCCACGATATGAAGGACAAGGAAGCCCACCTGCTCGAGCTCGCCTATTCGAGCGTGCGGCAACGCGTGGCCGGTTCGCTGTTGCGCGTTCACGAGCGCTATGCGCAGGGCAGTGCTTCCGACCTCGGTGTGCGGATCAGCCGAGAGGATCTTGCCAGCATCGTGGGTACCGCCACCGAATCGCTGATCCGCTGCCTCACCGACCTGAAGGATGAAGGCCTGATCGAGACACAGGGGCGCGATATCCGCATCGTGAACAAACAACGGCTTGAGAAGCTCGCCCATCATTGAACCCCGCGATGGACGCGGGGCACTTCATCTTCTTCGCCCTGCTGCTCGTGGCGGAGATCCTGGGCGCCATCGGTGGCTTCGGCTCTTCAATGCTCGTCATGCCCTTGGCCGGGCTGTTCCTGCCCTTCGACCAGGCGTACAGCACTTTTCCATGTGTTCAGCAACGCCACCAAAATGATCCTCTTCAGGAAGGGGGTCTCGCGCCGGCTGGTGCTGTGGTTGGGTATCCCGGCGGTGATCGGTGTGATCATCGGTGCCCGCCTCACGGTCTTCCTTGATCAGCGTGTCCTGTCGGCCGTGCTCGGTGCGTGGACATGAGCCGCACCATCGTCCATGCCGCGCAAGGCTTCATCACTGCTCCTGTGCTCGTCCACCTCCCGATCATGGCCATAGTGATCGTGAGCGGCAGCTGGATCGGAAAGCAAGCCTTGGAGCGCATGCCGCAAACGCGCTTTCGCGGCATTGTCCTCGGGTTGGTGCTACTTATGGGGCTCATCACCTTCTTCCAGGCGTGGAAGAATGGTGCAATGGGGAATTGAGGGTCACCAAGAGCACTTCGCAGCGCACCCGATCCTGCACATGATGCAGTTCGCCGGATCCTCCACACCTTCACGGCACCAAACCCCGACCACCCATGATAACGGCAACGGAGAAACGCGTCCACATCAGCGACCTGCACAACGACCACAAGCTCTGGTTGAACACACTGGCTTTCTGCAAGGATGAGATCAACATCCTTGAACACCGCATGGAGGAGATCGCCATGCGCAATACCGCCAGCGAGGTGATGGCGGAGCTGGAGCATTTCCAGAACCAGTACATCCGCCAGCGCGAGGTGATCGATGAACTGCGCCACGAACTGAAGCAGCACGAGAACGCCTTGGAAAAGGAGGCACGCGATCATCCCATCGCGGTGGATCATCGGTTGTTCACCGATCACACCGCCCACCGCGAGGAGGTGGCCACGTTCGAGAAACTCTATCGCGAGCTGAAGGAAGAATTCACGCAGTGGTTGCTGAAACGTATCTGAATCGGATATGTCCACCCTTCTCGCCCTCGCCAAACTCTTCACGTACTACAAGCAACTTGGCGACAAGGCGATGGCGCAGGTGACCGATGGGGATCTGCACAAGGTCCTCGCCACCGATGCCAACAGCATCGCCATCGTCGTGCGGCATATGGCGGGCAATATGCGCTCGCGCTTCACCGAGTTCCTCACCAGCGATGGAGAGAAACCATGGCGCGATCGCGACAGCGAGTTCGTGGACGCCGGACAAGACCGCGCAGCGTTGCTGGCCGATTGGGAAAGCGGATGGGCGTGTTTCTTCTCAGCGATCGCACCGCTCACCGATGCTGACTTGTCGCGCACCGTGTACATACGCAATGAAGGACACACGGTGATGGATGCCTTGCACCGGCAACTTGCACACTATGCGTATCACGTCGGACAGATCGTTCTGTTGGCGCGCGGCTTCGCTGGCGTTGAGTGGACTTCGTTGAGCATTCCGCGCAACGCTTCGCAGCAGTTCAATGCGGACAAGTTCGCGAAGCCGAAGGAGCAGAAGCATTTCACCGACGGGTCGAAGTGAGCGAAGGTTCTATTTCCTGACCGCCCCGAACAGATCCTTTAGCCGTGTGTTCGCCTGCGTCGGCACCCCAAGCGTTGATGCGCGTGCCTTTGCGTTCGCGATGCGATCATCCGTTAGCGGATGGCTGCTGAGGAAGGCTGGTGGTTCCGCGCTGGAACCATGAGCGCCCTTCAACTCTTCCAGCAGGTCGATCATGCCGTGCGGATCAACACCGTTGGCGTGCATGCGCTGCATGCCGATGTCGTCAGCGGCCTGTTCCAGATCGCGCGAGTAGCTGAGGCCCCGCAGCTCGTCGCCCTTGTTGGCGGCGATCTCGCCCAGTGCTCCCGCATCGCCAGCGACCAGCGACAAGAAGAATGAACTCGCGAACTGCCGTACCATGCTCCGTGTGCTATGGCGCTCCTGCACGTGCGTGCCCTCATGCGCCAGCAGTCCTGCGAGTTCCTGCGGCGTATCCAGTTCGTCCAGTAGGCCGGTGTACACCACGATATGCCCACCGGGCATGGCGAAGGCGTTCACCTGCGCGTCGTTCACCACGTGGTACTTCAGCACATGGTCTTTGCTGATCTCCAGTGCGTCACCGAAGCGTTGCAGCGCAACCGTGCGCGCCGTATCGAACGCCATGGATGTGGCCATGGCATTGAAGGAGGCTTCGCCGAGCTGGTCATCCACCGAACGCGGCAGGCGCAACGCCAAATGCTCGGCGATGATCGGCATCAACCAGATGTAAGCCGCGACAAGTCCACCCACGATCACCAGAAAGAGGAAGGCCGCCCGGCTGAAGAGGATGGGCGCTGCACCGCCTGTCTTACGTCTGCGGGCGTATTGTTTCAGGTGTGTCACCATCAACCGTTGCGCAGTGGCATCCTTCACGATCAACGCGTGCGAGCCATGGCTCAAGCGCAGATGGTGCTGGCCATGGTCCCAGTGGAACTGTTTGTCCAGCACGTTCCACCGGTGTGTCTGGTTGCCGGCGTTCACTTCCAATAGCGTGGGGCTGATCCACGCGAACGTCGCCGGACGCGTGCTCAGGCCGTCGTAGAGTTCGGTGGTGCTGGCTTCGCCCATGAATGGCCGAAAGTATCTTCCGTAGATGCGCAGGTCGCTCACAACGTGAAGAGCGGATGGAGAACTGGATAGGGGGATCCTCGTGCTTTCCCGCTGGCGTCTTCGGTTGTCAACGGGTTCTACCTGGCGGGCTGCAATGAACGTCGTGCGGAGTTCAACGAGAAGATCCGGCTTCTCGCCTTGGTCCGGTCTTGTTCCAAAAGAAAGAGCCCCTTGCGGGGCTCTCATTTCTTGGTTGACCGACCAGGGCTCGAACCTGGACTCTTCTGAACCAAAATCAGACGTGTTGCCAGTTACACCATCGGTCAATACTGCTCGGCGCCGCCCATCCGTATCATAGGCTCCTCCGAAAGCGGGGGCGAAAATAGGTTTTTCGCGTTCCCGGCGTCCGCCGTTGTGCACTCCATTCTTTTTGGGAACTGCACCTGTGCGTCATCGCGAGAACATTCAGGTGGCCGAGGCGATCCAGGCAAGGGTGCGATCCGCGGATAACCCGTTCATCCATGCGGCTTTCTGGTGCATAAGCCTGCCATGAGGCCGCCCCCTGCCGGGCATGGATCGCTTCGTCGCAAAGCCTCCTCGCCATGACACGCAGGGGGCGCCCACATGCATTGACAATAGTTGGGTTGGCCGCTGGCCTTCAGCCGTTAGAGCAGGCGGCTATCTTCGGCCGCCGCTGGCGGAAACCCCTTCCCCAGCGTCGCGATCCGCTGTCAGCATGCAGTTCAAGAAGCTCAACATCATCACCGGTTGGCTGGTCTTCCTGGCGGCCGCCGTTACGTACCTGCTCACCATAGAACCCACCGCCAGTTTCTGGGACTGCGGCGAGTTCATTGCAACGGCCTACCGGCTGGAGGTGGGCCACCCGCCCGGTGCCCCGTTGTTCATGTTGCTGGCGCGCATCTTCAGCGCGTTCGTATCGCCGGAGAACGTGCCCATCGCCATCAACACCTTGAGCGCGCTGTGCAGTGCCTTCTCGATCCTCTTCCTGTTCTGGAGCATCACGCACTTGGCCCTCAAACTGGCCACACGCAAGGGCGATGAGGAACTGACCACCGGCAAGATCATCGCGGTCATCGGCAGCGGTATCGTCGGGGCCCTGGCCTACACCTGGAGCGATTCGTTCTGGTTCAGCGCCGTGGAAGGGGAGGTGTACTCCATGTCGTCCCTCTTCACGGCCGCAGTTTTCTGGGCCATCCTGAAATGGGAGAGCGAGGCCGACAAGCCGCACAACATCCGCTGGCTCATCCTGATCTGTTACCTCATCGGCCTGAGCATCGGCGTGCAGCTCCTCGGCCTGTTGTGCATCCCGGCCATCGCGCTGGTGTACTACTTCCGCAAGTACAAGACAACGGCCAAGGGCATCGTGTACACCATGATCATCGGGGCCTTGATCCTGGGATCCATACAGGCCATCATCATCCCGGGCATCGTGAAGGTGGCAGGTTGGTTCGAGCTGCTCTTCGTCAACGACTTCGGCCTGCCTTTCAACACCGGGACCATGGTGTATGGTGTCCTGGTGATCGGCGGTATCGTTTGGTTGCTCATGTGGACGCAGCGCAAGGGCCGGGTGGTGCTGAACACCGTAGTGCTCTGTGTAAGCGTGATCCTGTTGGGCTACTCCACCTACGCCATGACGGTGGTACGTAGCCATGCCAATCCTCCCATCGACGAGAACAATCCGGAGAACGTCTTCAACCTGGTGAGCTACCTGAACCGCGAGCAATACGGTGATCGACCACTGATCATCGGACAGTTCTGGGACAGTCCACCGGCCGCGCAGAACAAATGGGGTGATGGTACACCTGTGCACACCGCCACTTGGCTGATCAAGAAGGGCGAACGCGTGGTGAAGCGCTGTTACGATAGCTGGAGCGCCGATCACTACATGGAGGAGAACCCGGGCCTCACCGTGGACCATATGTACGAGGTGACGGACAAGCGCAAGAACAGCGAGCCCGCCTACGAGCCGGAGTTCACCATGCTGTTCCCGCGTATGTACAGCAGCCAGGCCAGCCACGCGAGTGAGTACAAGAGCTGGGCGGATTTCCCCGACGTGGAGGACCTGCAACTGCAGCTGCGCGATGCCCAAACGGCAGGGAACCAGGATCTGGTGAAGAGCCTGCGCGGCCGCATCAATGACATGACCAGCAAGGGCGTGCGCGTGACCGGTCGCGATGGTGAGCAGACCATGATCTACAAACCGGGTCAGGCCGAGAACATCCGCTTCTTCATGGACTACCAGGTGAACTGGATGTACTGGCGCTACTTCCTCTGGAATTTCGCCGGCCGGCAGAACGATATCCAAGGCACCAGCGGGGGCATCACCGAAGGCAACTGGCTCAGCGGCGTGGATATGATCGACGAGCAGCGCTTGGGCGAGCAGAGCACCCTGCCTCCGAGCATGACCAGCAACAAGGGCTTCAACAAGCTCTACCTGTTGCCGATGTTGCTGGGCTTGATCGGACTGGTCTACCAGCTGACACGGCACATCCGCGACTGGACGATCGTGATGCTGCTGTTCTTCTTCACCGGCCTGGCGATCGTGATCTACCTGAACCAGACCCCGCTGCAACCGCGCGAGCGCGACTATGCTTACGTGGGTTCCTTCTACGCGTTCGCCATCTGGATCGGGCTCGGTGTGTACGCGCTGTTCGATGCGGCGCGCAGCATCAAGTTCCAGGAGCTGCTCTACGCCGTGGGCGCGGGCGGCGGCCTGTTCGTGCTGAAGTTCCTGGTCGAGTGGTTGGGCGGTGGTGACCACAGCACCAGCTACTCACTGTTGTACATGACCGTGCTCGGCGGTGGTGCGCTCTTCCTCTTCCATCTCCTTGGAAAAGTGCTGAAGAACGACACCGTGATAGCAGGGCTAGCCACCGTGCTGTGCATCGCCGTGCCGCTGCAGATGCTCAGTGTGGAGTGGAACGATCACAGCCGCGCCAACCGCACCCCGGCGCGCGATGTGGCTTCCAACTACCTCCAAAGTTGCGCACCCAACGCCATCCTCTTCACCAACGGCGATAACGACACCTTCCCGCTGTGGTACGCGCAGGAAGTGCAAGGCATCCGCACCGATGTGCGCGTAGTGAACCTGAGCCTGCTCAACACCGATTGGTACATCGACCAGATGCGCCGCAAAGCCTATTTGAGCCCACCGGTGCCCTTTCACATGGCACCGGAGAAGTACCGCCAAGGCACCCGCGATGCCGTGTACCTGCTGCCCAAGGACCGTAACAAGCCGCAGCTCATGGACCTGAAGAAGGCCGTGGAGTACGCCACCAACGACCGCAACCTCCAACGCCAAGGCGAGGATTCGTACGCCACCATCCCCACCAACTACTTCAGCGTTCCCATCGACAGCGCGAAGGTGATCGCCAACGGCACGGTGAGCGTGAAGGACAGTGCGCGCATCGCCGATGCCATGGTGTGGAAGGTCGGCCGGCAGGCCTTGTACAAGAACCACTTCCTGGTGCTGGACCTGCTGGCGCACAACAATTGGGAGCGCCCCATCTATTTCGCCGTCACCACCGGGCCGGACAGCTACATCAACATGCAGGACTGGTTCCAGCTGGAAGGCCTTACGTACCGCATCTCGCCCATCAACCAGAAGAACCCGACACCGGGGCAGTACGGCCACGTGGGTACCGATGTGATGCTCGACAATGTGATGAACAAGTTCAGGTGGGGGAACATGGACACGAAGGATCCGATCTATCTGGACGAGAACATCCTGCGCATGACCATGAACCTGCGCATGCAGATGAGCGCGCTCGCCGATGCCCTGACCGATGAAGGCCGAAAGGCTGAAGCGATCAAGGTGATCGACCTCGCCTTCGAGAAGATGCCCGAGCACAACGTGCCCTACGACCGTGTGATCCTGCCCCTGATCGAAGGCTACTATGCTGCGGGTGCCAAGGAGAAGGGCGATGTGCTCGCCGAGCGCCTCTTCCAGATCATGGACGAGAACATGCAGTGGCAGCTGAGCCTCGATGATGAATTCTACGCCAAACTCGGCCAGGAAACGAGCATCACCCGCGCGGTGATGGCGCGCATGGCCGAGGATGTGAAGCTCTATGGCGCGGATCCGGCGTTGACCGAAAAACTGCGGACACGTCTCTCCGCGGTGGAAGAAGAGTACAAGATGAAGAACGGCTTGCCCTCTTCCTCAGTACCCGGGGAACGGCCCACTACGCGGATCAAGTTCTAGTACATCCCCACGGCCGGGGTTGAACAGATGTACATCGCGCGCACTCCGGCCATCGCGCGTGCGCTGTATGGCTCACGCCTTTGGCGTGTGGCGGCGGAGGACGCGGGCAAGTCGCTCTATCTCACGTTCGACGATGGACCGATCCCTGAGGTGACCCCATGGGTGCTGGAGCAGTTGCGGCCGTACAACGCAAAGGCCACTTTTTTCTGCATCGGCAAGAACATCGAAGCACACCCGGATGTGTTCGCGCAGGTGAAGGCGGCAGGCCACAGCATCGGGAACCACACATGGGATCATTGCAACGGGCGCCACACTACACTCACCGACTATCTCACTAGCGTACAACGCTGCCAACCGCTCACCGGCACCGATCTGTTCCGTCCGCCCTATGGCCGGCTCACGCGCGAGCAGGCCAATGCCTTGGGCGCTGACTTCCGAATCGTGATGTGGAGCGTGCTGAGCGGCGATTTTGATGTGCGCATCGATGCGGAACGCTGCACCCGCAATGTGCTCAAACATGCCGGGCCGGGCAGCATCGTTGTGTTCCATGACAGTGTGAAGGCTTGGCCCCGCATGAAGGTCTCCTTGCCGAAAGTGCTGGAGCACTTCGCGGGATCGGGTTACGACTTCAAGGCGTTGTAGGGCCGGCCGGAACTCACTCTACCACTCCCGTCACCACGTACTCTACGCGGCGGTTCACCGCATGCTCTTCCTCGGTGCACTGCACACCGGGCACACAGTGGTTCAGCAAACGGGTGGCGCCATAGCCTTTGCCGCTGATTCGATCACGGCTCACGCCCTTGCTCTTCAGCAGGTCCACGATCGCGTCGGCGCGTTTCTGGCTCAACTTCAGCTCGGTATCGGCATTGCCGCGGGCATCGCTGTGCACCGCGACTTCCACCACGAGGGTCGGGTTGGTCATCAGGCGTTCGGCAAGCAGTTCGAGCTCTGCCTTGGCCTTCGGATCCAAGGCCGCACTGCCTTGCGCCCAGCGCTGATGCTTCAACAGGATGGGCGTGCCCACACCGATGGGCTGGAAGCTCAGGTCATGCGCTTCGTTCAGGTCGATGATGCCTTGCTTCACCCCAACGGTGCTCACGGCCATGCTCATGCGCCAGAAGCCCTGCTTCTCGATCAATAGTTCGTAGTCCTCGTTCGGTGTCAATCGGAAATCGAAATCGCCGCCTTCGCCCGTCAGTTCGGTCTCGGTGAAAAGCGTGGCGATGTTCACCAGGCTCACGTTCATCCCCTGTACGAAGCCCAGCTGATCGGCATAGCGCACAACACCGCGCAACCAGATGCCGGCTTCCGGCACCATGTGGAGGTCCCGCGCCACGATCTGCTGCTCGGCGATGTGCTCGGTGCTCAAATGCTGTTCACCGTCGTAACGCCCTTGCATGCGCGCCGTCAGGATGTACTCCTCGTCCTTCTTCACTGTGAACGTGTACTTGCCATAGGCATCGGTCATGGTGCTCTCCAACACGATGCCCTTCGGCGATCGCAGTTGGACTTCCACATCGATCACGGGTGATCCGTCCTCATCATCGATCACCGTACCGGTGCATAGGAAACGGTCTTCCAACGGCCGTTTCAACGTGAAGGAGTAAATATCATCATCGCCCTTGCCGCCGGGCCGGTTGCTGCTGAAGAAGCCGCGCGTGCCCTTGCTGTCCACGATGAAGGAGAAATCGTCCTTCGGCCCGTTCACCGGTGCGCCCACGTTCACGGCCACGTTGTACCGCCCTTCACCAGTTGGCTTCGCCTGGAATATATCCAAGCCTCCCAGGCCCGGATGGCCATTGCTGGCGAACCACAGCGTGCCATCGGAGCCGATGAAGGGGAAGGCCTCGTTATACGGCGTATTGATCGCAGGTCCCAGGTTCTCGGGTTCACCCCACTGGCCACCAACATCGCGGCACATGTATATGTCGGTGCCGCCATTGCCACCGGGCATGTCGCTCACGAAGTAGAGGCGTTTGCCGTCCGGTGACAGGGCCGGATGGCCAACGGAGCACTCGCTGTTGTTGTAAAGGAACTGATCGGTGGTGTTCCACTCATCGCCCGCCCATTGCGCCTTGTAG
This sequence comes from Flavobacteriales bacterium, assembly GCA_049289815.1. Taxonomy (GTDB): domain Bacteria; phylum Bacteroidota; class Bacteroidia; order Flavobacteriales_F; family PHOS-HE28; genus PHOS-HE28. Next base: position 22,971 of record JBATMK010000339.1, read on the forward strand.
ATCGCCAAGCGGGAGATGCCGGTGTTGCTTTTCTGGGACTTGCCCTTGAAATGGTTGTTACGCGTGAACCAGATCGTCCTGATGTCAGGTGTGGCCACGGCCGGGCCTTCATGCAGCTTGCTGTTCACGGAGCCTTCCAGTGCCGACACATTCGTCAGATCGCCGGCTTCCGTGCGCTGCGCCATGTACAGGTCCAGGAAGGGCTGCGCGTTCCATGCCGCGGTGCGCTGCAGGCCCACGCGCTTGTTGCGCGCGCTGGCGAAGATCACGCGGTCGTCGTCGAGCCACGCCGTGCCGAAATCGCTGAACACTGTATTGGTGGACACCGCCTTCACTTCCCAGCGGTCGGTGTCGTAGGTGAATTTCCGCGCGAAATCGCTGATGTTGCTGTGCCGTGGGGTGCCCTCGTGCATGGTCATCGCCAGATAGCGGTCCATCCATTCTTCGGCCTCGCGGTATTTGCCGTTGCTCTTCAGGGCTTGCGCGTAGTTGTACAGGTCCTGTGGTTCGCGGTTCAGGAATTTCACGGTGATGGCGTACCACTTCTCCGCGTTCACGGTGTCGCCAAGGCGCATGTAGCAATCGGCCAGGCGCTTGGTCACGTGCTCGTTCACGGCACCCTTATCGGCGGCGATCTCGTAATGCCCGATGGCTTCGGCGTAAGCCATCTGCGCGTAGAACTTGTCGCCGGTGCGGATACGTGCATCCGCACTGCCCTGCGCCGCGGCGGCGCTCTGCATGCACAGCACTATCGCCAGTGGGGCGAGGAGCTTCCGGGTGGCGCGGCGTACCATCATGTCAGAAGTAGCGTGGGGTGATGGTGCGGCCCTTGACGAAACGGAAATCGTAGCTCAGCATCAATTCGTGCGTGCCGCTGTTGTAGGCACCCAGCCGTGTGGTGGTGAGGTCGAAGGCATAACCGACGCGCAGTTGTTCGTTGAAGGCGTATTGCGCCATCACGCCGAAGGAATCGCGGAGCCGCACCATGGCGCCGAGCCAGATCCGCTCGCGCAACAGGAAGTTCGCGTTCAGGTCCAACGACAATGGCGCTCCCTTCACCGCGCGCAGCATGATGCTCGGCTTGAACTTCACCTCGGTACCCATATCGAACACCGCACCAGCGATGAGGAAGTAATGGCGCGCCTCTTCGGCTGTTGTGATGACGGACGCCGAAGCGGTGTTCAGGTCGTTGGTCAGGAGCTTCGGTATGCTCAAGCCGGCGTAGGCGCGGCGCGTGTGCCAGTATAGTCCGAAGCCGAAGTTGGGCAGGAATTTCCCTCCCAGGTTCTGGTTGCTCGGGTCGGCTTCAACCGTGCTGAGCCCGGCGAGATCGGCTTGGAAGAGGTTGCCACCACCCTTCAATCCGAAGGCCAGCCGCGAGTTGGCGCCGGTGCGGATGCGGTACGCGATATCGAAGTACGCCCCGGTCTGTTTCACAGGCCCCGCCTTGTCGTGGATCACGCTGCCGCCCAAAGCGATGCTCTGGTTGCGCAGCGGACTATGTGCCACAAGGGTTTGCGTGCTGGGTGCGCCGTCGAATCCGGTCCATTGGTGGCGCGTGAGCGCCATGGCCGTGAGCACATCGGCACTGCCCGCATAAGCAGGATTGAATGCCAGCGTATTGAACATGTACTGGCTGAAGAGCGGGTCCTGCTGGGCCGATACGGTTGTCAGTTGTCCGTTGATGGTTGTTAGCGCAGCGACAAGCGATGCACGCACGAACGCCCCCCGGGTAAGACGGACAGCCGACAACCGACAAGCAGCAACTGTTCTCATCGGTTCAGGTACACATAACCCCTCAGCGCCTCAGCGCCGCTGGTCAGTTCAAGTACGTAGTAATAAGTGCCAGCAGGCAGATCACCCGGTATCAGTGCATTGTCGCTGGTGCCGTCCCACACCTTCGTGCGGTTGTCATAGCCGGTGGTCTTGTACACCTCATTGCCCCAACGGTTGAAGATCAGGATGGAGTTGCCCGGATACCCTTCGATACCCGGTATGAGAAACATCTCGTTGATGCCATCGCCGTTCGGAGAGAAGGATTGCGGCACGAAGACGTCATCCACGTAATCGCAGGGTGAACCTCCGGTGATCGTTGCCGAACCGCAACCGTTCACATCGTTCACCATGATGCTGTATGCCTGGCTGTTGAACAAGGGATCGCTGGTGAAGGTGTACGGCGGGCCACTGCTCAAGACGCCCGTGATGCCGCTCACAACGTAACTCGCCGCATCGCCGTTCACAATGGCGAAGCTCACGGTATAGGTGCGGTCCTGTTCGTTGCAATCCGTGGTGACATCCAGCACATCCGGGCTTTCCACCACGGTCACTTTCACCAAGGCGTCATCGCTGCCGCAGCCCTCAACCGTTACCGTATAGTTGAAGTCGTACTCACCTGGTGGTGTACTGGTGGCGTTGAAGAACCCGCCGGTCAACCCGCCCGTGTTGTCCGCATCGTCCCATACACCACCGGGCTGCGGGGTTCCGTTCAACCCGGTGAAGAGATCCAGCGCCGTGGTGCTATCGCAGGTGAGCAGCACACCGTTGGTGCCTGCGTCGGCAGGTTGGTTCACGGTAACGAAAACCGACGCTGAACTATCCGGACAGGTCGCGTTGCCTGAGACGAAGTAGCTGTATTCGCCGGCCGGGTCGGTACCAGGGGTGAAGGTCCCATCGCTGGATGCACCACCGGGTGCGCTCCACAGGCCACCGGTCTCCGGATCGCCGGCCAGGAAGTCGGCCAGCGCGAATGCCGGATCGCTGATGCACACCGCTATGGTGCTGTCGCCACCCGGATCAGGGTAGGGTGTAGGTTGCACCAGAACAACCGCCGTTACATCACCGCAGGCCGGGCTCGTTACAGTGTAAGAGAAGGGATAGGGGCCACCCGTGGGCAGGCCGCTGACATCGACCGTGCTTCCTGTCAAGGTGCCGGTGCCGAAGACATCAGCCCAAACCCCGCCTGGATCCGGTGTACCACCAAGCACAGGGAACAGGTCGAAGGCCACTTCTCCACCGCACACGGTCACGGTGTCCCCGATACCCGCATCGGCGCCCAGGGCCACGGTCACCGCTACATAGTTCGTGTCGGCGTCGCAGATACCCGCGGTCGGCACCACATAACGGAAGTCATACACGCCCAATGGGACCAATGTTGCGTTGAAGCAGTTGCCGCTCAATGCCCCCGTTGCGTCCAGATCGGTCCAAGTGCCGGTGGCATCAGGCGTGCCGCCCAAGGCATCGAAGAGGTCAACGCAGATCTCGCTCGCACATGCATCCACCGCCGCGTCGTTACCCGCATCGGGTGCAATGGTGTTCTGGATGAAGAGTGTGGCCGTATCGCTGATGCATGGGGCCAGGCCGATCACCACGTACGTGTACGAACCCGTTGTATCGATGGCCGGGTTGAACTGCACGCCGTGGTTGAGCCCATCAGGATCATGCCACTGCCCACCACCTTGCGGGTTGCCACCCAGTTCTTGCGTCATGTTGAACGGCGCATCGTTGGTGCACGCGTTGTAGGTAGCACTGGTGCCGGCGTCCGCAGCGGGGTTTTCCGTCACGATCACCGTCGCGATGTCCGCTGCACAGGGGATCTGCCCATCAACCGTGTACACGTATGTGCCCGGCGCGTCAACAGCCGGATTGTAATTGCCGGAGTGCGGCACGCCTCCCGGGCCTTCCCACGAGCCTCCCGCATCTTCACCGGTGAGCACGGTATTGAGCGCGAAGGGAGCTTGATCGTTGCACACCGTTATGGCACCGCCGGTACCCGCATCCGGGGCGATGCTGATGCCGACCGTCGTGACGGACGTATCGGCGGCACAACTGCCTACGGCGGGCACCACATAGATCCAATCGCCTGCCGGACCCACCGATGGGTTCAGCATGTTGCTGTGCGGTACGAGCGTAGGAGTATACCACTGCCCATTGCCATCGGCCCCGGCGCCCAGCCCATTGTTCAAGTTGTAGTTCGTGCCATCATCGCACAATTGCACATCATCGTTGTTGCCCGCATTGGGGCCATCGACAACGGTCACGGTCAGCAAAGAACTGTCGGCCGTACACAGGGATGAGGCACCGAGCACATAGCGGAAGTGCCACACGCCGATGCCCGCTTGATCGGCATTGAACACGCCATTGATCATCGCGCCGCTGTTGTCCACGTCCACCCATGTACCCCCTGCTTGCGGGTTGCCGTTGAGCAAGGCGAACAGGTCGGCATTGGTCTCGCTATCGCATACATCCGCCTGCGTATTGTTACCCGCGTTCAAGGCGTTCACGATCTGCACCGTCACTGTTGCGACATCGTCGGCGCATGGCCCGGCGCCCTGCACCGTGTAGGTGAAATCGTAGAACCCTGGCGCGATGCCCGAAGCATCGAAGACCCCGTTGTTCAGCTGGGTGGTGTTGTCATCGTCGCTCCATTGACCTCCTAACACCGGGTTGCCGTTCAGTTGCGCGAAGAGATCGATACCCGGATCATCCACACATGCGGTCACCGACCCGTCGCTGCCGGCATTCGCCGCCGGGATCACCGTTACCTGCACGCTGGCCTGGGCCGTTCCGCAAGGGAACACGCCGTTCACCGTGTAGGTATACGTGCCCGCAGGACTGGTGCCGGGTGTGAAGAGGCCATTGCCACTGCTCCAAGTTCCACCGCCGAAAGGAGTGCCGTCCAGGCGATCGATCAACAGGAAGGCCGGTTCATCGCTGCACACCGATATGGCCGCACTGATGCCCGCATCGGGTGCCTCGTTCTCAATGATCGTTACCGTGCTCTGGTCATTGGGGCATGGGGTATCACCATCGAGGAAATAGGTATACGTACCCTCATCTGAAGTGCCCGGTACGTAAAGCCCGTTGAAGGGGTCGCTGCCTGGATCCGTCCAGTCGCCATCGTTGTCCGGGCTGCCCGTCAATTGCGTGAGCAATTGGAATGAGGGTTGATCGCTGCAGACCGTCACCGTGTTGTTGCCACCGGCATCGGGGGCGCTGTTCTGGATCACCGTGACGGTGGCCATAGCGGCAGCACACGGCGCAACGCCATTGACCGTGTACGTGTACACTCCGGGCACGGCGCTGGAACCCGGTATGTAGAAGCCGGGGTTACTGATGCTGTTCGGATCGGTCCAGTTGCCGCCGGTTGCCGGGTTACCGTTCAACAGACCGAAGAGCCCGAAGGGGGGATACGTGTCGCAAACAATGGTGTCGCCATTGATGCCGGCGTTCGCTGCCGCGTTGATCGTTACCAGCACCGTGCTCTGATCGGCCACGCAGGGGGATTGGCCGGCGACCGTGTAGGTATATACACCGGCCGGGTTGGAACCCGGGAGCAGTATGCCACTGTGGCTGGTGCCACCTGGCCTCGTCCAGGTTCCACCGCTTTGTTCACCGGTGATCACGGTGTTGAGGTTCACCGAGCCGCTGGTGCTGCACACTGTGAGACTTCCGTCCTGTCCAGCGTTCGGGGCCGTGTTCACCGTAACGGTCACCGTACTGGTGGCCGGTACACATGGAGAGAGACCCGCAACCGTATAGGTATATGTACCCGGTGTGCTGCTCGCCGGAAGGAAAAGACCGTTGAAGGACCCACCACCTGGCCCGGTCCATGTGCCCAGACCGGGATTGCCGGTGAGCAGCGAGAAGAGGAGGAACGAGTTCTGGTTGCTGCACACCACGATGCTGGTGCCCGTACCCGCATTGGGCGCGGGGTTCTCCTCCACATCAATGGTGCTCACATCGCTTGTGCAAGGGAACTGCCCGGGTACGGTGTACGTGTATGTGCCAGGTGCGTGCAGGCTCGGTACATACGTGCCGCCAAAACTTCCGCCGCCCGGAGCGGTCCATGTGCCGTTGTTGTCCGGCGTGCCACCCAGCGAATCGAGCAGATCCACACTGCCTCCGTTGGCGCACACACTGATCGCATTGTTCTGCCCGGCATCGGAGGCGTTGTTCTCGAAGATCTCCAACGTGGCAGTGTCCGCGACACAGGGCGCCAACCCCGTTAGCACGTACGTGTACAACCCGGGATCATGCTGGGCTGGATCGTAGACATTGACGAAGGATGCACCCGTGCTGTCCTGCCATGCCCCGCCGAACTGGGCATTCCCACCGAGCTGGTCCACCATGACGAACGGCGCACCACTGCTGCAAACCGAATAGGTGGCGTCGTTGCCGGCGAAGGGTGCCGTGCTCACGGTGATGGTGAGCGTTGCGGAGGCAGGACCGCATGGCGGAGTGCCGTTTACCGTGTATGTGTATAGTCCTTGTGGGCTCACGCCGGGAACAAAGGTGTTGCTCACCGATTGCCCGCCCGGACCCACCCAGGTCCCGTTGGTCGCAGGTGTGCCGTTGAGCTCATCGCGCATGCTGAACGCGGGGCTGTTGCTGCACACGGAGATCACATCGCTCTGGCCGGCATTGGGTCCCGTTGTTTCGCTCACTTGCACGGTGGCCTGATCGGCCTGGCAAGGAGGTGTGCCGTTCACCGTATAGGTGTATGTGCCCGGCAACATCGTCGTCGGATCATAGTTCCCGGTGGTCGTGCTCGGACCCGTCCACGATCCACCATTGTCATGGGTGCCCAGCAGGGTGCCCAACTGGAACGGTGCGTCATTGCTGCATACGCTGGCCACCCCGTTGGAACCAGCGTTCGGGCCATCGGTCACGTTCACCGTAACGATGGCGCTGTCCGCATCACAACTCGCAGTGCCCGATAACAGGTACTTGAATTGGAACGTGCCAGCGCCGTTCACCGTGGCATTGAAGAAGCCGCCAGTGAGCGACAGGGTACCGTTCAACTGTGTCCAGGTTCCACCCGCCTGTGGGGTACCGTTCAATCCATCGAAGAGATCAACGTTCGTTTCCGTGTCGCATGCCGGGGCGATCCCGTCCGCACCCGCTTCCAATTGTTGCACGATCGTCAACACCACCATTGCTTCATCATCGCCGCACATGCCACCGCCGTCCTTCTCGTACCGGAAATGATAGGTGCCTGGATTAAGTGCCCCCGTGGTGACCGTGTTCCCGCTGAGCTGTCCGCAGTTATCGACATCCTCCCAAGTGCCTCCAGCATCATAGGGTGGCACCAACGCATCGAAGAGGTTCACTGAAGCCACATCCTCACAAACCGTCATGCTGCCGTCCCCACCAGCGTTGGGGGCAAGGTTCACCGTCATGGTCACGGTGGCCTGGTCGTTGGCGCAGGGCGCGGTGCCTGCCACGGTATAGGTATACACACCCTGTGGATCCGTTCCCGGTATGAAGGTTCCGTTGTGGCTACCTCCCGGACCTGTCCATGTGCCACCTGGATCAGGCGTGCCGTTCAGTTCGTTGAACAGGTTCACCGCCGGCATGTTGTCGCAAACAGTGCGCGAGTCATCGCCCCCGGCATCGGGCGCATCCACTTGCGTTACCGTCACCACTGCGATTTCGTTCGCGCACGGTGCGGTACCTGTTACCGTGTAGGTGTAAATGCCTGGTTGGCTCGTGCCCGGGACATAATCGCCACCCGGCACCACTTGATTCATCGGGTTGCGCCATGTGCCACCTCCTTGTGGACTTCCACCGAGGAATGTGGCCAGCAAAAAGGTGCCACTGTTGCTGCATACGGTTGTGGCTCCGTTGGTTCCTGCGTTCGGTGGCTGAACCACGTTCACCGTTGCGAAGGCCGTGTCGTTCACACAGGGGAACAAGCCCGTTACCACATAACGGTACTGTCCGGCAGTACTGGTTCCTGGTGTGAAGGTGCCATTGCTCGGGCCACCACCGGGTGCTGTCCAAACCCCCGAACCGCCCGGATTGTTGCCCAGCACCGTCAACAAGTTGAACACCGCGCTGTTGCTGCATACCGTGGTCGTTCCATCGGAACCGGCGCGCGCGGCCGGGTTCTCCGTTACGGTTACTGTCGCTTGCGCATCGGCGCATGGGCCACTGCCTTGCACCGTGTACGTGTACACACCCGCAGGGTGGTTGACATTGGACGGATCATAGTTGCCCGGGGGGTGCACCAGACCGTTCGGCTTGGTCCATGAGCCACCCGGGCTGGCGCCGCCCAGTGAATTGATCAACGGGGTGATGGGGCCGTTGCTGCAGATCGTGAGGGTGCCGTTGGTGCCCGCATTCGGTGCTGCGGTTTCGCTCACCGTTACTGTGGCCACATCATTCGCGCACGGCGCCACGCCTGGTACAGTGTAGGAGTATACGCCTGGCCCGTCCGTGGATGGGTCGTAACTGCTGCCATGGCTTAGGCCGCCCGGCGCGGTCCATGTTCCGTTGTTGTTGGGGTTTCCGGTCAGCAGCGCGAAAAGGCTGAAAGCAGCATTGTTGCTGCATACCGATATCGTTGCATTGCCACCCGCATCCGGCGCGGTGCTCACGCTCACCGTCACTGTGGCCGTGGCGGGGCTGCAAGGAGCGGCGCCGGTCTTGGTGTAGGTGTACACGCCGGGCAACATCGTCGCTGGATTGAAATTCCCGGTGGTGGCACTCGGCCCGCTCCACGTGCCGCCGGGGTCTGGTGTGCCGGTGAGCGTGTTGAACAGGCTGAACACCGGGTCGTTGCTGCACTTGCTGATGCTTGCGTTGCCGCCGGCGTTCGGTGCGGTGTTCACCGTTACCGTAACCGTGCTCACATCATCCGCGCAAGGACTTTGGCCCGGCACCGTATAGGTGTAAACCCCCGGGGCATGCGTGCCCGGATCGAAAGTGCCCCCGAAGGCCCCGCCACCCGGGGCGGTCCATGTGCCGTTGTTACCTGGACTTCCACCGAGTTCATCCAACAGCAGCACGTCGGCATCGGTGCTGCACACGGTCACGGTTCCATTGGTACCGGCGTCGGCCTCCTGCACCACCGTGATCGAAAGCACGGCGCTCGCGTTGGTGCAGGGTCCGGTGCCAACCACGGTATAGGTCCAATCACCCGGTGGATCAACCCCTGGATCGAAGGTTTGGGACGGGTGCGCAGTGCCGCCGGGCCTGGTCCATGTGCCACCCACTTGCGGTGACCCACCCAACTGCAGGCGCATGGTGAAGTTGGCCGCATTGCTGCACACGGAATAGCTCGCGTCAGTGCCCGCGTTCGCTGCTGGGGTTTCCGTTACCGTTACAGTGGCCGTTGCATTGGGGCATGGGGGTTGGCCCACCACTGTGTAGGTGTATACCCCAGGGGCACTCGTGCCGGGGGTGTAGATGTTGCTCACCGCCGAGCCGCCAGGACCCGTCCATGCGCCCGTATTGTCAGGTGTTCCGATCAGTTGCCCGAACAGGTTGAACGCTGCTTCGCTGCTACATACGCTGATGCTTCCATTGCCGCCGGCGAAAACCGCAGCGTTCTCGATCACCGTGACCATGGCGCTTGCATCGCTGCAGGCACTACCGCCGCTCACCGTGTAGGTGTAGTCGCCACCGCTATCCACCGCCGGGTTGTACGTGGCGCTGTGCGCCCCACCCCCTGGTGCGGTCCAAGAACCACCTGTATCGGGTGTACCACCAAGGAAGTTGAACAGGTTGAAAGGCCCATTGCTGCTGCACACCGTGGCCGAGCCGTTCACCCCGGCATCCGGAGCGGTGTTGATGCTCGCGTTCCAACCGGCACCCGCGATCAGCAGATCGCTGGTCCAATGGAAGGTGAGACAACCGGTGGGGCCCGTGGCCATGAAGGTTTGCCCGGCCAGTGATATCAAGCCCGATCCGGTGGCCAGCACCGGGGAACCGGTGGTGGGGCCATCATGGATCACCAACTGGTCAAAGATCCCCAGCGGTTGTACGTTCCAGGAAATGAAGGTGACCGAGGAGGGGAGACCGCTGCCCGAGCCGCCTGTTGGACAGAGCGTCGTGGTGAAGTTCTCGCTGTTGCCGTAGTCACCTCCCGATCCACCACTGTCCTGGAAATTGCCCGTGCAACTATTGATGCTGGGCCCGTCGCTGATCAGGAAAGTCTGGGCGCACCCGTTGCCGGGCGCCAAAGCCAGCGAAAGGGCTGCTGCCAGCCCTTTCAAGTGCATTGCCCGGTACGAATGCGCGTTCAATTCGATCACAGGAAACGGCCTTGGTAAGAAGGGGGTGCAAGTTAGCGAGCTACCGCGCCCGTTGTAGATAAGACGTGGGGTTGAAGCAATGGTCGCCTACCCGCGTTCGGTATTGAAGGCAACGGCCCGCAGTGCCAACGATCATGGGAATTCGTTCAGCTCTGCCGGCCTATGTTCTGTCGGCGCTCCGGCCCGATTGGTCGAAACGGATGGCGCTGTTCATAGCATCGCCCAACTGACGTTTTCGTGTATTCCGGGCACAACTACTCTTGCGGCTGTGAACAGTACAGCTCCTTCTCCACTGGTCCATACGCCCATCGCCACCGTGCAACGCACCGGATCGGATCTGGTGGAAGTGCGTTTCCATCCGGGCTGCGTGCTCAGTGTAGGAGGCATATCGGCCATCCTCGAAGTACGCGACGAGCTGGGCCGCGAGGCCCGTAACCATGTGCTGATCGTGTTCCCGGCGGATGAGCTGGACTTCGACCTGAACATGATCACCACCGACCACTATGGTGGCCGCCCCGTGGAGCAGCACACGATCTCGTTGGCCTGGGTGGTGCGCAACGCACACAACGAGCGCTTCACGCGGTTGTTCTTCGCATACTTCCCAAGCCCCGTGCCCTACGCCATTTTCAGCACGGAAGAAGAAGCAATTGACCGGCTTGGGGGCCAGCGCCGTTGATCCTCCCGGGCCCGGTCATTGTACCTGGGAATTTCAGCAAGGTCTTCCACATGAAGACCGGGACTAACCCCCGCAACTCAGTTCCACGCTCTCCTCCTTGCTGAGGGACGGCGTGCTCTGGCTGCAGGCATTCAGTCCGGTATTGCTTTTCTTGAATACAAGCGTGTGCGAACCGGGTTCCACCGTGAATTTCTCACTTGAGGTGAAGGGCGAGAGTGTAGTGATCACGTTGCCATCCCACACCACGTTATAGGTTGAGTTGGTTACTGAGTTGTTGCGGAAGACCACATAAGACTCGTCTTTCTTGCACGAAGTGAGAAGGAAGATCCCGATGCAAATTGTCGCGATGCGGGACGTGGGATGCAGGTTTTTCATGTTGCTGGTTCCGTGTTCAAGTGGATGCGCGCGCCCTCGTTCAGAGCTTCACCAAACGAGCCAGGAATTGGCCCTTTTCGCGGTCGCTCAACCGCACCGTGTATACACCTGCTGCCATGCCGGACATGTCTAGCGATACCATGGTCGGTAGTGAACTCATGGCTGCCGTTGGCTGATGCACGCGGCCTTCCGCATCAACGAGCATCATCTCGTATTCTCCAACACCTTCGGGCAATATGATCTGAACGATATCGGTCGCTGGATTCGGGAAGACGCCGAGCTCCGGCGCGTTTCCGGTTTCCGCAATACCAACACCGCCGGTGACGGTGATCGTGTACGTGGACCACGTGATGTCATTCGCGGGCCTGTCATCGGGATCGTATCCGCTGATGGATACACGAGCGCAGACATAGTAAACCCCCGCCGGCACACCGTCCAGGTCCAGAACATAGTTGTCGATCAGCCTGGACTCCGCTGACCGGGTGCCAAGGGCGAAATCCTCCACCAGATAGTCACCCGAAGACAGCGTCCTGTTCGTCGAGAGATAGAAGCGCAGGTGAACGTAGCTCTGGGCGTCCTCCGAGTTGTTCTCCACGGTGATCGGCGTAATGTTCACAGTACCGCCGGTTTGTACCACGTAGTCACTTGGGTAACTGTTCACCAACCCTGTCCCCGTGGTGGCGCGGTAACTCTCCACACCCATGTCGTCAACATCCCGTACAGCGGTCTGGCTATCATACAGGTTCCGGTAGATCTCCGCATCGCGGGAGTGGATCTCTTTGCCATCCTCCCAGAAGTCGTTGGAATAACCCTGCATTACCGAGGGATAGCCGTAGTCGTACGACTCTGAATAATTGGAGCCGGTCTGGTAGCCCCAGCTGTGCCCCAGCTCATGCATGACCACGCTCCGGTAGTTGATGGCGGTGGTGGTGTATGCCACATTCCAATCATCCGTCCACGCGTAGTCGGGGTTGAAGGCGATATCCGATTCAGTGATCTCTCCGCACGCGCTGCTCCCGTTGGTGAAGCAAACGCCGATATAGGTTCCCCATGAGAATCCGTATTGACCATAGATCGCGCTGTTGGATGGCCAGCCGCAGATCTCCGATTCACCGTTGTTGGCCGCCCAAGTTCCATCATCAGGGTTCGATGTGTCGGAATAGATGTTCATATGGACATCCCAGATCCCCTTGGAGTTATCGTCGATCGGGTAAGACCACCAGTTGGTGGGTACCTCTTCGAACCAGATGTACACTTCCTGGTACTGGCAAGCTCCTAATGGACCTCGCGGGGTGCGTTGAGGAGCCGGGGCGCTTGGCCCTCTGGTTCCGATCGGCAAGCTCGGCGTGGGCAAGCCTGCATGCATCCATCTGTGCAGGCTGGGTTCGGTGAAGATCACGCTGTGAACGATGGCTGCGAACGCGGCCAGCGGAAGCAGGGACCCGGATCCCTCCTCTCCACCGACGATGGGATCATCCTGGGTGAGATCCTCGGTCAGTGGATCCACGGGCGCCGGGAGGAAATGAGGCGTACCGTCAACGACCCTTTCCACCGGTTGCGTGGTGTTGATGAACTTCCCATCCAGCACTTCCACCAAGCCATGGCCGCCCATGTTCAGGATGTACTGTTCGCCGGTACGTTCGTCCTGAAGGATCCGGTACTGCCCCTGCATCCCCCCGACCAACGGGGATATGTACTTCGTTCCGTCGTGCAGCAGGAACAACAGGTAGCGCTCGCCGATGCGGAAGTTGGGCATGTCGCTCACACCCAAGTATGCTCCGTCCGCCTCACCACCCAAGTAGTCGATGTCGAGCCCATTGTTCAGGTCCACCTCCCACGCGGTGTTGTTCCTCATCATTTCCACGTTCCGGAAGTACACATGCGTGCCGACGATGCCTGGACGCGTGGGATCCTGCTGTGAAGTGATCCGATCACATGTACCGACCACCACAATGTGAGCGTTCGATACCAGGTCGTACAGGTCCATGTGGAGTTGGGAGGCAGTGCCAGTCATTGTGCATATCGCGAATGCACAGGAGGCAAATAGGGCTTTCATGGTGGACAGGGTTTTGCGTTGGGTGGCTGCGGGGGTTCATTCCCGCTATCGGCGCAACGTTATCGGCCCCTTCCATTCCCCGTGGGGAAGTATCTGCGTGAAATTGCACGAACCCGCGTCCACGGCCACTATGCCGCCTTGGTCGGGCGATCCTCGAAGTAGCCCAGCCGCCTCAACTCCACATAGAGTTGGTCGAGTTTCTCAAAGCTTTGTTCCAGGTAGAGGTTCGACTTGCGAAGGATCTCCTTCCGGTAGTGCCGGATGTTCTCCAAGTTGGTGTCCAGTTCCACTGCCACGTCCTCGAGTTTGGGTTGTACCCAATCGCCTGTGGGCTCCGACCCGCCGTTCATTCGGATGGTGAGGTCATGGTACCGGCGCAGCACGCGTTCCTCACTTGCCTTGAACAAGTTCTCGCTGATCCCCTTGGCCACCTCCATGTTCATCGATAGACTCCACTCCTCGTTCGGGTCCCGGCCCTCGAAAAAGTCCGGCCTCAAGGGAGCATAGTCCCATGCGCGGTGGCTGATGTAATACCTGTTGAAGTACTTGAGCATGTTCCCGTCCTTGTCCGCTTGGAGCATGGTGGAGCACTGGATCACCTGCAGATATTTTCCATCGCTGCTCTTCAAGGGGATCATGATGCGATAGGACTGGCCCAATGGTTTGGACTTTTCCTTGAACCGCTGCGTGGTCTTGTACGCTGCTCCGGCCCACCGTTGGAACATGATGAAGTAATCGGGATGCATGCGTTCCATGAACTCCCCCATGCTGATATCATCCCGCAGACCGAGGGCGCGTTGCACACCGTGGCGGAACGTGTAATCGCAAATGCGGGTATCGATCGTGAAGGCGAATTCATTATCGAAGACCATCGATTCCTTCATCCTGGACTCATGCGCCGCAACTTCATCATCACTCCAGGCCACAGCCGGCCCGAACCCGGACGCCATTTCGATGATCATCCGGCGGCCCCATTCAATGGCCTCGCGCAACTCTTCGGTCGTGGACATGATACGATCACTGGAAGGTCGAATGTACCATCACGGTATGTGCTTTCCGCCTCAACCGGTGCGGATGAGGATCGCCCATGCAAGCCTGCGACCTGTCCGGTCGCATCACCTGCGAAGGCTATTGGATACCCGGGTCAAGGCATCGCGGGCACCGCACCACCACCGCTCGCGGGCACGTCCTTCGCCTTGGCTGCCGGACGCTCCTTGTTGAAGAGCACCGCAAGCATCACCTCGTGCGTGCCGTTGCTGTACTTGTTGAGGTTTGTTGTGGTGATGTCGTAAGCGTAGCCGAACTGGAAGGTGTTCTTCAGCGTGGCGCCGATCATCACGCTGATCGCATCGCTGCTGCGCCAGGTGAGCCCCAGCCAGACCTGGTTGCGGTATTTGGCCACTGCCGTGAGGTCGATCTTGGGCGGCACCGGGCTCACGTATTTCACAAGGGCTTGCGGCTCCAGCACGATGTCCTCGTTCAGCGCCCAGCGGTAACCGCCCATCAGCATGTAATGGTCTTCCAACTTGTTGAGGGTGCTGGTCTGCGTGTCGAAGAAGTACACCTTGTTCTGCGCGATCTGGGGTAGGCTGATACCCACCCAATACTTCGCGTGATAAGCGTACGCGCCGAAGGCGAAGTCAGGTAGGATCTGCCCGCGCACCTGATCGTCGATCACCGTTTCGTTGGCATCGTGGAACGTGATCTTGCTGCCGTCGATCAGGAATTGCTGCAGTCCAGCGCTCAACGCGAGCGACAGCTTCAGGTCCGCCGTCAGGTTCATGTGGTAGGCGTAGGTCAACTGCATACCTGTGCGACGTGTCGGTCCGGTGTGGTCGGTGTAGATCCAGCCTCCGAACCCTGACTTGCGGCCCAACGGCGTGATGGCGCTGAGGGTGAACGTCCGTGGAGCATCCTGGATGCCCATCCACTGGTTGCGGTGGCTGCTCCGTAGTTCGAACATCGGGCGGCTACCGGCAACGGCCGGGTTGTGCACGTAGTCGTTGAACGCGTACTGGCTCAACTGCGGCAGTTGCTGCGCCGCTGAGAAGAGGGGCACGAGCAGGAGCAAGGGCAGGAGCGGGCGAAGAACGTTACTCCTGCCAACTGCCAACTGGTTTTTCATGATCGCCATGGTCGTTCAGGTTTAGCGGAGTACGGTAAGTGGTCCGGTGTACGGTTCGGGGAAGTCGGGATGGTTCAGTTCGATGGCGTAGTAGTAGGTGCCGATGGGCACTTCGCCACCGTTGTAGGTGCCGTCCCATGCTTCAGCGTAACCGACGCTCTCGAACAGCAGTTCACCCCAGCGGTTGTAGATCTCCACCGTGCAATCCGGGAAACGGTCGATGAGGTCGATCTGCCAGCCGTCGTTCACGCCGTCCCCGTTCGGACTGAACCCGGTCGGGATGACGATCTCCGGTATCACCATCACCAGCACACTGTCGATGCTGTTACAGCCGTTCTGGTTCGTCACTGTTACCACGAACCATGTGGTGGCCGGTGGATCGGCGGTCGGGTTGGCGAGCGATGCGTTATTCACCAGAGAATCCGGTTGCCAGTTGTACGTGCTGCCTGGCGGGCCGGTTGGGTTGCCACCGATCATAGCGGTCTGTTGCAGGAAGATGCTCATGTCCGGCCCGGCATCCGCGAAGGGTGCGGCGAGGATCGTCACGATCACCTGGTCATTGTCCGAGCATGGTCCGTTGCTGATGGTGAGCGTGTACGTGTAGCTCCCTGCGGACAATGTGGGCAACGTGTATTGCGCATTCGTACCCACGATGTTGTTCTGGGGATCGGTCCAGGTGTAGGTGGTGGCGCCGATGCTCGCGCTTCCGTCGAGCACGATCGCATCACTGTTGCACGCGGTGATATCCGCACCCGCGTTCGCATCCACCGTTGTGATGGCGCCCACCGTGGCACTCGCGCTGGCTTCGCAGTTGTTCGCGTCGAGCACGGTCACCGTATACACACCCGGCGCAAGGCCGGCGATATCCTCGCTGGTGCTGCCGAAGCCGTTCGGACCGCTCCAGCTGATCCCATAGTTGGGCGTTCCGCCGCTGACCGTAATGGTGATGCTGCCATCGTTGGCCGTGCTGCACAGGGCATCCACCACCTGGTCCACGTTCACCGCAAGCGCAGGTGGTTCGGTGATGTTGAAGTTGACGAGCGTGTCGCAGCCCAGTGCATCACTGATCAGCACAGTTATGCCCCCCACGCATAAGCCCGTGGCGCTATTGGTGCCATCGCCGTTGTCTGGGTCCGGGGTCCAATCGTAAGTGTAATTGCCGAACCCGCCCGTCGTCGACAGCACGATGGTGCCGTTGCAATCGCCGTTGCACTGCACTTGTGTGACGGTCTCGTTCGGCAGGATCGGCTGGAAGGGAATGATGGTGAAGGGTACCACGGTATCGCAGCCGAGCGAGTCGGTGATCGTGATCGTATAGTTGCCCGCGTCAAGTCCAAAGGCGTCCACCGTGCCGTCCCCGTTGTCCGGATCGGGATCCCAGTCGAAGATCAATGGGCCACTACCTCCTGACGGTATGATATGCGCCTCGCCATCGCCGGGTCCGTTGCATGTTTCACCGATGAAGGTGAGGCCGGGAACGATCGCAGCTCCTTGCGTGATGGTGAAGTTGACGGTGCTGGTGCACGCATGCGCGTCCACGATGTTCACCGTGTAGTCACCGGCGCACAGGCTGTTCACGTTGAGGGTGTCGGTGACAATGACGTTGCCGCCGAGCAGCCATGTGTTGGTATAGGGTGGTGTGCCACCGCTGATCTGCAGATCGGCGGTTCCCTGGCAATCGCCGAAGCAAGCGTTGTCGGTTTGTGCGAGGATCGTCGTGATCGCATCGGGCTCCTCCACGGTATATGTGAGGACGGTATCGCAACCGTTGGCATCGGTGATGCTCACGCTGTAGTCACCGGCGCAGAGGTCGATCACGGAAGTCGTGCCATCGCCGTTGATCGGGTCTGGGCTCCAATCGATCACGTACGCACCGGTGCCGCCCTGTACGTCAATGGTGATCGCACCATCGCATGCTCCGTTGCACGATGTGCTGTCCACCACCGCGCTGATGGCGTATGGCGGTGGTTCGGTGATGAGGACACTCGCTGTTGTGTCGCAGAACCCATCGTTGATCAGCACCGTGTAGACGCCCGCGCAAAGCAGTGTCGCCTGTGGCGTGCCATCACCCGTGATCGGATCCGGACCCCAGTCGAAGGTGTAGGTCCCGCTTCCGCCCGTTGGGCCAGCGGTGGCGGTGCCCAGGCATTCACCCGCGCAAGGAACAGGCGTACTGCTGAGGTTCGGCACGATCGGATCGGGAGAGATCACGTTCACCGTGTCGATGCTCATGCAGCCATCGCCATTGATCACCTGCACGAGGTAGGAGCCCACGCACAGGCTGTCCACGCTCAGCGTGTTCGGTTCGTTCAATGTATTGCCCAAGGCATCGTACCACTCAATGGTGCATGGGATCACACCGCAGTTGAAGAGCACGTTTGCTACACCGTCGCAGGTGTTCGGACAGGTCGTCAACCCATCGATGGTCGTGAGCACTTCGCCATTGCTATCGTTGATGGGTACCAACAATGCCGCAGTGCAGCCGTTGGCATCGGTCACCGTTACGTTGTAGAATCCCGCGCAGAGATCCACCAGTGCGCTATCGATACTGAAGAACGCGCCGCTCAATGTCCACGAGTACGTATAGGGTGCGGTGCCGCCAGCGGGTATCACGGCGGCCGTGCCATTGCATACGAGGCATTGGCTCGCCGTGCTGGCGCTCGTGAGCGTGAGCGGCTGCGGTTCCGTGATCGTGTATGTCACCGTCGTGTCGC
Source organism: Flavobacteriales bacterium (assembly GCA_049289815.1). Lineage (GTDB taxonomy): Bacteria > Bacteroidota > Bacteroidia > Flavobacteriales_F > PHOS-HE28 > PHOS-HE28. Next base: position 40,954 of record JBATMK010000339.1, read on the forward strand.
AACCGTTCTCATCGGTCACGGTGAGATCGTAGTTCCCGGGACAGAGCTGGATGGCGATGCCCGTGCCATCGCCGTTCGGCGGATCCGGGTTCCAATCGAAGGTGTACAGACCGGTGCCGCCTGTTACGGTTGTTGTGATGCTGCCATCACATGCCCCATTGCACGAGACATCCTCCTGTATGGCAGTGATCGTCAACGCGAGCGGTTCAGTGATGAGCACCGAAGCTGTTGTGTCGCATCCGGTCGCGTCCGTGATCGTCACGGTGTAAACACCTGCGCACAATCCAGTGACCTGCGCCGTGCTATCGCCTGTGATCGGATCCGGTCCCCAATCGAAGGTGTAGCCGGGCACACCGCCGATCGGTCCCGATGTCGCAGTGCCGTCACAAGCACCGGCGCAGCTTGCCGGTGTACTGCTGATGTTCGGTGTGATACCGCTGGGTTCGGTCACCGTTGCCGTGTCGGCACTGGTGCAACCGTCGCCATTGGTCACCACCACGATGTAGCTGCCGGGGCACAGGCTGTCCACACTGATCTGGCCGTTCTGGTTCAGATCATTGCCCAGCATGTCGTACCAGTTGATGATGCACGAGGGCACCGTGCAGATGAACTGCACGCCCACGATGCCGCTGCATTCGCCCGCGCAACCCGCAGCACCATCGACCATGGTCAGCACTTCACCACCGCTGTCGACGATCACCACCGCAGCACTGATGCTGCAGCCATTGTCGTCGGTTGCTGTTGCGGTGTATACGCCCGAACAGAGGTTGTTGAGTGCCGGGCCGCTGCCGATCGGTACGCCGCCAAGGGTCCATGTGATCGCGATGGCGCCCGTGCCACCACCGGCGGTGGCCGTTGCTGTTCCGTTGCAGATCTGGCACTGGCTCGGCGTGGAGGCGATGCTCAGGGTGAGCGGAGCCGGGTCGGCGATGATGTACGTCATGGTCGTGTCACAACCGTTCCCGTCGGTGATGGTCAGGTCATAGGTACCTGCACATAGTAGGAACGCGCTGTTCGTGCCGTCGCCGTTGGACGGATCCGGTGTCCAGTCGTACGTGTAGTTGCCCGTGCCGCCGTTCACCGTTGTCACGATGCTCGCGTCGCAGTCACCGGAACAGGAAAGGCCGGTCTGCACCGCGTTCACCGCCAGCGGCAGCGGTTCGGTAATGAGGAGGGTGTAAGTGGTATCGCAACCGATGAAGTCGGTGATCACCAGTGTGTACACTCCGGCGCACAGGCCGGTCACCTGCGGTGTGCCATCGCCGGTGATCGGATCGGGTCCCCAGTTGTACCCGTATGGTGGCACGCCACCGGTCGGTCCGGAAGTCGCGGTGCCCGTGCAGGCGCCGGCGCAGGTCACCGGTGTGGTGCTGATATTGGCCACGATGGGCGTGGGCGATGCGACCACGGCGGTATCCACGCTCACACAACCGAGCCCGTTGGTCACTTCCGCGTAGTAGGTGCCCACACATAAGTTGCTTACCGAATTGCCGAACTGGAAGATCGGGAAGCCGTTGTCGTTGAACCACGAGATCACGCAAGGCGGCTGGCTGCAGTTGAACTGTACTTCCACCGTGCCGTCGCAATTGTCCGGGCAGGTGGTGATGCCATCCACCATCGTCAGTATTTCGCCATCGCTGTCGCTCACCGCAACCGCTTGTTGCAGCAGGCAGCCGCTCTGGTCGGCGATGCTGGCGATGTACACACCGGCGCACAAGCTGTCCACCGTATTGCCGAAGCCGATCAGGTTGAAGTTCGCGTCGATCCACGCTACGAACAGGAAGCCCGTGCCGCCCGTCGGGTTCACGCTGGCGGTGCCGTTGCACAACTGGCATTGGCTGTTCGTGCTGCTGGGGTTCGCAACGATCGGCGGTGGTTCAATGATGGTGAAGGTCACTGTGGTGTCGCAGCCGTTCGCATCGGCAACCGTCACGGTGATCGCGCCCGCGCACAGGTCCGTTGCGAGCGAGTCGCCTTGGCCGTTCGGTGGAGGAGGGTTCCAGTTGTAGGTGTACGCACCCGTTCCGCCGGTCACGTTCAACAGTACCTCGCCATCGCAAGAGCCGAAGCACGAGATGTCGCTTTCGGTAGCACCGAGATCGAAGGGTTGCGGCCCGGTGATGAGGACGCTCACCGTTGTATCGCAACCGCTGCCATCAATGATCGTTACAACATATACACCCGCACACAACCCGCTTGCGGTCGGTTGTCCATCGCCGCTTGGCGGCACCGGTACCCAGATGTAGTTGTACGGGATCTGCCCACCGGTCGGGCCGAAGGTCGCAGTGCCATCGCACGCACCCACGCAGCTCACCGGTGTGGTGCTGAAGTTCGGGACGATGGGAGAGAAGGGCGCCACGACGAACGGTACGATCGTGTCACATCCCACCATGTCTGTGATGGTCACCGTGTAGTTGCCCGCACACAGGCCGGTCACGATGTTGGTGTTCTGGCCGCCCGGTTGCCAATCGAAGGTGAAGGTGCCCGTTCCACCGAAGGGGAACACCGCCGCTTGGCCGGTGCAGGCACCTGTGCAGTCCTCATCCTCCACTGCGAGGTTCGGGATGATGGGACCGGGTTTGAAGATCTCGAAGAACAAGGCGGTATCACAACCGTTGGCGTCGGTGATCACCACGTTGCCACCGCCTTCGCACAAGCCGGTGGCCGTGCTATCGCCCTGGCCGTTCTGCGGCACCGGCGTCCAGAAGAAGGTGTATGGTGCAGTACCACCTGAAGTGGAAACAGCTACCGCACCGTTGCACTCACCGGCGCACGATCCATTGGTAACATTGACCACCGCTGTGATCGGTTGCTCCGGCAGGATGGTGATCGTGACCGTGGTGTCGCAGCCGCTGCCATCGATGATGGTCGCTGTGTAGATGCCGGCGCACAGCCCGGTGATGCTGGGCGTGCTCTGCCCACCGGGGTTCCACAGGATGGTATAGCCACCGCCGCTGCCACCGCTCGGGTTCACGCTTGCCGTTCCATCGCACGGACCGTTGCAGGTTTCGTTGGTGAAGGTTTCGTTGGGCAGGATCGCCGGCGGCCCGGTGATCACGAACACGATCGTGGTGTCGCACTGCGCGGCATCGCTGATGGTGAGCGCATAACTGCCGGGGCATAGACCGGAAGCGCTCGGTGTACCCTGTCCAGTGACGTTCGGTGTCCACAGATACTGATAGCCCGGCAGTCCGCCACCGGCGATCACGCTCGCGGTGCCATCGCATTCTCCTGCGCAGGTCTCGTTCGTTTGGGAAGTCACGGCCGTGATGCCGCTGGGTGTGTTGATGACGAAGGCCAACGTGGTATCGCAGCCGTTGCTGTCAGTGATCGTCACGGTGATCGGTCCTGGACAGAAACCGACGGCGTTCGCCGTGCCCTGCCCCGAGGTGGGGGGTGGTTGCCAATCATATGTGATCGTACCGACCGCACCGGGAACGCTATCGATGGTGGCCGTTCCGTCGCATAGTCCGCAGCTGGCAACGGTTGTCGATAGTGCCGGTGCCAACGGCGGCGATCCAACGATCACGAACGCAAGGGTGGTGTCGCACCCGGCATCATCGGTGATGGTGAGCGAATAGTTGCCCGCGCACAACAGCGAGGCGTTCGGCGTTCCCTGGCCTGTTACCGACGGCGACCATGTGTAGTCCAACACGCCAATACCCCCCGAGGCCACCACATCTATCGCGCCGTCGCAATCGCCGTTGCAGGTCGCATCGGTGATCGTGCTGGAGATGTCGAACGGCGGCGGCTCGGTGATGTCGATAGTGAGCGTGGTGTCACAACTTCCATCAGAGATGGTTACGCTCCACGTGCCTGCACCCAATCCGCTCGCGGCGTTCGTGCCCTGTCCCACCGGTGGCTGCGGTGCCCACAGGAAGGTGTACGAGCCGCCTGAACCGCCCGTCGGGTTTGTGATGATCGTGCCATCATCCGAACCGTTGCAGCTCACGTTCGCCACCGTTTCGTTCGGCAGGATGGGCGTGGGCGCATCGATGTTGAAGTTGATGAGCGTATCGCAACCGGCAGCATCCGTGATCAGCACGGTGCCCGGCCCGGGGCAGAAACCGCTCGCGTTCGCAGTGCCCTGTCCGAGCGTCGGTTGCGGCGTCCAGGTGAAGGTGGGCGACCCGGTCCCGCCGGTGACAACCGCATTCACGGCGCCATCGCAGGTGTTCGAGCAGGATGCCGGTGTTATGGTGAGCGTCACCGTGAAGGGCAACGGTTCACCGATCGTGATGGGAACCACCAACTGACAGTTGTTCGCGTCCGTGATCGTCAACGTGTAATTACCGGGGCACATCTGGGATGCGTTCGCTGTGCCTTGTCCTGCACCAGGTTGCGGTGCCCATACATATTGAAGGGAGCCCGTGCCGCCGCTGGCCAGCACATTCGCCGCACCATCGCAACTGCCATTGCACGTCGCATCGGTGATCGTCGGTAGGGCATTGATCGGCGGCGGCTCGCTGATGGTGAAGACCACTGTCGTGTCGCAACCATTGCCGTCGGAGATGGTCACACTGTAGTTGCCAGCGCACAACGCCGAAGCGAACGGGCTGCCTTGTCCCGTGACGTTCGGCGTCCATGTATAGATGAGGACACCCGTTCCGCCGACCGCGGGTGCGCTTGCCGTTCCATCGCATAGGGTCGCACAGCTCACATCCGTCCACGATGTGTCGGGGATGATCGGCGAAGGCGAATTGATGGTGAAGGGAACGAGCGTATCGCAGCCCACCGCATCGGTGATGAGCACAGTGTAGTTGCCAGGGCACAGGCCGGTCGCATTCCCTGTTCCTTGTCCGCCGCCCGGCTGCGGTGTCCATACGAAAGTGTACCCCGGGGTCCCACCCGAAGGTGTGCTGCTCGCGGTGCCATCGCATACGTTGCTGCACGTAGCATCGGTGGTGATGAGGTTGGGGATGATCGGCGTTGGAGCAATGATCGTTACCGGGACCAACGTGTCGCAACCGGATGGGATGTCGGTGATGAGCACCGTGTAATTGCCCGGGCAGAGACCGTTCGCCGTGGCCGTGACCTGTCCACCGGGGTTCCATAGGAATGAATAAGGACCGATACCGCCACTTGGTGCAGCGGTCGCGGAACCGTCGCACGAGTTCGCACACGTGGCGGGTACCACGGATACGTTCGGGACGATCGGTTGCGGTTGTGTGATGACGAACGCGATGGTGGTGTCGCAGCCGTTCGCATCCGTGATGAGCACGCTCCAGTTGCCGGCGCACAATTGGCTCACGGCGTTGCTGCCATCACCCGTTGGTGAACCGGGCAACCAGTCGTAGGTGATCGCACCGGTGCCGCCTGTCACCGCAACACTGGCCGTTCCATCACAAGCACCGAAGCAGGTGACGTTGGTGCTGCTGGGCACCACGGCGATCGGCAGCACATTCAAGGTGAAGGTGGTATCGAAGACACAGCCGTTCACATCGGTGATCTCCAGCGTGTTCACACCCGCGCAGAGCTGCGTGGGGTTCTCCGTGCTCTCCGCGCCGTTGTTCCAGTTGTACACGTACGGGTCGCCGGCCCCTCCGCCGGGGAAAGTGATGGCGCTACCGTTGCATGAATTCGCGCAGCTCGGTGGGATGAGGCCGAAGAACAGCACGCTGATCGGCGGCGGCTCGGTAACGTTCACGCTGGCGAAACAGCCCACGCCCTGGCCCAGGTCCGTTACCACCACCAGGCGGTTGCCTGCGCACAGGCCGCTCCAGTTCGCCGTGTTCGGTCCGCCCTGCCATTGGATGTTGAACGGGCCGACGCCACCGTTGATGCTCACCGTTATCGCCCCATCGCAGGCATCGTTGCAACTGGTGCAGAAGCCGTTGAAGTTGCTGGTGCATGAGGCCACCACTTGGAAAGGCGTCTGGCCCGCACCCGTTCCGCAGTTCACCGATGATCGCAGCATTTCTTCGGCATCGATCGCACGTCCGTCCCAGCTCTTGGCTTCGTTGTCCACCAACAGCCCCGCGCTGCTGCCATCCACGTCGGCCTCGAAACTGCCCGCGTCGAACACCCTGGCCATGATGATGGCACCACCCGCATCCAGGCGTTTCGCCCCGCGACCTTCGGAGCAGAGTTTGCCCAGTTGCATCACGCGATCGTTCGTGCGGAACGTTCCCTTGCGCAGGATCAACGAACGATCATCCGCGACCACCAAGGCACCTGTGAGGTACCAGGTCGCGGTGCCGTCCACGATCACATCGCTATGCAGCGTCACAGGGCCGGTGGCCAACGCATGCTCGCCCGCGCGCGCGTTCAACAGCACGCTGCCCGGATGCTGCCAGATCACATTCCCTTCCAACGTCCAATCGCCGCCGATGCGCAGGGTACTGCTGCTCAGTCCGGCAATGGTCACTTGCCCGTTGTCGCCGATAACATGCAGGCTCTTGCATTCGGCATCAAGGGGGATGGACACCGCCACTGCACCGCTCGGGTCGACCACCGCATCGTCGTGCACTCCGGGTGCACCTGCCCCGCCGGCGCCATCGGGCTGCAGGCTCCAATGGGAAGCATCCTGCCAGTTGCCATTGCCGCCGGTCCAGTAGCGGGCCTGTCCCGACCTGTCCGGGATCGCCTGGGCGTGCACCAGCGTGGCGCACAACAACAACGTTCCGGATGCGATGCTCGAGAGTAGGATGGGGCCAGTTCGTTCCATGTTCTTCCGTTTCTATTCCCACACGGGGCAGGCCACCGGACTTCGGCGGCCCGCGTCGGGCGGACAGGGTGTAATGCCAAGGATGATCTCGTGCGTGTTGCTGCTCCCTTGCCGCAGCAAACTCGTGGTGATGTCGTAGCTGTAGCCCAGCGAGAAGTACTTCATGAAGTTGACGCGGCCCATGAAGGCGATCGCATCCACATTGCGGTAGCTGATGCCCACAGCCACCTTCTTCATCCATTCCATCTGCACGGTGATATCCATGGCCAGGGGCGATCCCGGACTGATCTTCCACAGCGTGCTGGGCAGGAATGCGGTCTTCTTGCCGATGCGGTAGCGGTAGCCCGCGCTCAAGAGGTAATGGCGTGTGTAGCGGCTGTCCTCGCCTACGTTCTTGATCCTGTTGTTCAACGTGCCGAACATGCTGGCACCGATCCAGAAGTTGTGACCGTAGGCCCAGAGCCCCGGCGCGATCTCCGGCCACACGATCACGCTCTGGTCGGCCGTGATCGCCGGATCGTTCGGGTTGTCCACCCGCACCTCGCCAAGGTCCAGCTTGAACTGCTTGATGCCGGCGAAGAGGCCCATGCTCAGCATGTAGTCCTTGCCCATCTGCATATGATAGGCCCAGCCGAGGTAGAAGTGCGTGTAGCCGATCGGCCCGGTGTCATCCGCTTCGATGTTCACCCCGAAGCCGTGCTTGTTCTTCACGAACGGCTTCTTGCTGTGGATGGCGCCGTGCAAGGTGGCCCATGCCGTTACCGGCATCCCATCTATGCCGCCCCATTGCCGCCGGAAACCCAGCCGCCCATCAAAGCAATCCTTGCTGCCTGCCACCGCCGGTTGTATGCTGTAGTGGTTGAAGACGTACTGCGTGTACTGGCTGATCTGTTGGGCCTTTGGGGACAGGGGCAGGAGCAGGAGCAGGAGCAGGATAAGATGCACGCGAATGAGCCATTTGCTCCTGCTCCTGCTCCTGCTCCTGCAGCCCTTCATCGGATAATGGTGACACAACCCACGAACGGCGGTACCTGCCCTTCGAGCTTGTTCAATTGGATGTGGTAGTAGTATGCGGCCGTGGGAAGTTTCGCACCCTTGTTGGTGCCATCCCACGGTTCATCGTAGCCGGTGGTGCTGTACACGCGCTGGCCCCAGCGATCGTACACGATGATGCGTGCGTTCGGATAGTCCTCGATGTCACGGATCGTCCAAGTGTCGTTGATGCCGTCGCCGTTCGGGGTGAAGGTGTTCACCACGTCGATGAGGCGGATCACTTCCACCAGCACCACATCGCTGTACGTGCATCCATCGATCATGGTGGTCACCGTGTACAAGGTGGTCTCGTTGGGTGTGGCGAACGGGTCGGGGATGTCGTCCGCGGTAAGCCCGGTGTTCGGTGTCCAGTTGTAGGTAGTGCCGCCCGACGCATCCAATTGTACGGTCTGGCCCTCGGCGATCTCCAGGTCATCGCCCGCGTCGAAATCAACGTTCACGATGTCGGCACCGGGCCCGGTAATGTTCACCGTGAAATCGCATTGCGCGTATTGCGTTGCGCCGTTGTTCTGTGCACCCGCCACGATCACCCAGTACTGCGTGTTGGGCGCCAGCGGATCGCTGGTGAGCACGAAGTCCTGCGAATCGGCCACGCACGGGCTCTCGGCGTTGAAGGTGTTGGGCAGGCAGCTGCCATCGCCGCTGAGCACGATCACGCTCAGCTCGTTGTCCATGCCGGCGATCGCGGGGCAATCGATCCCGCTGATGGCGATATCAACGGTGCCCCCTTGGTTGTTGGTGGTGAAGCTGTACCAGAGCAGGTTGCCCGTTCCGCTGCAGAAGCCCGGCCAGCCCGTGGCTCCGGTGTTGTTACCCGTCAGGGGTTGGTCCGCGCACAGCAGTGCTGCGTCGTTGCAATCGTCGTTGGCGGGCTGCGCCAGGCAAAGCGCGGCCAGCGACCAACCCATGAGCAAGCAAATGGTTCTCAGCATCATGCCCGGTAGACGCCACGATCCTCCCGATCGTACACATCTATGCAAGCAACAAAGTAGAAGCACGCCCGCAGGCCGCCGGAAGTCGCAGGGGCGGAGTTGCACACAGAGGGGTGTGGAGCAGCGCAATGCTTGGTCTGGTCGTCCAGAATGATGAAGCGCATCCCTGACCACCTGTATAGGTTTGATCGCAACTCCGGAACACATGCTCAACGCTCCCTTCACCATCGCCTTCATCGCCGGTCAAATTGTCGCCCTTTCACTGGCCGCGCAGTGGACCGATGTGGGTGGCGGTACGAACGCCATGGTCTCCGCCATGCATGTTCATGATGGACATTTGTACGTGGGTGGCGATTTCGTCCAAGCGGGCACCTTGCTCACCAACGATCTGGCGCGTTGGGATGGCGCCGCTTGGTCATCGGCCAATCCCCCGTTTACCGTACATGTGCTCAACTTCCTGGACTTCGATGGTGATCTGCTTTCCTGCGGTGCTGGTCTGGGAGGCGGCACCACTGCAGTGATCGAAGAAGTGGGCGGGTCCTGGCAGGTGGTGGGAACGAATGGCCCCGGCTTCGTTTATGCGATGGAAGAATACCAGGGCGAACTCCACGCCGTTGGTGTTTCTCCGTGGATGAGACTTTCCGCGGGCACCTGGATCACCATGGGTTCAGCGCCGAGTTTGCGGGCACTTGCCAAGTACCAGGGCGACCTGATCGTGGCGGGTTCGTTCACCGACTTCAACGGTCAACCTCTCAACAACATCTTCCGGTGGAACGGTAGCACATTGAGCCCCATGGGTCTTGGTGTGCTGAACGGCTTCGTGTTACGGATGGTGGTGTACAACAACGAATTGTACGTGGGCGGCGGCTTCGATGCGGCCCAGGGCAATGCGGACAATAACCTGATGAAGTGGAATGGCACCACCTGGCTGCCCACTTATGCGAACATCGGGCATGTGTGGGCGCTCGATTCGCTCAATGGTAAGCTCTACTGCGGGGACGCTGGCGGGAATGCGCGTGTTTGGGATGGTTCATCATGGACCACCTTGCCCTCGTTCAACAACCGCGTTGAGGATTTCGAGTGGTTCCAAGGCCAACTCTACGCCTGCGGCATTTTCACCATGGCCGGTGGTACGTTGGCGCTGAACATCGCCCGCATGGATGCTGAAACGGGATGGGCGGATGCCGCTCCAACGGCCGCAACGTTGTCCGTGCTTCCGCAGCCCAACAACGGGCTCTTCCAACTCAACGGGCTGGGATCAGTAACAGGGCCTGTGCGCATCACGGTCACCGATCTCGCGGGCCGCATCGTGAGTGATCGGTATACCTCAGGGACAACGACCGTCGACATGAGCAACGACAACTTGAGCGATGGCCTCTACCACCTCACGCTGCACACAGAGGAGGGCATCATCGGAACCACCAAGTTGGTGATCCGCAAAGGCACGGAGGGGCGATAGGCCGTGCGCTGGCGTTCCAGGCACAAAGCCGACAACACGAATACCTACCGCGTGAACGTGTACATGTTCCGATGCCGGAAACCGGGATCATCGGCCGTGCGCACCTCCTTCTGCAATGTGCACGCGTTCGGGCCGATCGTCCACGTCTTGCGGATGCGCACCGGTTGATCGTTGTCGGTGCCTTCCTCCTCCAGTACAATGCGAACAGGGACCGACAATGGATCGCTCACCTCCATCACTTCCATGTCGTCCAGTAAACGGCCATCACTGGAGAGCACCAGGGTGTCCACGGAGAGCATCTGCGGCTCATCGGGGTACCCGAAGGTGATGCGCCAGCTGCGTTCGCTCAGCGGCTCCACGCGCAGGGTGGCGGGTATGCGCGCAACAGCGCCCGAACCGTAGTCCACGTACTCCAGTTCTCCCACCATGTCACCGGCCAACGGCGCGAAGGCCTCGGGCCGCAGTTCCGGTTGGGCGTGGGCCATCAATGGAACGGCGAAGAGGAAGGGGATCGGGCGTATGTGTTTCATCGGTCTCATCCCGATGTATCGGGTCTACGAAGGTGGGGAACAGGAAAGAACCGCGGATGCACCTTGGGTTCACCAATGGACAGGAATGCCGAACGCACGGGTCGCCCTGGTCCCACGCAACGGGTTCATAGGCTACCCAACGTACTCACGAAGCTTTGCCGGTTGAGTAACGGTGGGCTCAGGTGTTCAGTGAATGGAACAGGAAACATAATAGAAAACATCAATGCTCATAGGTCTTGGAATTCCGAAATCCAACTTTTATCTCTGTTCACCCTGAACCCTTTTTGAGATGAGTACGAATTCACTTTCCCCGAGCGTCATCTTGTGCGCATTCCTGGTCGGAACGACGGTGCTCAAGGCACAGCCGTATACAGCGGAGCACACCCAGGTAAACCTTGATGCCCGCGCTATCGATACCAACAAGCCCGTAGGGGGGACGTTAGGTGTGCACGGTGTGAGCGCGATGGGTACAGCCACCTACTCGATACCGATCCAGATGGCGCCTGGCACCAATGGTATGGTGCCGGAAGTCGCGATCGTGTATGACTCCAGATCGGCCAATGGCTTTCTGGGCTACGGTTGGAACATCTCCGGCCTATCGGCCATAGCCCGCGCCGGACGCGATCCTTATCATGACGGGACCACCTCACCGATCGGCTTCGCCTCGGAAGATCGATTCGTTCTGGATGGCCAACGACTGGTCTGCACTTCGGGCAGCTATGGATCGGTCGGATCCACCTATGACACGGAGAACGCCTCGTTCGCGGCTGTGACACTGTTGAGCGTTGGTGGCGGCAATGAAGAGTTCTACTTCTTCCGGGTTGTGACCAAGGATGGGATGACCCTTGAGTATGGCTTGGACTGGAATTCCAAGATCCTGTCCGCCTCGGGCGAAGCGGTGCTGATCTGGCGCTTGAACCGGAAGATGGATGCATTCGGGAATTATATCGACTACAGATACTCCGGGAACAGTGGCGATAGCTGGCTGACGGAGATCCGCTATACGGGCAACCTCTACGCGTTCATGGCCCCGTACAATAATGTGTACTTCACTTACCAGGACCGGACGGACGATAACATGCACTTCGTTCCGGGTGCTGCAACAAGTGTGACCAAACTGCTGAAGACCATTGAGGTGAAGGGGGAAGGTGGAGCCTTGGTACGCCGGTACGACCTTACCTACTCGTGGCGATACGACCGCGGATCCTACCTCAATGACATCACCGAGACCGGAGCCGACGGATCAACCTCGTTCAATGCCACCCAGTTCGCCTATGGCAACCTATGGTCGCATTACTTCGAAACAGACGTTGAATTGAACCAAGGAGGCACCATCGACGTGTTCGTGGGTGATTTCGACGGAAGTGGCGTGGGGGATCTTCTTGTCGCTGAGGTACAATACTCCTATGGCGCACGCTACCATGACAACTTCAGGGTGTACCTGAACGGCTCTACACTGGCCAACTATTACTACGACCTGCCCGGCGTTACCGAGATCCAGGCCATGGACAGTTATTGGCGCGGCATGCATTTCAACGACCTGAACGGTGATGGACGTGACGACATCCTCATCGCAAATGTCCAGTTCGATCAGAACATCTATCCCTCGAACCCGAGCGACGATTGGTCGAACGACGGGCTGGGCGCATGGGAGTTCCTCTCCTTCACGGTGATGACCAGTACCAGCACCATCTACAATACATCGTTCGCCGCGCCAGTGACCTACAACGCGCCAGCCCCTCTTTCATATTTCAAGCGCCCGGGCAACTACATGCAGCAGGGTGATTACAACGGGGATGGTAAACAGGACGCGATCTGCGTTTTCAACCACCCCTATCAAGCGGTATCGGCTGAAGCTTATCTGTTCTCGGACGGAAGCTGGTCGCAACTGGACATCAGTACCAATTTCCTCACCAGCGCCCTGAACAATGCCGACCGGATGCTCACCGGCGACTTCAATGGCGATGGAAAGGCCGAACTGATGGTCTTCCGGGATTTCGGGAACGACACGTATTACGCCATCGGTATCGACAACGCCAACGTTGCCTACTCGGTGAGATCAGGAGACTTCTTCTGGAAGTACGAGGCCGATCGCTTCGACCTGTTCCCCGGCGACTTCAATGGGGACCGCATCACCGATTATCTGGTGCGCGATCACGACGCCGGCGACACTGGCAATGAACCGGACTGGTACATCCTCACGGGCAAACCCCCGATCGACATCTACGCCCAAGGTTTCGAGGCCACGCGCTTCTACCCGGTCCATGAATACAACGACGACATCGATGAGATGATCGTGGCCGACCTTGACGGTAACGGTCTCTCTGACATTTTCCACCACTACTTGCAGGAGGGCGAGCGCCGTAGCCAGGTCTACTATGGTTATGGTCATGATGGCACGCAGCCGCTGTTCCACGCCCCCGCTTATTATGTGAGTTCGAGCAACACCAATGAAGTCACCGTCGGTGATTACAATGGCGATGGGCGTCAGGATATCCTCGGATCGAACGACTACAACCAGACCGTGACCGTGATACAGTTCGGTGTCATGGGCCGGGAACGCAACCTGCATTCGGTATCGAACGCTTTCTGCGACCAAGTGAAATTCCTGTACCAGAACCTCAGCAATCCTTATGTGCATAACCATGGCCCCGTGTACGAGTACCCGCTCAACTATACACAGGTGCCGATCCTGGTGGTCAGCATGGTCACCGAACCGAACGGTATCGGTAGTACCATGGACACGCATTACCAGTACGAACGCGCAAGATTGCATCGGACCGGTCGCGGGTTCCTGGGCTTCACCAAGCTCATCTCATACAATGGATGGCTCAACAAGCGGACGGAATTGACGCGTGAGATCAATACGACCTACTTCGTCGGCAACCTGGTGGACGAAAAGGTCTTCTGCTACGATGACATGCAGTTGGTGTCACACTCGGAGTACACCTACAACTTCGCTACGGTCGGCCCCCCTGCGGACAAACGCTTCTGCCTGCAGCTGATGACCTCGACCATCACCAATGGGTTGAGCGGAGGTGTGAGCACCATCAACAATGCGTGGGATTCATACGGCAACATCGTCATCAGTACGGAGAACGTGGGCGGTGGAAACATGACCACCACCACTTGGAACAACTATTCCCTGATCGGCCCGGGACAGGTGCCTAACAAATTGATCTGGACCAACGTGACCGCCACCCGGAGCGGCCAACCCAATGCCAGCCGCAGTACGAGCAGGGAATTCGACAACACTACCGGAGGGCTCAAGAAGGTGGTCGATTTTCTCGCGCTTCCGGGTGCTGTAACGACCCAGTACGTGCGAAATGCGTTCGGTCTCGTAACGAAGGAGACCGTGGGCCATGCCACGCTGCCCGCCATTGACTACCGCATCCTGGATATTGAGTACGACACGAAGGGGAGATACGTGACGCGGCGCACCCGCCAGTGGAACGACAACGGAACCTTGGTCCCGGTGGTGGAGCGCTTCGCGAACGATGTCCGCTGGGGCGCGCCAACGAACAAGATGAGCAGTGATGGGCTGACGGAGTTGTTCGTGTACGATGTCTTCGGGCGCGAGAAGGAGTACTGGGTGCCGCACATCGCCGGTAGCCTGCGGTTCGCGGTCCAGAAAAGTTACTCCTGGGACTTCGTGCCCGGAACGCACCAGTACTACAAACGCACGATCGTTCATCCGGGCAAGCCCACTGTGGAGGAAGGCTTCGATGCCAAAGGCCGCGTGGTGATGAAGCGGAGCGAGGTGAACTGGTCGGGCGATTGGACCGAGAGCGTGATGCAGTACGATTTCCGCGGACATGTGGTACGCGAAACCGGATCCCACCTCGCGGGCGAGCCCTTCAATACGCTGGAGCGGGTCTATGATATCTACGACCGCCTCGAAAGCGTGAACAACGATGTCTACAGTGATGTCGCCTATCAATACAGTTATAACGGCAACGGCGAAGCAACGGAGGTCATGACCGCTTCCACCGGGCAGACCCGGACCACGATCACCGATGCCACGGGTGTTGTGCTCAGCGTGGAGGACGACGGTGCCGAACTCACCTACTCGCACGACAGCTGGGGCAACGTGCGGCGTGTCAGGTTCAACGGGAGCACGGCCGCCATGATGGAGTATGATGACTACGGCCGCCAGGAGAAGCTCTGGGATCCCAACGTGGGCTACACCAAATACGTGTACGACCCCTTCGGCCAGTTGGTCCAGCAGACCGATGCAGCAAACAATGTCACCAAGTTCACCTATGACAACATGGGGCGCAGGATAAAGCGCGATGAGCCCGAGGGTGCCACCACATGGACCTATTACAAGAACGGCACAAAGGTGAACAGTAACCCGGTACGCATCACCGGCCTGGGCTCGTCTTATGTGTTCGAATATGCCGACCCCTATCTGCGGCTGAGCAAGAAGCGCAAGTTGATAGATGGAGTGTATTACGACACGAAGTACACCTACGATGGCTTCGACAACGTGGCCACGCTCACCTATCCCTCGGGGTTATCCGTAGGGTACAGTTACACCAACGTGGGGAACGTGGACGAAGTGACCTACGGCGGGGAGACGCTTTTCGGCGACGGTGTCCTGAACGGACAAGGGCAGT
The DNA here is from genome assembly GCA_049289815.1 of Flavobacteriales bacterium. Classification (GTDB taxonomy): domain Bacteria; phylum Bacteroidota; class Bacteroidia; order Flavobacteriales_F; family PHOS-HE28; genus PHOS-HE28. The sequence continues at coordinate 56,214 of JBATMK010000339.1, forward strand.
ACACGGAGTACGCCATGGGCAGCCTGCCACCTGTCTCGAAGACCTATGATCATGGCTTCCCCACGCGGACCACATCCGTGGGGATCCAGGACCTCGAAACGAGTTGGGACCTGCAGAGCGGGAACCTCAAATGGCGTTGGGACCATCTGAAGGGCCGCAAAGAGGACCTTGACTACGACGTGCTGAACCGCTTGACACGTAGCGAGGTGAACGAAGTGGATGGTGGCGGGAATATCCTCAACCCCATCTACAACACTCCGTTCGAGTACGATGGAACTCCCGGCGCGACCAAGGGCAACCTTACGGTGAAATCCGATGTTGGCCAGTTGAAGTATGCGTCACACAAAGTCACCGGGGCGTACAATATCGATTATCCCACACCACCGGACCAACCTCCGGCAGTGATCAACTATCTGGAGACGCAAAGTGTTTCCTACAAGACCTATCACCAGACGGACCGCATCAGCGAGACCGTCGGGGGTGTTGCTTACGGCCTGCGCTACTCCTCCGGACCGGACCATCAACGGTACAAGAGCGTACTGGACATCGCCGGACAGGTGGAGGAGACACGGTTGTACGTGGACGGGTACGAAAAGCAAACCAGCGTCGGTGCAAGCGCAGTGCGGGAGATCCACTACGTGCAAGGGGGCGACGGGCTGTGCGCCATGCTGGTGCGTGTGAACGGCGTGACCTCCGTTCACTACGTTTTCAAGGACCACTTGGGCAGCATCCTGACAACGGTGCACGCGAGCGGCATGCTCTGGGGTATCAGTGGTGAGCAGAGTTTCGATGCGTGGGGCCGGGAGCGCAACGCCAGCGATTGGACTTACGACAACATCACCCCAGGTCCGGCTTGGTTATACCGTGGCTACACAGGCCACGAGCACGTGGAGCCTTTCGCCTTGGTGAACATGAACGGTCGCATGTACGATCCGGTGAACGGGCGTATGCTCAGTGCGGACAAGCTCGTTGCATCACTTTTCTCCAGCCAGGCCTTCAATCGATACAGCTACGGGAACAACAACCCGATGAAGTATGTGGATCCCGACGGCAATTTCGCCTTCATCCCCATCCTTGT
>JBATMK010000340.1:0-5039 GCA_049289815.1 Flavobacteriales bacterium
TTCGGCATCCGCGTGATGGCCGATGATCCGGTGAGTGTGTACGCGTACCACCATCGGCTTTACTTCTCCGAGGCGAGTATGGCCATGCCGATCGAGCGGCTTGGGACGGATCACTTGGTGCTGGCGCATGAGGATGTCACCTTCAACAGTCCATCGGAGTTCGTGGTGCTGGCCACGGAGGATTCAACGGTGATCGAGGTGACGCCGGCGATCCTCACGGTCGGTTTCCGCCCGCCGGGACTTCCGTTCACCGTTACGTTGGACGAAGGCCAGACCTTTCAACTGCAGGCCTTCGGCGACCTGAGCGGGAGCCGCGTGCGCAGCCTCGATGCCAACAAGCCCTTGGCCGTTTTCGCTGGCGCGCGACAAGCGTGGGTGAACTGTACCAGTGGCGCTGACGATCACCTGTACCAGCAGATCGCGCCGCTCACCGGCTGGGGCAGCGAGTACCGCGTGGTGCCGTTCAAGTTGCGCGGCGGCGATGAAGTGCGTGTGCTTTCAGCGAGCGACGGGAACGTGCTGCAGATAACGGGTCAGCCGAACTACCTGCTCGACAGTGGTCAAGTGGCGGATATCTACGTGACCGTACCGCTCACGATCACTGCAAGCGCACCTGTCGCCGTGGGCCAATTCAACGAGAGCCAGAGCTGCAACCCGGCCAATGGCGATCCGGCCTACCTGTGGTTGGAGCCGTCCGACAGGATGGATGAACGCGCCATCTGGTCGTCGCTCACTGGTGCAGGGACGCCCTCGCATTACCTGAACGTGGTGGCGCAAGGCAAGGCGGGAAGTCCGGTGGTGATCCTCGACGGTGTGGATGTGAGCGCGCAGTTGGCGCCGATGACCGGAGTGGCCGGCGTGTACTGGGCACAATATGATGTTGCTGTGGGCGAACACGTGCTGGAGTGCCCCAGCGGATGCCAGGGATCGGCCTACGGCTTCGGCGACTACAATTCGTATGCGTTCCAGTTGGGCTATGGCTCCAGCGCGCTCGGCACTGGCATTCCTGCTATCGAAGGAAGCGGATCGGAGACCACAATCCTGTTGGCGCCGGATGAACTGCTTTCGGCCACGTCCTTCGGGATGCAAGCGTGGAACAAGCTCGAAGTGTTCGACATGTCTAGCCGTTCAGTGCTCAGCACCTCAAGGGCACCAAGTGTGGTTGTCGCGTTGCCGCCAGGCCACTACTTGGCGCGCTGCATTGATCACAGAGGCGCTGCGATCGTCAAGCGATTGCTGGTTGCTGCGCGCTAGCGCACCTTCAGCATGCTCTTCACCGACTGCAGGCCCTCGTTCTGGAGGCGGCAGTAGTACACACCGGCGGGCATTGGGCCCAGGTCGCAATCCACGGTGTACGTGCCGATGGGCAGCGTTTCGTTCTTCAGCGTGGTGAGCAACTGGCCCTGCTCGGTGAACACTTGCACCATGGCGCGGCCGCCGTTGCTGTTGAAGGTGACGGTGGTGCGCTCGGTGAACGGATTCGGATGGATCTCCAGCAAGCTGGTGCCCGATGTCTGGTTCGCTTCGTGAATGCCGATGCCCAAACATCCCGTTGGATCCACCACCGCCAAAGGTTGGTAGGTGTTGAGCAGAATAGCGTCCACTTCGCTCACCGGCAGGCAGAACCAATCGGTGAGGATGCTCGCGTACACGCTGCGGAAGTCGTACTGCATCGCCAGGTTGGTGTCCACTCCTGTGTTGGTGGGGATCACCGGGTTGGTGCCCAGCATGCCGGGCAACACCTTGGTGCCGAAAAGGAACATGGGCAACGCGCTGCCGTGATCGGTACCACCGCTGCCATTGCTTACGATGCGCCGCCCGAACTCGCTGAAGGTCATGCCCAGCACGCGGTCCTCGAGGCCGAGCAGGTTCAGGTCATCCTGGAAAGCATGCACCGCATCGCTCACACCTTTCAGGAGGTTGGCATGCACGCCCAGGCTGTGATCGGTGCCGCTCACCTGTTGCGCGTGCGTATCGAAACCGATCTCGCTCACCCAGTAGATCTTGGTCTTCAACCCGCCGCAGATCAATTGCGCCACGATCTTCAACGCTTGTCCGAGCGCGGCTCCCGGCGCAAGGCCGGTGGGGTAGAGCGTGCTCATGTTGCAGCCCGATTGCGCGGCCGCCTCGATCACGTCGCCGTACTCATCGGCCTGCCGTTGCACCACGCGCAGGAAGTCCAGCTTCTCGCCCTTGCAGTCGGCGCTCACCGGATCCTGGTAGATGTTGCCCACGAGGCTCAGGGGATCCTGCGTGTTGTTGATGGCCACGGCCATGCTCACGCCCATGTGCTGCAAGCCCACGCCCACGGCACCGCCGATACGGATCGCCAGCGGATCGGGCATCGTTGCGTTGGGGAAACCGTTCGGGTAGTTCGGCCATTCGTTGTTCAGGTAGCGGCCGGCCCAGCCACTGTCGAGCACCTGGTTGCTGTCCGCACCGGTTTCCCAGATGTCGGTGGCGCGGAAGTGCGAGTAGTTCGGATCCGGATAGCTCACGCCTTGAACGATCGCCAGCTTGCCATCGTCCCACATGTCCTTCATGCCGGTCATGGATGGGTGCAGGCCTGTTGCGTTGCCGGTGCCGCCCAGCACCAGCACATCGGCCTGGTCGATCAGCACGCTGTTGCGGAACTGCGAGAGGAGGGTGTACTCGTCCAGCGGGATCACGGTGTTGAGGCCGTCGTTGCCGCCGTACAACTGGATCACCACCAGCACGCGGTCTTCGGCGGTGCTCTTGGCCAATGCCGCGATGAGCGGGTTGCTGAAGCCGCGCACGGCCATGCCGCCCACGGTTACCGCGCCGGTGCTTCGGAGGAATGCTCTGCGTTTCATCGTCGTGGTGGGCTTAGTGGAGGTGGTATTCGGCAGCGGACTGCATGTCGAGGAAGAGGTTCAGCAGGATCACGGGCACCAGCATGCCGTAGGGATCGGTGGTGTTCGGATCGGCGCTGTACGCGGCCCATCCCTGCATCCAATAGATGTCGCTCGCCTGCCCGAAGAGCAGGAAGTTGGTCTTCAACTGGTCCTTCACTGCCTGCGAGAGCGGTGTTGCGAAGAGCAGTTCCACGGCCTCATCGATCAGCGTGTTCGGATCGAGCGGGTTCTGGAACTGCGCCACGAAGGCCGGGAAGTCGATCTTGAAGCTCAGGTTGGCGCTCTGCGCTTCATACGTGTTGGCCGGTGTGGTGAGGCCGGCGTAGCAGATGATGTCGCTGATCAACTTGCGGAGCGCATAGTTGGCCGCGTCCATCCATATGGTGTCGTACTGCGGGAACTGGTAATAGGCGGGCCATCCGGCAACGTTCGGCGGATCGGCCAGGGTCTGCCCGGCGTACGCCGCGATGTTGCGCATGTCGAACCACGTACTGTACTGCGCTTCCAGTTGGGTGCTGTTCGGGAAGGGCATGCCCAACTGTCGCACCATGCCGTAGGTGTAATCGATGGGGCTCTTCACCATGCAACCGCGCACATCGCTGCTGAAGAAACGATCGCTGGTGAGCAGCGCGTTCATCACGATGCCCATCTGGTCCGGTGCAGCACTGTTGTCGCGGAAGATCTGCGCCAGCGGCTCGATGACGTCCGCTTCGACGGTCGCGTCGATCTCGCTGTGCACGAAGAAGCGGTAGAGTTCGCGGCAGATGTGCGTGCTCACTTCCTGCTTGGAGAAGATCATGTCCAGCAAGGCGTTCAGTTCCGTGGCCCCGCCGTTCGGACCGGCATCGCCATTGATCACCGTGTTGTTGAAGAAGCTGCTGAACTGTTTGTTCCCCACATCATGCAGGAAATTGTAATAGATGGTGGTGGGAATGATCGGATTGCCGCCTTGATCCACAGTGATCGTCCATCCGGTGAGCACGCGTGCTGCTTGCTGCACATCGGTCTCCGTGTACCCTGTGCCTTCGCCCAGGGTGAAGAGTTCCATCACCTCCCGCGCGTAGTTCTCGTCCGGCGCGAAGGCGTTGTTGAGGTAGCCATTGAGGTAATAGAGCATGGCCGGATTGATGGTCATGTCATACATCAACTGCCTGAAATTGCCCTTCGCCTGGGTGCGCAGCAACTGGCTGTACTGGTAGAGCGATTCAGGCAGGAAGGCCACGGAAGCCTGGGTGACCAAGGTGTTGTGCCAGAACAGCGTGAGCTTCTCGCGCAGGTTGCGGTCCTGTTGCACCATCAAACCGCTCCACCACTGGATGAAACTGATCGTACGCGCCACGGCCGGATTGGGCACCACCATGTTCGGGTCCTGCGGTGTGTTCACCCACGTGGTGCCGAAGGCCACCGGTGTGTCGATGAGCGTAGGGTCCGGGTTGTTGTTGATGTCCGGGTAGGTATACGCCTTCAGCGGCGGCGTGGTGTTGTTGGTGAACGTGAGCAGTTCGTTCACCACTTGCTGCAAAGTCATCCCGTTGAAGTGCGCCAGGTCGGCGGGTGAAACACCGAAGAGGGTGCGGCGCATCAGGTGGATCAGCTCGGGTCTCCCGAACGGACCGGTGTAGGGTGTCAATGCCATGGGCAGGGGATTAGCGGCCGTGCTTTCGCGAAGCCGTTAGCGAAGGAGGCGGAACGGTGCTGCGACAAACGCAATGGTGAAGGGTTCGATCGGGCAGTGGGTATGCTGCAAAATAGGAGGGTGGAAGTGCCGACCATGTTACCGGACGTCGCAGGTTTTGCACAACGCTGCCCACGGCCCCCATAGTGTCCCGGACCGGTCCCGGAGCGTGGGTCCGTGGATCATTTCGCCGCAATTGTCCTACTTTGCGCGCTCAACCAAAATTCAATGCCTACAGGTACCGTTAAGTTTTACAATGAGACCAAGGGATTTGGTTTCATTGTGCCCGATGAGGGCGGCAAGGATGTGTTCGCACACAAGACCGGCATCCAGGATCCGATCCGCGAAGGCGACAAGGTGTCGTACGACGTGGAAGAAAGCCCCAAGGGCTTGAACGCGATCAACGTTAAGCGCGCGTAAGCCGCCTACAATACTCCGCAGGTCTCTCGGCCCTGATCGTTCAAACGGTCGGGGCCTTTTTACGTGCG
>JBATMK010000341.1:0-6221 GCA_049289815.1 Flavobacteriales bacterium
CATAGACCTTGGGCCCGTGGACATCACCACGGGCACGGGCATCAGCATCGCGTGTTGGGTTAAGCCCAGCTCAACATCGATGCAGGATCAACTGGTCGTCGCAAAAGCATACGACCCATTGTTCGGCGACTTCGTTTGGAGCCTTGGCACCGCGTTGCATACGGCGGTCCGTTTCCGCTTGCAGACGGTGGGCAACACCACGGCCATCACCTCCCCGCCCAACAGCATTTTCCCGGGCGCCTTCTATCACTTGGCGGCCACTTATGATGGCACTGGAATGCAGATCTTCATCAATGGCGCGCTCGTGGCGAACGCAAACAAGAGCGGCTTCATCGGCTACCATCCCCAAGCATTGGCGGCCATGGGTCATTTGGATATCGGGCCGGGTGTTGTTCCCTTCGAAGGGATCATCGGTGATGTGCGCATCTGGGACCGCGCGTTGACACCCTCTGAGATCATCGACCTGGTGCTGGAGCAGGATATTTCCATGAGCACCGTTCCGAGCGCTTCCGCTAACGACCCCTCGACCGGTCCATTCACGCTCTTCGATGCGAACGGGCGCATGATCCTCCGGTCCAACTCAATACCCACCGCGCTGCAGACGGATGTTCTGCCTCCCGGCCTTTACGTACTTACCTCGTACGACGGGGCCGGGGTCCGCAGCGCGAAATGGATGAAGCCTTGAACAGCTCCCTCAAGGCTTCGAACGCGAAGGCCCCTCTCCCATGAACGGGAAAGGGGCCTTCCACTTCGTGATCGTGCTCAGTGCACCACCGTGAAGCGCTGCTCGGTCTTTCCACCGTCCCAACGCACACGCAGGAGGTAGGTGCCGCTCGCCAGTCTGCTCACGTCAATGCTCTGGAGCGTGCTGTTGTTGCCGAAGGAATGGCGGCTCACCGAACGCCCGGAGGGGTCGATCGTTTCGGCAACCACGTTGCGCGCGCCGTTCAGTTCCAAGCGTACGTTGATCGCATCGTTGGCCGGATCGGGATACAGCGCCGCGATCGAAGCGCCTTGCAATTCAGACACGCCATCGGCCGGTGAATTCTCCCAAAGCTGGATGTCGTCCACGAGGCCCTCGATGAGCGAACCACCATCGAGGTTCTGGCCGATGTGGGTGCTGTCGCTGGCAATGAAGCGCAGTTGCACCGTGGCGTTCGGCGTTACATAATCCTGCACGCGGAAAGCCTTGCGGCGCCAGTTGCGCTCGGAGGTCTGGCTGTTCTCCAGGAACACCCAGTTGGTGCCGTTGTTGCTGATCTGCGCATACCACCAGTCGGCTCCGGGATTCGCACCACCGGGGGGATTGTTGGTATACCACCGCCAATAGGTGAACGCCGGGTTGTCGTATCCCGTGAGGTCCATCGGATCGCTCACAAGCGTTGTGCGGCCTGCATCCACATCGTTGATGCCGGGCCCCTCGCCTGCTTGGGCATTCCCTGTAAGGAAGCAGAAAAAGCCGCCCGGGGTGTGCTGGTTCCCTGGCTGGATCTCGCTGTTGTCCACCGTGCTGAGCGACGCCACGGGATCGTCGATGATCCAGGTCCCCGTGGTGTTGTTATCCGTTGGAAGACCCAAGGTCCAACCACCGAGCTCGCTGATGTCATCCACATCCTCGGTTTTCTCAAGATCGAAACCCACCATGATGTAATACGGCAAGTTTGGATCGGCTTGCGCTGCACCGATGGGCTGCACGGCGCTGAGGAAGCCGAACACATCCTTCGCGGCGAGGAAGTATGCCACAACAGTGCCGATGGGTTGGCCGGGAATGGTCGCCTCGTAGTTGCTGCCGCCGGTATTGGTCATGTTCACCTCGGTCCAGGTGGCGTTGCCGTTGATCCGGTAATTCAATACCACGTCCCCGAGGTATTGCTGGTCGGCGCTGAGGATGGTCAGGTCCGCCTCGATGAGCATGTCGTCATTCCCCAAGCTCGTGAGCACGGGTGTATGATCCAGTTCAACATTGCTCAGGAGGGTGATCCCGTGCTCGGCGAAAGCCGCGATGATGGCCGTACCGTTGGGTGTTCCGTTGAGGATATTGTTGTCCGTGTCATCCGCTTCCAGCACATCCAACAGCACATCGCGGAAACAGGTGCCTTCATCGCCATCGGGAGCGGTGGCTTGGAGCCCCCCATAAGCATCGGCCCATAGGGAAAGCAGCAGGCCCTGGTCGTTGTTCAGGTTCTCATACAGATCCCACCAAGCACCGGCGATGATCTCTCCGTCGTTGTGCTCTTCACCGCTGATATCCACCGGATAAACCTTCGGTGCCTGATCGTATCGGCGGATGTAGTCGTTCGGCAAGGTGAGGGAGTTGCCTTCGGCAAGGATGGGATCCCAGGTGATGGTGAGCGCCCAGATGTCGGCATAGCCTTCATTCATGCCGGGGTTGTTGAAGTTGGCGCCGTTGTCGGAGTAGTAGTTGTCGTTGATGCCGTGCCCGTACTCGTGGTACACGACTTCACCCAGTTTCGCCCAGCTGTGGCAATCCCCACCTTCGGCGTAGAAGTTGATCGAGCTGCCATCGTAGAACGCGTTGCACGTTCCGGCTACATCCACATTGGTAGGTAGGCTGAAGTCCATGCCAGTGAAGCCCGGTAGTACCGCGACACCATGATCGTGCACGATGTTCACGTGGAAATAGGCGCTCAATTCCTTGATGTTCGCATCACCGTCGAAGCTGAGCACGTTCGGTCCATCCTGCAGGGTGGTCGTGAATTCGGGCACAACGCCGTTGGTGCGCACGCTGCTCCAATCGCCTTCCAATCGGAAGGTGGCTCCTACGGGACCGGTGATGCCCGTTACCGCGCTACCGCTGGGATCCGTGGTGAAGGTGTTCCCGTTCACCGTGAACTGCAGGTTGCGCAAGGGCTGCACGGTAGCAGGAATGTAGGGCTGGACCTCGAAAACCGTAGCGCTCATCGTGACATCGCTGCTGCTTTCCATCGGTGCGCGAACAGCTTTTGTCACAGCCGGTGGGGTCAGCAGTCCCTTGCCTTCCGCGCCATGATCGCAGCGCATCACCCTGTCCTGGCGATACAGCAGCGCTCCGGTGTGTGCATCAACCAGGCAATCGAACTTGCCCGGCACGCCGTCCGGTTCAACAGTGTTCACCCGTGCGCTGAAGACCAGTTTCTGCTGAACGCTGGGTCCATCGGGAATTCCGATCAACGCGAGGCCGGGCAGCAACGCAACACCCTGCACATTCTCCAAACCCTCGACAGCGGCTGCTTCCGCCGAACCAACGCCGATCGAAGGCAGCAACGACAATTCGAAGCCGCGCTGCATTTCCAAGCCGAAGGAAATGACATTCCCTTGCAGGTCGAGCTTCACCATGACGTGGCTGAACAGCACCGGTAGTCCTTGGTGTTGTTGGCTGAAGTGCACGTAGGTGAGCTTCTCGGTGGGCCGCACACTGGTAAGAACGAGTTCGTTCACCGGCAGCGCGAAACCACCCAGCTTGGTGCTCAGGAATTCCATGGCGCGCTCCTCAGGCGAGTTGCCCACGGTCGCGATGCCTTGGCCGTAAGCGCGATGCGGCAAGCCCGTTGCCTCATTGAACTCCACGGCCCATGAACCATTCTGTGCAAGGAATTGCCGCCAGGCCGGCATTGCGCGCAGTTCAGCCTGCCGGGTGATATCCGGCAACCGCTTCGTGTCGGTGATGAACGTGAGGTTATGCGGCACCGGCCCGGTTACCGGGTTGGTGGCCATGGCCAGCAGTGAGCAGCCTGTGAGCGAAACGAGGAGTGCAGTGAGACGCATGGAGCAACAAGGGTTGATGAGGCGCGCCAAAGTCGGTAAAAGAGGTGCACCAACCACAGGACGATCGTTCCCCAGGCTTGGTGGCCCAACGGTTGTCGCGCGATCTACAGGTCCAAGACCGATCCGTCGTAGCCCAGTTCCACCCCTGGCGGTAAGTCCAGCGAAACCTCCGCGTGCTTGCCGAGGCCATGGCTGATATGGGTGAAGAAGGTCCGTCCGGGCTTCAGATCCTCCACCAAGGCCAAGGCTTCGGCCAGGTTCAAATGGCTGATGTGCGGATCCCTGCGCAACGCGTTCAGCACCAGGACCTGGCATCCACGGATCTTGTCCTTCTCCTTTTCACTAATCGTTTTGGCATCGGTGATGTACACCAGCCCACCCATGCGGAAGCCCAACACGGGCATGCGCAAGTGCATCACCTCAATGGGCTGAACGTTCACGCCTTCGATCATTACGGGTCCGGTACCGATGACATGGAGCACCAGTTCAGGGGTTCCGGGATACTTCTCTTCGGCAAATGCGTACGCGAATGTGCTGCGCACGGCGGTGCATGTGGATGCATCGGCATACAGGTGCACCGGTTGCTGTTGGAGGAAATTGAACGAACGCAACTCATCGATACCAGCGACATGGTCCATGTGCGAGTGCGTGAGCAAGACGCCGTCGATGCGGTCCACGCCGGCTGTGAGCATCTGCTGCCGCAGATCCGGGCCGGCGTCGATGAGCAATCGCTTCCCATCCACCTCCACCATTGCTGCAGCACGCAGCCGCCGATCACGCGGGTCGCTGCTGGTGCACACCGCGCAATGGCATCCGATCATGGGAACCCCTGCGCTGGTACCGGTACCGAGGAGGGTGAGGCGCATGGGTCAGGGTGGCGAACGGCCGTGGATAGATTGGGTCAGGTCGCTGCAAAAGAACGAGGCCGTTCCGGATGGAACGGCCCCTTATGCGGAGAGGGAGGGATTCGAACCCCCGGTGCCCTTGCGAGCACAGCAGTTTTCAAGACTGCCGCAATCGACCACTCTGCCACCTCTCCTGTTGGTGCTTTTGTGAGCGCCGCGAAAGTAGAAGCCGATCAACGGTGCGGATGGTGCAGGGAACGGCAATTCATGGGCTGCGACCACGGGTATCTTTGAGCACATTGCCCCACAACCCCGGACGGAACACGGGACCTGGGTTAACACGCTTGCGTATGTCCACTTTGCGCCTACTTCTCCCCTGCCTGCTCGCCTCATTGGCCCTGCCCGCCATTGCTGCGGTGGATGCCTTCGTGGAAACGAAGACCTTTTATGCCAATGCCCAGCAGCCGATCGTGGGCATTCATTTCGCCTTTAATGGTGCAAGTGCCGTCCACCTCGCCAACGAGCGTGGTTTCCTGCAGGCACGGATCGAGGCGCTTACGATCATCCAGAAGGATGGTAATATCCTCGACTTCCGGAAGACCGTTGTACAAGGACCGGAACGGCTCGACGAGCAGCGCAACGACTTCTTGCATACCGAGACCTTCCAATTGGCCCCTGGCACCTATGATCTGTATTTCGAGCTGCGCGACATGAACAGTGCCGACACAACGATCGGCCGTTTCAGCCAGCCCTTGGTCGTTGCCGCTCCGGGGACGGGGCTGTTCTTCAGCGATGTTGAACTGGTTGAACGCTTCGAGTCTGCGGCTGACGGCAGCGGAAGTATCCCCGTGCCTTACTTGGGCACCTACTACCCGCCGGAGGTGGATGTGTTGAACTTCCATGCCGAGGTGTACGCGGCGGATAAAGTGTTCGGCGCCGACAGCCTTTACCTGCTGAGCTGGCAACTGGAGGTTTTCGAGGACAAGAAGGTGTTCGGCAATTACAAGGGGGTGAAGCGCGTGAAGGCCAGCGCTTCGGAATCGTTGATGAGCCAATTCGATATCGGTTCCCTGCCTAGCGGCAACTACCTCCTCGCGCTTGAAGTGCGGGGGCGCTCCGGAGAATTGCAAGGGCGCAAGGAACTTTTCTTCCAACGCAACAACCCGATCTCGTACGATCTGCAAAGCCTCGATGCGCTCGCCATGCGTGGGACCTTCGCGGATGCGATCACCGATGTGGATACGCTGGTGGAGCACATCAACAGCATGCGCCCCATTGCCCAGGACCTGGAGCGCAAGATCATCGACGACCGCACGAAGGATCGCGACCCTGCCTTGATGCAGCGCTTCCTGTACGGCTTCTGGTTCAACCGCAATGGCTATGCACCGGAGCAAGCCTGGGAGGCCTACCGCAAGGAAGTGGCCAAGGTGAACGCTCTCTATGGTTGCCGAAACCGCCCGGGCTACACCACGGACCAAGGCATCATCCGCCTGAAGTACGGCATGCCGAACTCCGTGGCGGACCAGCCCATGGACAACGATGGTTACCCTTATCAGGTATGGCACTACTACCGCTGCGGCAACTACAGCGATCGCCGCTTCATCTTCTACC
>JBATMK010000342.1:0-3655 GCA_049289815.1 Flavobacteriales bacterium
CACACTGGCCGCCAGATCATGGTCCAGACTTCCGGAGCGGAGGTGCATGATGCTGAAGACGAACGAGATGCCCATGAGCACGATCATCGTGAACCACATGGGCACGTGGAAGAACAGGTTGCGGATGGTTTCGTTGAGGATCGCGCGGTTGGGGAAGGTGCCGGTGATCACTGGTGAAGCATCCATGTGGCCGCAGCCTTGCGCGGTGATGCCGTTGCCCCGACCTTCCGTGAAGAAAGCATCGCGTAAGGCCAAGTCGCCATCCATGAAGGATACGACCTTCAGATCGGTCATGGGCTCCCGCAGGCCAGCAGGCACATCCACGGTGCCCCTCAGGTGGGTGGCATCATCAACGGTCAGGTGCGAAATGCAGATGGTATCGCCGCCGTTCTCAAGCCAGGACCAGATCCCAGCATCAGCATTGAACGCCGTATTGTAACCAACGATATCGAACGCGACGGGTCCTGGTGCGATCCGCGATGGGGAAACACTCACCAAACCCGGTCGAAGCGGCGTCCGCAAACCCACCGCCGCCACATACAGCAGCAGGAGCACGCACAGGACTTTCCACCACCAATGCCGCATCAGTCGCGCCAAAGGTAGGGGTACAGCAACCAGGCCAAAGCCACGGTGAGTGCATCGATCGCGAGCAGCCAAAGCATGTAGCGATCGTTCACTTCCCAAGGCAAACCATCGATGGCGTTACGGCTTGCACGCATGAGTGTAAGTAGCATGGGCACCACCACGGGGAAGCCGAGGATGGCCATCAGGCCGAGGCCGTTCCCCGCCCGTGCCGCCAACGCGCTGATGAGCGTGAGCACCGCCGCAAAACCGATCCCGCCGAGCAAGGTCACCAACAGGAACTGCCCTATGTCAGCTTGCGCCAACGCGCTGTTCCCGAGGAAGAGGATGTAGAAAGCCAGGCTCAGGAAGCTGAGCGCGACCATCACCAGCGCATTGTAGATCGTACGTGCAATGATCACCGAGCGCGGATCGACAAGTGTGTACAGATACAGTTGCCGGCCTCCATCCTCGCGCAGGAAGGAACGCGAGAGCGCGTTGAAGGCAGCGAACAACAGGATGATCCAGAACAAGGCGTTCCAGACCGGGGCATCAACGAGTTTCTGCACCGACAGGTAGCAGACGTACACCGCGCTAACGACATAAAGCAGTAAGCCACCGAGCGCGTGGCGTTGCCGCATATCGAGCCGCAGCTCCAACGCAAGCAGGCTGGTGATCTCGGCTCGGCGCATCCCTTGATCAGCTACTGACGCAGCGCTTCACTTCTTCTTCTCCTTCACCTCGATCGCACTCTTACTGTAGATGAAGTAGAGGTCCACATATGGCCGCAACAGCGCGCCCATCTTCTTGTTTTTCTCCGCAGGCACGATCAACAGGATCTTGTCCTCCCATCGGGCACTGGCGTAAGCCTTATACTTCTTGAACTCCTGGATCCGCGGAAAACGCTCGTCAAACGTGTTCATGCCATCGGGCCAGTTCGTTTCGTTGCTGCGGAAGACCACTTGGTCGTATTCGCTCTCGCTCATGGTGCGCAACATGGCGGTCTTCGCGGCGCTGTCGGCCGCCAGCTCGTACGTGGCGAACAGTTCATCGGGCTTGATGATCCTGGCCTCACGCAGGCTCTTCCAGCGAGGACCGCGGCTGATGCGCGGTCGTGGCGTGCCCGTGTTCGCATTGCTGATCGCTTTCTCCGGCAGCGCCAGGAACAGATCGGCAATAGGCCGCAGTTCATCTGGCATGTGCAGGTTGCTCGCCGCTGGGATCATCACCACGGCCATGCGTACCGTGTCGCGCAGGAAATTGCCCAAGCGGAACGCCGAATAGTCCTTGATCCGCGCAGCGTTCACAGAGCGCGCGCTGTCATTGAGCAGGCCCGTCGGCCAAATGGAGGTACTGCTCTGGTCGGCCACGAGATCCTGTTCGTCTCCCGTGAGCCCCGAGGCCTGCAGCCCGGCCATCGCCTGCCTGTCCCGGCGCAGATCCCGTGTGGGGTCAAGTGCGGTGGGGTCGATGATCCGCACCGGTGCTTGTGCCAAGCACAACAAGGGAAGAACGACGAACGGAATGGAAAGGATGCGCATCGCTGGATCGATCGCTGATACGGTTCGCGAACGCGTCCAAAGATATCCGCGCGTTCATCGCACGGTCACACACCCGATCTTCGTACCGCCTACCACTGTCGGCAGGCTTTACCGACCCGAACGCATGCGCGCATTCCTGCTTTCCGTCCTCGCTTCGATCAATCCGTTCGCTGGGCGTGCCCAGTCCAGCGGAGAGCCGCAAACACCGCCCGCGTCCTTCTTCGAGCTCTCGGCAGTGGGCCTCAACGGAGAACTCGTCCCCATGTCGCAGTTCAAGGGGAAGAAGATCATGGTGGTGAACACCGCCAGTGAATGCGGTTATACCGGCCAATACAAGCAGCTGCAGGAACTGTACACGGAGTTCAAGGACAAGGGTTTCGTGATCCTCGGATTTCCGAGCAACGATTTCGGTGGGCAGGAACCAGGGACGGAAGCGGAGATCGGTGCGTTCTGCACCAAGAACTACGGTGTCACGTTCCCTATGATGAGCAAGGTGAGCACCAAGGGCGACAACCAACATCCCATTTACCAGTGGCTCACGCAGAAGAGCAGGAACGGGGTGGATGACTTCAAGGTGAAGTGGAACTTCAACAAGTTCCTGATCGATGAACAGGGCCGGTTGTACATGTACCTGCCGAGCAGCAAGGATCCCCTGTGCGAGGAAGTGCTGAACTGGCTTCGCGCCCAATGAAAAACGTCGATATCCTGTGTATCACGGCGCATCCGGACGATGTGGAATTGTGCATGGGCGGTACTGTGCTGCGCCATGTGGCCCAAGGCCGTTCCGTAGGAGTGGTGGATCTTACGGTCGGTGAACTCGGTACACGCGGCAATGGACCGTTGCGCCAACAGGAAGCCGAAACTGCCCGCGGTATCCTGGGTGCGGCGTTCCGCTACCAGCTTGATCTGGCCGATGGTTTCTTCCGTTCGGATCGTGAAAGCTTGTTGAAGGTGGTGCAGGTCATTCGACGTCATCGGCCAGGTACCGTTCTGACCAATGCATTGAAGGACCGGCATCCGGATCATGGCCGTGGCGCCGCCTTGGTGGCTGAGGCGTGCTTCCTTAGTGGATTGCGCCGGGTGGACTCTTCCGATGAAGGCCACGCTCAGGATCCTTGGCGGCCGAACACGTTGCTGCATGGCATCCAGGACTGGTGGATGGAACCAACGTTGGTCGTGGACGTCACGGAACAATGGGCCAAGCGCATGGAGGCTGTGCTGGCTTTCAAAAGCCAGTTCTATGATCCGCACAGTACTGAACCCGCATCCAGCATCAGCGGCAAGGACTTCACGGCGTTCATCGAGGGACGGGCGTTGCAGTTCGGTCGATTGATCGGCGTGAAGTACGGCGAAGGGTTCGTGGCGGCACGGCCCGTCGGTATTACTGATCTTACGCTCCTGACCTGATCGCACCCCTCTCCACCGGAGAGGGGCCGGGGGTGAGGCTCGGCATGGTGGTTGTCACCAGCCCCGGAAAGCACTCATCATGAACTTGCGTTCGTTCGTCCGGCGCGCCCGGCCCCTGTGGTTGCTCGCGTTCCTCGGTCTCTTGG
>JBATMK010000343.1:0-1946 GCA_049289815.1 Flavobacteriales bacterium
CGATGATAGCCTCTTCCTCTTCACCAAGAACTGGCTCGACAGTCGCAGCATGCTGTACGCGCTTCCGGCCGTGCCCGGCGATCAGATGGCCGTGTCACGCGATACGCTGGACACGCAGGGCCTTGTGACCGGTGCCACCTACGATCCCATCACCGGCGCCGTGGCCTTGGTCGGTTATACCAACACCGTCTTCATTCCCTTCGTGTGGCAGTTGAGCGGATATCCGGGTCACAACTTTTTCGATGGCACCGCCGTGCGCCACGCGCTCTCGCTCGCCTTCGTGCAGATGGAAGCGATCGCGTGGAGAGGGCCGGGGGCGGTCTTCCTCAGCAACGAGCAGAGCCCCTTCAGCGCCGCCCGCCTGTGGAACCTGGAGCTGGACATTATTACCGTGACACCGGAACCACTGCATGCACCGGTTCACGCCTTCCCGATCCCCACGACCGGTCCGCTGTACCTGGATAATGTTCCGGAGGGCGCCACCGCGCAGCTCTTCGATCTGGCCGGTCGACCTGTGGCAACAGCACTGCTTATGCAACGGGAGTTCGACCTCAGCCAGGTTCCGGATGGTCTTTACCAGCTCGTGATCCAGGCATCGGGCCGCGTGGAACGCGTGACAGTGATCGTGGCTCGTTGAGCCTTCGACTGGCTCAGGGCAGGCCCCTTCGACTGGCTCAGGGCAGGCCCCTTCGACCGGCTCAGGGTGACAACCGAGAACCGAACGGCAACCGACCCGAGCTTTGAACGTCGTTCCAGCGATCCACCTCACATGACACGATCCTTACTCGCGCCCTTTTGTTTCATCGGTACGGCCGCCTTCGCACAGGTTCCCATGGAGGACTTCGAATCGGCTGGCACCTTCGACCTGAGCAACGTGCAATCGTATTGCATGCTCGGCATGATGCAGGGCTCCTCTGATACGTACGGCGCCAGCAGCGCGTGGAGCGTGGAGTTCCCGTACGCTTTCCAGGGCACCTGTCCCTTCCTTACGCCGGGCATCTTCGTTCCGCTCACGGGCGTGGGCCCGGGCGACCAGTTCGCCGTGCACCACTGGCAGAAGTTGCAGTCCACCGGCACAGCGGTGCTCACCATGCTGATGTACGTCTATCCGGCCACGGGCGTGCTGCCCGCCGACCCGATGGACCTGCAGTACGCCAGTTCCGGGACCTATTGGGGCACCAGTGCGGGCACCTGGTTACCCGTGACCGACAACTTCGACCTGCCCGCCGCCATGCCCTGGCCCAGCGATGTGTACCTGATGATCCACGTGCCCACCGACAGCATGTTCATGAGCAGCACCTTGGTGGACGACGTGAGCTTGACGCCACCCTTGAACGCCGGTGTTGCAACGCACACGCAGCAGGGCAGGGAGATCCGTATTTCGCCGCAACCTGCCGTGGATCGGATCGTGGTGAGCGGGCTCACCAATGATCCCGTGGCGATCTTCAACAGCGCAGGTGCATGCCTCACCTCATCCGTTGCGCCAGTGGACGGCGCTGTGTGGAACGTGCAGCATCTGCCCGCTGGGTTGTATGTATTGCGCCAAGGGGAGCGGTGCGCGCGGTTCATAAAAGGGTGAGCCGCGACCAGCCCGTCTGATGTCCGTAACGCCGTCGGCACCATGGCCAGTGGCTTCGCAATGAGGAACTTTGCACGCACCATGAAGTACATCGTCATCGCGATCCTGTGCGCTTGCGCCCTAACGAACGCCGCACCCTGCCAAGCCCAGAGCAAACCGTTGTTCGAGGGCGCCGAACTGCTGGACAGTTGCGCGGTGGATCTGCCGCTGACGTATGCAAAGAAGGATAAGGAGCGCTACACGCAGGCGGCGCGCTACCTGGAGAACGAGGAGTTGATCTACCTCACGGTGGACAAGAAGACCGGCACGGCCAGCTACGCGCGGGTCTATGTGGTGGTGGACATGTCGAAGGACAGCACGGAGTATG
>JBATMK010000344.1:0-2359 GCA_049289815.1 Flavobacteriales bacterium
CTTGAAGGCCTCCAGCTTGGTGGCGAGGAAGTATGGCGTTGTCAGCAGTTTGATCACTGAGCCGTCAGGAAGGAAATGATCCACAGCATGCTCCATGCCCGGCACGTACCACTTGTTGGTCGGACCGATCGCAGGGACATCCGTCGGCATGATGTCCACCATCACGCCTTGGTAGCGGTACCGGCAAATGATCTTGTCTTGGGGTGAATGGTGAAAGCCCAACTCCCGCAGCCGCACCTCCAAGCGTTCGTATTCCGCATAGGTCGAAACGACGATGACCAGATCGATGTCCGATGTGGGTCGCGGTACGTCCGCGCCGGGGTCGTTGGCGTAAAGGCTGATCACCGAACCGCCCACGAAGACCACTTGTTCACGCAGGTCCTTCAGCCCATCGGCCACGAGCTGCACGGCTTGGATGTTCACCGCGTCCCGCATCACTTCAATCGTTTGGCGAGTTCCTTCGCGGCCTCGGCTCGTTCGCGTGCGCGGCCTACGCGAAGGGCATCGGTCAGTGCCAAAAGCTCATGGAGTTTTGCGTCCGCCATGGCTGCAGCAACGGCTCCGGCATAAAGGGGTGCGATCTCATTGCCCCGTTCGCTGCCTTTGGCCGAGGGCCATACGAAGGCTTCTTCGCTGAGGAACCTGGCGCGCAATGGTGAGGCGGAATGAGCGGTGGGTATGCCCCGGACCATGCCACCCGGACGCACGGGGAACACATAGGGCAGCCCATGCTGAAGGAAGTCGAGCAACGCCCCCTTGGAGACGGTCCGCTTGTCCGAGGCGAGCAGACCGGCCAGGGCCGAGCGCTTCAATGAATTGCTGACCTCCGCTGGGCTCAGGTGCAATGCGGCCGCCACATCGCGGGCCAGCCAGGGCTCTTTGCCCATTGCTGCGATCTTTAGTAGAACAGCCACGTCCTGTGGACGCATCCCTTTGTGTTCGTTCACGATTTATGATTTATGAATCGCAAATCTAGTCGTTCCAACGGGATCCATTGCCAAAGGTTCAGAGGCCCATCGTTCGAAGTCGTGCTGGCTGCGATGCCACTCCAGGTATTCGGTCTTTGGATCCCGACTTGTCGGGAGAAGTAGGTGGTTGGCCCAGCCCTGTTGGTACAATTGGAAGCCATGCCTCATCATATTGCTGCTGGCCGTAACGGCGTTCGATCTGTACACCGACTTCTCGCGCGACCTGGGCGAGCACCGCAACTGGAAGTATTGGCCCTGCAACGCGTGCGGCCGTTGGAGGCGGCGTGAGCAGGAGGCTTGCCTTCGTAGGCGTTGAAGTTCTGGTCGGTGGTTGCGCCGGCGAATCAGCAATGTGCTGAACGGGAACACCGCGCCACCTTAGCCCTAGGTGTCAAACCCCTGGAAATACCTGGCAATTGTGGGAAATCCCTGGTACCCTGGTCCCATGCAAGCAAGGACCGACCTAGCCAAAAAGAAAAGGAGAACAAACCGCTCGCTTCCTTTCAAAGTTGTGAAACCGAGACTCTATCAAGTCATCTGTCGATGGCAGCCGCCGAAGATGATGCGGCGAACACTCGGCACCCATTGGAGGAAGATCCTCGTCGTCGTCGAGGACGTGGGTGACTACCAGACTGCAGCATGGGAGGCTGGTAAGTTCATCATCCGAGAACGTATGGGGCAGGCTGTTGCACTCGTGGTGTTAGTAAACACCGAGGTGCATGTTCTAATGAACGATGTGGTCAACTGTTGGGAGCACCATGTAGGAATGATGAGCGTTGACTACGGGATCGCATTCTGCGCCGACCTCGAATGACGTTCGCGCTGAAGGCGAGGGTCGTGCGCTTCCTTGAACTCCTTGCGGCCGAAGAACGGTTTGATGAGACCGAGGGACTTTGGGTGTTCAGGAATGGAGGTCACTGCTCAATATGCACGGACAGTGCTCTGCGCGTTGCGAGGAAATTCAAAGGAAGCGTTGTTGGCTATTGTTCCCTGGACAATCCATGCGCCCAGGACCGGTTGAACGGACGTGTTGGCTGCTGGCCAAGCGGTTCGAGGCTGGCGTGAAGTGAACGGCGGGGTTCCGTGATAGTCATCTTTGCACACCATGAAGCACCTCGTCATCGCGACCCTCAGCGCTTGCGCCATTGCCTGCGCGCAACCCTGCCAAGCCCAGAGCAAACCCTTGTTCGAGGGCGCCGAAGTGTTGGACAGCTGCGCGGTGGATCTGCCGTTGACGTATGCCAAGAAGGACAAGGAGCGGTATACGCAGGCGGCGCGCTACCTGGAGAACGAGGAGTTGATCTACCTCACGGTGGACAAGAAGACCGGCACGGCCAGCTACGCGCGGGTCTATGTGGTGGTGGACATGTCGAAGGACAGCACGGAGTATG
>JBATMK010000345.1:0-2586 GCA_049289815.1 Flavobacteriales bacterium
CCCCGCTCATTTCGGGGCATGATCCCCCGATCCGTTCAACTCGTGTGCAACTTCGCCGTCCCAAACAACCGAACGACATGGCATTGACAAGACGCTCCACCGCAGTGTGGAAGGGTACCGGCAAAGAAGGAAGCGGCACCGTAAGCACCACCAGTGGTGTACTGAAGGACGTTCCGCACAGTCACATGACCCGGTTCGTGAGCGAGGATGGCAAAGCGGGCACGAATCCCGAAGAACTTATCGCTGCTGCGCACGCGTCGTGCTTCACCATGAAGTTGAGCTTCGTTCTCGGCGCTGCTGGCCATACGGCCGACGAACTCACCTGCACTGCCAACGTGAAACTGGACAAGGTCGGCGATGGTCAAGGGATCGTTGGCATCCACTTGGACCTCTCCGGACGCGTCAAGGGGATCAGCGCCGAGGATTTCAAGCGTTTTGCTGAAGAGGCCAAATTGAATTGCCCGGTCAGCCAGGCACTCAAGGCGGTGCCGATCAGCTTGGAGGCGAAGTTGCTCTGAGCGCGAAGCTCGCTAAGGCTTCACGATGCTCTCGGTCCATCGGCGCATGCCCTCTTCCATGATGGTAGCGCCGACACCGCCTTCCACCTGCTTCTCCTCGATGCGCCGTTCGATCGTGCGGCGCAACCAGCGTTCGCCGATGCCGACCAGCGTTGGCCGCCCGGCGCTATCGGTGGCGTGCGTACCGGGATTGTCGCTGTCGGCGCTGGGTACTTCATCGGGCAGCGGTTTGCGCGGCATGGTCATGCTGAAGGTCTTGCGTGGACAGATCTGCTGGGCCAGGAACACAGCCGCCAGGCTGTCGATGCCGGCGCCATCGTGCACGGCGTGATCGGGACCTTGATGGATATACGCTTGGTACCTGTCCGGTGAAAGTCCAAGCACCTCGGCACGTTCGTCGATGTCGCAGGCTCCATGCAACAACGGATAATTCACGCTCATGTCCAGCCGCAGGCCCCAGAGCGCAGGTTGTTCGCCACAGCCAACAACAGGATCGCCGATCTGGTGGTAGGTGAAGAGGGCAGGTCCGTCGGCGTCATCGATGTACTTGGTGTCGAGCAAGGCACCGAAGAAACTGAGGCAGGCCTTCACGCTGGCATCACCGATGCCCGGTCGTTCCTCCTGCTCCTTGATCTTCAGGTCGGGCCGCTCGAAGGGCGTGAGCTTTTCGTATACCAACCCCATCTCGCCGCTTTCCAACGGGATCTCGCTGGCGCGGTCCATGAATGCGGCGTGAAGGGCGGTGATGGCGCCCGCACTGAACCCGCCGACGAAGAAATCCTCGGTGCTGCTGCGGTCCTGTTCGGCACGCGCTTTCAGGAACCGGATGGCGGTGCGCATGTCCATGGTGGCACGGCAAGCGGCGCGCACCACTTCGGCGCGGTCGTAGGTATAGGGCATGCGCTTGGGCCATGGTGCGTGGAAGCCGAGGCGATAGCTGATGGTGACCGCCACGTAACCGCGCGAAGCCCAGATCCGGCAAAGGCTATCGAGCGAATTGCGATGGCCGCCCATGAAACCGCCGCCGTGTGCGAAAATGATGACGGGGCGCTCGGTGAGCCCATCTTTCACGGGCTTCCAGATGTTCATGCGCAGCGTATCCATGGTGCCGCGATAGTTCACCGCTTTGCTGTACTCCACGTTGCGCTCCACGGTGGTCTTGAAGCGGCGCGAAACGAAATCGGTACTGCAATCCTGCGCACGCGCGCTCATTGATACTGCGGCGCACACAAGCAAGGAAATGATGTTCTTCATTCAGAAGAGGGAACTGGGTTGGGTCTGGACAAAGGACGGAAGGCGGTTCCGGTTGTCACGATAACGCAGGAACGGGTCATCAACATGTGCGTTGGCAAAAGACGTTCCGGAAGGGATGATGCTATAACTCTCGAGAGCCGTCCTTAACGAGGCGCACGAACGAACACCGGACCCTGTTGGGTCAGCGTGTCCTTGGTGAGCTGGGTCACCTTGTTCGTTTTCTTGTCCAACAGGTAGATGTCGAACGCGGGACGCTTCTCGGGGTCCAACTCCGGATTGCCATCGTAGACCATGAAACGGCCATCCTGCGACCAGTCGTGCCAGTCCTCATCGAAGCCGTCGGCTGTCTCCTGGCGTTCATCGCTGCCGTCGGACTTGATGCTGAAGATGCTGTGGTTGCCGTTGCGGAAGCTGATGAAACTGATGCGTTCCTCGCCCGTCGATGTCTTATGCCAGCGTGGTTGCCCTGCATGGTAGAGGAACCAATCGGCCGTCGTGTCCGCTGTCGGGTAATGCGTCAATTGCCGCTGGCCCGAGCCATCGATATCCATGATGTAGAGCTCATCCAGGAATCCGACATCAGGTTTGAACGGCACCGGCGAACCGCGGAACACGATGTGACGGCCATTGGGTGAAAGGCTTACGTCGTTCGCATAGCCCAAGCCGTGGTAGAGCGTATCCAGAACGGTCCCGTTCGTGTCGATCCTATAGAAGGCCGTGTCGCGGATGCCGACCGGGTCGATGATCAGTTCGCCGCCGCTAATGCGGCTGCCCATATAACTGTCCTGCAACCGTCCGTTGTAGATCTTCCGCA
>JBATMK010000346.1:0-3049 GCA_049289815.1 Flavobacteriales bacterium
CCTACGTGCTCTCGTGCGATCGCGCGGGCACTCCCCTCACTGCCGCGCGGTTCACCGCCACCCATACCATTGATACGCCCGTGCGCAGCATGTACGGCGACCTGCTGATCCCCGTAGCCGGGGCAACGCCGTTCGGTCTGTTCAACGGAGTGGCCCTGGGCGTGTGGCGCACGGCCGATCCGTTCACCCTCACGTGCTCCGCGCCGATCACCGCGGCCAGCACTACGCCCAGCCTGTTGATCGGACAGGGCTACATGCAACAGCCCATCAACATCGTGTTCGATGATGTCACTTCGCAGTGCACGCAATCCGTCAGCGTGATGACGGCCTACGATCCCTGCCTCGGTACCGATGTGGCCCTGCCGCCGGGACAGGTCGCGGAAGTGAGGATATGGCCCGTGCCAGCCACCGACCACGTGTCGGTTGCTGCAACTGACGTGGAACGCATCGACATCCTCGATGCTTCCGGTCGCCTCGTGCTTTCAATGGCCGCGCAAGGTGCATCCACCACGGAGGTGGACATCGCGCGACTTGCCGCAGGTCCCTACCAGGTGCGCATCGCCACTGGCACCGGCGTGTACGTGCGGCGGATCGTGAAAGAGTGACACGTCGGGACGGCTGCGCACGCGAGCGCGTGATGGGACGTTGCGCGCTGCGGAACTTGTGTCCACGGCTACGGGGCGCGACACATGGCGTGCGAGCCCGGTCAACGGAACCCTAGCCCCAGCACAAAGGCAATGATCAACCGCTAGAGCCGTTGCCAGCGCACATGGTCAGGTTCCTTTCCCGTATCGCGTACCTCTTCCCAAGCCTCCAGACAGCACTTGTATTGCAAGCGCAACTACCACCGCCGCTGTGGGCAACTACGCTAGGAACGACCCCAACGCTTGACTACGGTTGCTTGGGTATGGAAGTCGATGCGATGGGCAATACTTACGCTTTCGGGTCGACCCGTGATGGAGGGTTTCCCTATGAGAGCTATGTGGTGAAGATGGACCCCGATGGTGCATTGGTCTGGATCGATACCGTCCAGGGCATTTCTTCCTACGGGGCTATGGATCTATCGGGGTCTGACGTTTTCATCTGTGGTAGAGTTGCTGACGGCTTCCACATTGCGCGATACGATACGAGCGGCGCGGTGCTTTGGCAAACGGTGTACGACGATGGGGGCAGTTTACCAACCGCACATGATGTCGTTGTTGGTCCTGAACGAAGAGTGACAGTAACCGGATCCACCAATGGCCCGACCGGATTCGATGCTGTAACGGTCCAATATGACAGCATCGGGGTCGAACGTTGGTCGCAGCACTACAACTATACACCCATCTCCTTTGGTGATCAAGGAAGAGCTGTAGCCACGGATGCACATGGGAATGTCTATGTGACCGGGACGAGCGCCGACACCACCAATGGCAGCATCCTCACCATCTCTTATTCACCCCTTGGAGTGGAGCGGTGGGTCCGAAGGAATTCTCCTGGCATCCAATCGCTAGGAACCTCGATCGCGGTTGAAGGTGGTCGCGTGTACGTTGGTGGCACCAGTGACAATACCAACGACTTCGATCTGCTCTGTGCGGCGTATGATACAACGGGAGCGGTCCTGTGGGAACAACTGTTGGACGTTGGGGGCGATGATCGTTTGTTCGATATGGACGTACGGGATGGCTTCATCGCTCTCACCGGGGTAAAAAATGAGGGCGCGAGCTTCTATCACGACTACTCCACCGTGTTACTTGACAGCGTTGGCGTTGTTCATTGGACACGGACTCATGATGGCGGTAGTGGATTCGACTATGGAGTTTCGGTGCGTTTGGATGCTACGGGAAAGACATATGTGACCGGCGGAGGACCGGATACACTGGCAAACACCACTGTAGCCGCTACGATCTGTTATGCTCACAATGGAGACGAACTTTGGTTGGCTCGCTATTTCTTACCCGGTATCGGAGCGGCGGAGGGATATGATATCGACTTGGATGATGCGTCGAACGTTTACGTGTTCGGGCTCTATGGCATCCCCTTGGTCAGTGCAGGATTTGTTATGTTGAAATACGGCGCTGATGTTGGATTGCGGCCGTTGCAGAGCAGCGAGTTTGAGCTGGACCTCTACCCCAATCCTGCCCAAGACCAACTGAACCTTTCCAATGCATGGCCAGGTTTTGTGACGATCACCGATGCCGTTGGCAGATCGGTCATGTCAATGAGTGTTACCGCACACGGAGTGCTATCCGTGGGCGCGTTGGCAAGCGGTTGCTACGTGCTGCATTTGCGCGACGCCAGCCAGCACAGCTTGGGTGCATTGCGCTTCCTGAAGGAGTAAGATCCAGCCAGAGATCGCTCGCCAAAGGCAAGCGGCTGCACACGCGAGCGCATGATGGGGAAGCGCCATATTCGGCGCCGCAACTGAGCCCAACCATGGGTTTGAACTGGAGAAAGCAGAACGCGCAGGATGAGCACCGGATGGACCGTGCCTTCGTGGTGTTCCTGTACATCTTCGGCATGGCGTGGCTGGCGCGTGCCGTGGTCATGCTGGTCAATGGCGGGGCCATCATCGGCATCTCGCAGCGGTACTTCCAGCCCCGCAATTGCTCGGCTGTGCCATTCGTGCAAGCGCTCGGGTTTTTCCCGAGTGCTTCAGGTCTGTAGGGCGTCCTCGCCCGCCGTGACGTGTCACGTGCGATCAACAAGAAGACGGGGCAGAGCCCCTAGTGGGAAAGCGCACTCGGCAAAGAGCCGAGCGCCTGCTTTGGGGCATTCTGAACCACGGCGCGCAACCGATTCGAGACCATCCCAGGAACCAAGTAGTTTCGCAATAGGCGATCGAACAAATTGATCGGCAAGATGGGTTTCTCCATTTCACTCAAAGCCATGCCTCAAATGCGGCTCTACTTTCTATCTGTGCTCTTTGTCTTGAAAGCAAGCACTCTTGTTGCCCAATGTCATGAGACGTCGAATCCGAACAAGTGGCTGTACAAGCCCTATCTCGAGCGGATACCCATTGCGTACCCTGCCTCAGTTACGTATGCGACCCGCATGGTCGATCTTAATC
>JBATMK010000347.1:0-2510 GCA_049289815.1 Flavobacteriales bacterium
CACACGCGCCTGGTTGGCCGCCAATGAACTGTTGAACGGGATGCTCGGCGAACAGGATGAGCAGTGCATCGTATGCATTGGATCGCAGAGCGGCACGGACCTGCTTGCGCTTGGCATGGTGATGGGGCGGGAGCGTGCCACGGAATTGGGCCGGGCCACAGCACAAGTGAACGCGATGAACCCGATGGAGCAAGCGCGCAAATACCGCGAAGGCTTGTTGGCAAAGGCCAAGGGCGAACCTGCTCCCGGGCTCGGATTGATGGACCTGGTGCGTACGGGCGGCGGGCGCGTGCAGTACGCCGACCAGGGGCAGGGGGAAGCGGTCTTTGTATCGCTGGCCATTCAACTGTGAACCGAGCCTGCTGTACCCGATCCTCGGATCGCCTTGTTATCATTCTTAACCACGGGTCGGGGTACAATGGCAGGTTAGCTTTGTTCCACTGTTGAGGGAACACCTTTCTTAGCGCCGCCGCAACAGAGCCGATGAACTCACCCGAGGATTACACCCCGATCGCCATCCAGACCTTCATCGCCGTGGGGTTCGTGGCGGCAGGCCTGGGTGCTGCCGCATGGCTCGGACCCAAGCGTCACGGCAAGGTGAAGGATGAGAATTTTGAATGCGGCATCGAGCAATACGGCAACGCGCGCTCACCGTTCAGTGTGAAGTATTTCCTGATCGCCATCCTATTCGTGCTGTTCGATGTGGAGGTGATCTTCCTCTATCCTTGGGCGGTGAACTTCAAGGCGCTCGGCCTTGCCGGCCTGGTGGAGATGTTCCTCTTCATCGGTTTCGTGCTGGCGGGCTTCTACTATGTGATCAAGAAAGGGGCACTGCGATGGGAGTCATGAAGGATCACGACAGGTTCGGCCGCGAGATCGCGCACCCGAACGACCAGCTCGCACCGCGTCCTGAACTCGGCAAGCCGACCATCGTACCCGGACCACAGGGGCATGAAGGCACGGGCTTCTTCGCCACCAAACTGGCGGATGCCGTTGGGCTTGCGCGCCAGAACAGCATCTGGCCATTGCCCTTCGCCACCAGTTGCTGCGGCATCGAGTTCATGGCCACCATGGGTGCCAACTACGATCTGGCGCGCTTCGGCATGGAGCGCCTCAGCTTCAGTCCGCGGCAGAGCGACCTGCTGATGGTGATGGGAACCATTGCCAAGAAAATGGCACCGGTGCTCCGCGACGTGTACACCCAGATGGCTGAGCCCAAGTGGGTGCTGAGCATGGGTGCTTGCGCCAGCAGCGGCGGCATCTTCGATACGTACAGCGTTCTGCAAGGGATCGATCGGATCATTCCTGTGGATGTCTACATCCCCGGTTGCCCACCGCGTCCCGAACAAGTGATCGATGGCATCCTGAAGATCCAAGCTCTTGTTGGCCAGGAAAGCCTGCGCCGCCGGTACAGCAAGCAGTACGAGGACCTGATGAAGACCTACAAGATCGACTGACGCGTGCCCGCCTTCGCTGTGAAAGCCGACCGTGACCAGCTGGTGATCGACCAGCTCACCGCTGCCTTCGGCGCCGAACTGGTCGCACACGAAAGGCTGGTTGACATGCTTTGCGTCACAGTGAAGAAAGGCCACATCATCGAACTCCTTCGCCACTTGAAGGAACAACTCGACTTCCATTTCCTGACGACGATGTGCGGAATGCACTACCCCGGCACCGATCTGGAGCTCGGGCTGGTGTATCACCTGCATAGCATGCGCAATGGGCACCGCATCCGCATCAAGACCTTCACCAAACTCAGTGATCCGGTGTTCCCAACTGCAACGGTTTTGTGGGAAGCCGCCAATTGGATGGAGCGCGAAGCCTGGGATTTCTTCGGCCTGCAGTTCACCGGGCATCCGAATTTGAAACGCATCCTCAACATGGAGGACTTCCCGGCCTTCCCGATGCGGAAGGACTATCCGTTGGAGGACCCCATGCGCGAGGACAAGGACGACAGCATGTTCGGACGATGAAGAACGAAGTGGTGAAGCCCGACTATTGGCAGCACGACCTGGTGCAGGCCGGTGAGCACAAGGAGCTCAACACGCTCAATCTGGGTCCGACGCACCCGGCCACGCACGGCATTTTCCAGAACGTGCTGACGTTGGACGGCGAGTTCATCCAGAGCGCCGAACAAACGATCGGCTACATCCACCGGGCGTTCGAGAAGTTGGCAGAGCGCCGCCCGTTCTACCAGATCGCTCCGCTCACCGATCGCATGAACTACTGCAGTGCCCCCATCAACAACATGGGCTGGCACATGACGGTGGAGAAACTCTGCGGCATCGAAACGCCGAAGCGCGTCGACTACCTGCGCATCATCGTGATGGAGTTGGCGCGCATCGCCGACCACATCATCTGCAATAGCGTGATCGGCGTGGATACCGGTGCGCTCACGGGCTTCACCTACATCTTCCAGCAGCGCGAGTTCATCTACGAGATCTTCGAGGAGATCTGCGGCGCACGCCTCACCACCAACATGGGCCGCGTGGGCGGCTTCGAGCGCAACT
>JBATMK010000348.1:0-3265 GCA_049289815.1 Flavobacteriales bacterium
AGCTCTATCCTGCGAAAAGTCATGAGGGAGAAGCGCATGGCCACATGAGCACATGGCCACATGGGCACATGGACTACGTCTGCATTGCACCAGCTTCGGTGTGGTTCACCAAGCAATGGCCGCAGGAGAAGTGGGTGCACCTCATCAAGCGGTTGCCTCCGGAGCTGCGTGTGCTGCTCATCGGAGCACCAGGTGATGCGGCATTGTGCGAACGCATCGCCCGCGATACAGACCGTGGCGAAGTATTGGCCGGCAAACTTTCGCTGCTCGGCACGGCTGCGCTGATCGGGAGTGCCCGCATGAACTACGTGAACGACAGCGCGCCGTTGCATATCGCTTCGGCAATGAACGCACCGGTGACCGCGGTCTTTTGCAGCACAGTGCCTGCCTTCGGCTTCGGACCGCTCAATACCAACGGGCATGTTGTGGAGACAACCTTGGAACTTGATTGCAGACCTTGTGGACTGCACGGTTACAAGGCTTGCCCGAAAGGGCACTTCAAGTGTGCGTTGACCATTGAGGTCCCCGAGTGATCGTGTTCACAGCACCGTTATCTCCGTCCTCCGGTTCTGCGCCCTACCCTGCTCGGTACCGTTGTCCGCAACGGGCTTGGTCTCACCATAGCCCTTGGCGGTGATGCGTCCAGCATCGATGCCATCAGCGATCAAGTGATCGCGCACCGCGTTGGCCCGTTGCTCGCTCAGTTTCTGGTTGCTGGCGTCATCACCGGCGTTGTCGGTGTGGCCACCCACTTCCACCCGCAATGAAACATTGGTGTCCAGCAGGCGCTTCAACTTGCCCAGTTCCGCATCGCTCTCGGGGAGCAATGCGGCACTTGCCGTGTTGAAGAAGATGTTCCGCAGCGCGATCGTCTCGCCGGTCCCGATCGGGCTCAGCGCCACGGGAAGTTCAATGGGCTTCGCCGCCGTGCCCCGCTCCGCGATCGAGTAGTTGTCCGAGAAGAAGAGATAGCCGTCTGCGCTTGCGTTCAATGCATAGTCCTTTCCGCTGGGCAGGCACACGAGGAACTCACCCGTCTTCGGGTCGCTGTATGCGCCGGTGGTGAGTTTGCCTGTGGCGAGATCATAGAGTTCAACGTCTGATTCGACCGGGGCACCGCTCGACTTGTCCGTGACCTTCCCGCGGATATAGCTCACCGGGTCCGGGCGCAGCGGCTCGGGCAACACGAAACTGTACAGGTCGAGATCCCCCTGGCCACCGGGCCGGTCGCTACCGAAGTAGGCGATGTCGCCTGCGGCGCTCACCAACAAGCTGTTCTCATCGCCGCTGGTGTTGATCGGGTAGCCGAGGTTCATTGCTTCGCTCCAAGAGCCATCAGGTTGTTTGCGGCTCATGTAGATATCCAGCCCGCCCATGCCGGGGTGGCCTTCACTGCTGAAGTAAAGCGTTGTGCCATCCGGATGGATCTGCACGCTCTCCTCCACCATGTCGCTGTTCACCTGTGAAGGCAGACGTTCGGGTTTACCCCAATTGCCGTCATCCAAGAGCGTGCTCACATAGATGTCCTGCATGCGCGTGCCTTCGGCCGTATTGAGGCCTCGGATGAAGTAGAGTGTACGGCCATCGCTCCCCAGGCTGGGCTGGCTCTCCCAATGCTTGCTGTTGATCGGCGCGCCGATGTTCTCCGGCAGGCTCCACTTGTCGCCGATGCGGCGGCTGATGAACAGATCACAACTACCGAGGCCGCGACGGCCTGGACCATAATCGCCATACAGCTCACACGCGGTGAAAATGATGAAGCGCCCATCGGGGCTCAGTGTTCCTGCCCCCTCGTTCAGTGCCGTATTGATCACGGGCACACGCGATCGCGGTCCCCAAGCGCCGTCGGCCCCGCGCCTGCTGGCGAAGAAATCCTCCTGCGCACCCTGCGCGGAAGTCTCCTCCTTCACCAAGCGGGTAAAGAACAATGTGGCATCATCGGCGGTGATGCAGGGGTAGTACTCCGGTCCGCTGCCGTTCACGTTCGGCCCTAGGTTCACCGGGTTGAAGGGCACGGGATGCTGCACGGCCTGGTGCGCAAAAGCGCAGCTCTCCAACCCCAGTTCGGCACGGCTCTGCAGCGATGGCGATGCTTCCTTCAGATCGACGAACAACTGATAGTTCTGTTCGGCCTGCGCGTATTTGCCAAGGCGGAACTGGACCTCGGCAAGATGGAAACGCGCGTTGGGGAAGAACATCGGGTTCTTGTCCATGGCCCATTGGTATTCCTTCTCAGCATCGGCATCGCGGCCTTCGGTCTCGTAGAACTCACCCAGCAGCAGGTGCGACTCCATGAAATCGGGATCGGCTTCGCTGCTCCTCTTCAGTTTGTCCTCGATACAGGCCTTGTCGCGCATGGGCATGCAAGCGCGCGCTTCCTCGTACAGCTTGATGGCCTTTTTGTTCTCGGTGGAATACCTGCCCGGCTGCGCCGATGTGGAGAGGGCAAAGTGGAAAGTGGAAAGTGCAACGATCAGTCGCGCAACCTTGGTGAACCGCATTCTGCACACCACACTCTCCACTTTCCATTGGGCTCTTGCGATCATGGGATGTTCAGGTACTTGTGCGTCTGTATGGATATACTCCAATGCGGATGTTGCTTCACATGGTCCACGATCAGCGGCATCATGCTGTCCCGCTTGTCCCATTCAGGTTGAAGGAAGAGCCGGCAACCGGCACCGACATTCCCGGCTTGTTCTTCGGCCCAATGGAAGTCGTGTCTGTTGAAGACGATCACCTTCAATTCGTTGGCAGCGGCGAAGACTTCCGGCAAAGCGGCTTTGAATTTCTTCGGGCTGAGGCAGATATGATGCCATTGGCCGCTGAGCGGATAAGCACCACTGGTTTCCAAGTGCGTACGGAAGCCAGCAGCCCGCAACGCGTCTGTAAGTGGACCGAGTTGGTACATCAGTGGTTCGCCACCGGTGACCACCGCAATGCGCGCTGGATGCGCCGCAGCCTCGGCAACAAGGTCCTTGATCGTCCTATGCGGATGTTTGCCTGCGTCCCAGCTGTCCTTCACATCACACCACGTACAACCCACGTCGCAACCACCCAAGCGGATGAAGTGCGCGGCAAGACCGGTGTATGCTCCTTCGCCTTGCACGGTGCTGAAGGACTCCATCACGGGGTAGTCCGCAACGGGGATCGTGCCGGTGATCGCTGGTGCGTTGGTCGTGGAGGACATGGTCACTTCCGTGCCCGACAAATCGGGAGATGATGCTTGAACACGAGGTCAGAGCGGTGGTCCGCTGTCGATCGTGCC
>JBATMK010000349.1:0-2549 GCA_049289815.1 Flavobacteriales bacterium
ATGTAACAGCGAACGGGAACCTGGAGATCATCGTGGGCAAATACACGGAACCCGCAACCGTGGGTGGTGGGGGAACACGAGTCTGGCAGACCTACATCGGTGGCAACATGGACGACAATCCATACGCCATGGAACAGGGTCCGGACGGCAACCTGTACATAACCGGCCAGACGAGCAGCACCAACTTCCCCTTGATCGGCGGAAGTGCCTTCGCGGGAAGCAGCCTCAACCAGCAGGCCCAGGGGGACATCGACGTGTTCGTGCTGAAGATCACGCAGGATGGCCAGTCGATCAAGGCAGCCGTGGTCGGAGGCAGCGGCGCGGATGACAACTTCGATGTGCGACTTGCAGCGAACGGAGACGTGTTCGTGTGCGGCAGCACCACCAGCACGAACCTGCTGACGTTGAACGCAGGCAGCGGGGCGAGCAACACCAACAACGGCAGTTCGGATGCCTTGGTGTTCCGTATCAACCAGGATCTGTCGAGCCTCGTGTGGATGCGGAACTATGGCGGATCGGGCGCGGATCGCGCGAGCATCATGTTGCACAACCCCGCCACGAACGATCTCTTCATAGGCGGCAACACGGCCAGCACCAACTTCCCCACGGTGAGCCCGCGCCAAGCCGTGCGTGGTGGGACCAGCGCCGGCTTCCTGCAACGAATGACCGGTGCAGGTGCGACGACCTGGTCGTCCTACTTCTCATCTGCCGCCAGCCAGAGTGCGAACCTGTTGTGCATGGAGTTCAACTCGGCGAAAACACAGCTGTACTTCGGTGGTGTGACCACCGGCTTGGAGGCATCCAACATCAGTGGAGCCTATGACGGTTCCCCGAACGGGAACAACGACTTCTACGTGGCGCACATGGATGTGGACCAGAACTTCCTGAACGGCACCTATGTCGGCGGAAGCAACAATGAGGTGAACATGATGGGCTTGAACACGGACCAGAACAACGACGTGTTCGTTTTCGGCTACAGCAACAGCACCAACTTCCCGGTCTCCGTTTCGCCGAACGTTCCGCTACAGAGCACCAACCAGGGCAACAACGACAAGGTGTTCTTCAAGTTGGAGAGCAACCTCAGCGCGCTGGAATTCAGCACGTACTACGGTGGTACCGCTGATGACTACGACCCCGTCGGCGAACGCGGCATCAAGTTCAGCAACTGCCGCATCTACACCATCGTCACCGCGCAGAGCAACAACATCCCGCTCACACAGGGAGCGCTCAACACCACGAAGAACAGTCCGACCAGTCGCTACGAGCCTGGTCTCGTGGTTTGGGCGAACCCACCCGACCTGTTGGGGAATACGATCACCTACCAGGGCACTGCCATATGCGCGGGTTCAACGCCGGGCAACATCACCGGATCGATGCCGAGCTATGTGCTTCCGACGATCCTCCGCAACAACGTTTCGTTCTCCTATCCCGCTTTCCCTCCTGCGGCCACCTACCAGTGGCAGATCAGCACGGACAGCCTGAACTGGAACAACATCGTGGGACAGACCGGGCAGAACATTCTGGGAACGGACATCGGCCCAGTGACGCAAACCACGTTCATCCGCCGCATCATCGGCGGCGATGCGTGCATACTGGCCGGCGCTGCCGACCAGGTGGTGACCGTGCGTTTGATGACGGCGAGCGGCACCGTGGTGGATGTAACGTGCAACGGCGGAACGAACGGGAGTATCACCGCCACGGCTGATGGCCGCGTACCCTTCACCTACGTGTGGAGCAATGGGCAGACCACCGCAACTGCGGTGAACTTGGCGGCCGGCCCGTACAGTGTTACGGTAACCGACGCCAACGGCTGCAGCGCCGTTGCGAATTTTGTGGTGGGTCAACCATCCGCGGTCGGTGGATCAGCACAGGTGACCAATGCTACCTGCGGGACCAGCAATGGTGGCGCGACCGCGACCGGCTCGGGCGGAACGCCTGGATATACCTACGTGTGGAGCACCGGTGCAGTGGGCGCAACCTTGTCGGGAGTTGCTGCCGGCAACTACAGCGTGACCATCACCGATAGCCGCTCTTGCACCTTCATGCTTCCTGTAACGATCGGCGGGACATCCGTCCCGAACGTGAGCGCTGGCGCCGATGCCGTGATCACTTGCTTGAACAATGAACAAGTCGTGCTCGATGGGTCGTCTTCAACTCCGGGTGTCACCTTCAGTTGGAGCGGCCCCGGTATCGTGTCGGGCGGTAGCACCGAGGATGTGACGGTGAACGCTGCGGGTACCTACACGCTCACCGTTCTGGACCAACAAACCGGTTGCAGCAATACTGACCAAGCGAGTGTGACCCTCAACAACACTGCTCCCGGTGCACAAGCAACCGGTGGCACATTGACGTGCGCTATCACCAGCGTGCAATTGTCTGGTAGTGGCAACGGTTCCTTCTCCTGGACCGGCCCTAACGGATTCACCAGTGGTGACCAGAACCCGACAGTGAGCGCTGCAGGTACTTATGTGCTCACGGTCACCGGTGCGAACGGCTGCACCAGCGTAGCTCAGGCCGACGTGATCCTCAACGACACTGCTCCCAGCGCC
>JBATMK010000350.1:0-10409 GCA_049289815.1 Flavobacteriales bacterium
TGTGGAACGATATCAAGGGCATGTGGCGCAGTGGTGGCGTGCTGCTCCGGCTCATCATCATCAACGTTGTTGTGTTCCTGGCGCTGCTCATCACCGGGCTGGTGGTGATCTTGGTGGAAGGTGGCCCTGAGATGGCGGATGCATGGATGGGGCGCTACGTCACCCCATGGCTGGCGTCCACCAGTGACCTACCCTCCTTGCTCCTGAAACCTTGGACCGTGCTCACCTACATGTTCACGCATGAAGGCTTGATGCACATCCTCTTCAACATGCTCATGCTGTGGTTCAGCGGCCGTTTGTTCGGGGACCTGCTAGGTGAACGCCGGCTCCTGGGTAACTATCTGCTGGGTGGTTTGGCAGGCTTCGCCTTGTTCCTGCTCTTCGCCAACCTCGGCGCGCTGCGCGCTTACACTGGCGGTGGCAGCATCGTGGGTGCGTCGGCCAGCGTTACTGCCGTCTTCATCGGGATCGCCGTGTACCAACCGGAACTATCAGTGCGCCTGCTCCTCTTCGGTTCCGTGCGCTTGAAATGGCTTGCTGTCGTCTTCCTCCTGCTCGACCTCATCAGCATACGCAATGGCGACAACAGCGGTGGGCACATCGCACATTTGGGCGGTGCGCTCTACGGTTACCTCGCCGCGGTGCAATTGAAGAAGGGCAACGATTGGAGCCTCGGATTCATCAATGGTATTGAACGCATCGGCAGGGCATTGAGCTTCCGCAGGAACCCGCGCTTGAAGGTGGTGCAGACCCCACGCGGCAAGCGCATGACCGATGCCGACTACAACGCCACGCGAAAGGCGGCGCAGGCGAACATCGATGTGATCCTGGACAAGATCAGCCGGAGCGGGTACGAGAGCCTGAGCAAGTCGGAGAAGGATATCCTGTTCAAGGCCAGCAACGATGGAAAAGGCTGATACAGGCACAGGACCCCCGACCGTTGGACGGCGGGTGAGCCGGTGGCACCTGCCCATCTGGTGGTTGAACTGGGCATCGGTTCTGGCCCTCACCCTGGCCTACCTGGCCATTCGTGTCAGCCCGGCGACCTTCTGGCCGCTGGCTTTTTTCGGCATGGTCTATCCGTTCGTCCTGGCCACCCAGCTGTTCTTCCTCTTCTGGTGGCTCATCTTCCGCAGGAAGCGGATGCTCCTCAGCGCGGTCACAGTGCTGCTCGGTTGGAACCACGTCACGGATTTCATCCAGGTGTTGAGCGAGCCCAAAAGCACTGAGGGTGAACAGGTGAGCGTGATGTCGTGGAACGTCCGCCTGTTCGACCTGTACAACTGGAGCCATAACCGCACGAACAGGGATGAGATGTACGATCTCCTGCTCACCGAGGCCCCGGACATTTTCTGTGCGCAAGAGTTTTTCCGCAGCGATGACCCGAAGTACTTCGACACGCGCGACACGCTCCTGCGGAACTTTCATTGGAGCGGAGTACACGACCACTATGTGCAGCACACCAAAGCCGGCCACCACTTCGGCATCGCCATTTTCAGCACCAAGCCCATCGTTGGCAAAGGCCAGGTGGAGTTCCCGGGCGATCACAACAACTCCTGCATCTGGGCGGACATTGCGATGCTGGGTGATACCGTCCGCGTGTACAACGCGCACATGGCCAGCATCCACTTCGACTATCCCGACTACCAGTTCATGCGCGACCTGGATGACGGCATGGAGGGCGATTCGCTCCGCAGTGGCGGCGCGCGCATCGTTTCCCGTTTGAAGAACGCCTTCATCCGCCGCGCCGGACAGGTGGAACTGATCCGGGATCACATGCGACACAGCCCACACCCGGTAGTGCTGTGCACCGACATGAACGACACGCCGATGAGCTACGCCTACCACTACCTCGACGCCGACCTGGTCGACGCGTTCGAGGAGAGCGGGAGTGGTTTGGGGCACACGTACATCGGTGACTTCCCCAGCTTCCGCATCGACCACATCATGCACTCGCCCGTCCTCCAAGCTTCCGGCTTCCGCACCCTTCCGGATGAACTGAGCGACCACCGTCCGATCATGTGCTGGATCGGGAAAGCGGAAGAGTGAACGGAGCGCACTTGCTTATCCAGCTTCCTTTGGGGACCACATCATCACCATCGCAACCGGAATTTTGAACCTGTCCACCTCACACCCACTCTGGCTTGTGCCGATATGCCTGCTCATCGGCTGCGGTCTTGCGTGGTTCCTCTATCGGCGCAGCGCGGAACGCCATGGCTGGGACCACAGGTTGGCCATGGTGATGGCAGCGTTGCGCGCGTTGGCCATCTCGCTCATTGCGTTCTTCCTCCTGCAGCCCATGGTGAAGGTGAAGGTGGAGGACATCCGCAAGCCAGTGATCGTGGTGGCCCACGATGGTTCCAGTTCCATGCTGGCCGCAAACGACAGCACGGCATTGCGCAGCGCCTATAAGGAAGGGCTTGAGGCGTTGGTGGAAGAGCTCAGCGACAAATACGATGTGCGCTCCTTCACCTACGGGCAGAGCATGGAGGATGGCTTGTCCTTCACACAGCAACAACCACTTACCGATATCGACCAAGTGTTCCGCGAGGTGTACGATCGTTTCAGCGGACCGGACATCGGCGCGGTGATCGTCGATGGCGACGGCATCTGGAACCGCGGCAGCGATCCCCGCTTTTCCGCACAGCGGCTCGGTGTACCGGTTTACGCGATCGCCATGGGCGACACAACCGTGCGTGCCGATCTGGTGTTGAAAGCGGTGGACCACAATCGTATCACTTACCTGGGCAATGAGTTCCCATTGTTGGTGCGTCTGGAAGCACGCCATCTGGTGGGCAAGGCGACGCGCGTGAGCGTCACGCATGGAGGTACGGAAGTCGCGGGCAAGGATGTTGTCCTCACGGGCGATCCGTTGTTCCTCGAAGTGCCATTGCTCGTGAAGGCGACTTCAGCCGGCTTGCAGAACTACACGGTTTCGCTGCGCAGCATCGATGGGGAAGCGACCGAGGTGAACAACAGCCGAACGGTGCTGGTCGAGGTGCTGGATGATCGCAAGAAGGTGTTGTTACTGGCGGCCGCTCCGCACCCGGATCTCGCGGCCCTCCGCAATGCGCTCGGGGGGCTGGACGGCTACGCCACCGAACTGGCGTTGGCGGACACCTTCATCGGCAATGTGGAGGATTTCGATCTCGTGGTATTGCACCAGTTGCCTTCCGTGAAAGGCCGTGGCAAGAACGTGCTGCAGCAGATCCAGGCCAAGGGTGTGCCTGCCTGGTATTTCCTGGGCACGGAAACGGACCTCAGCGCCTTCGACCAGGAACATTCCGGCCTTAGCGTTTCAGCGCAACGTGGCCGTATCACCGATGCTCAGGCGGCAACGGATCCGTCGTTCCCGTTGTTCACCATGGATGCGGAACAGATGCGCGCCATCGAACGGTTCCCCCCGTTGCAGGTCCCCTTCGGCGATTATGAATTAGGAAAGGGCGCCTCGTCGTTGCTCACCCAGCGCGTGGGTGTGGTGAAGACCGCCACACCGTTGGTATGCGTCCAACAGGGCGAGCGCCGAACCGCCGTTACCTGCGGCGAGGGGTTCTGGCGCTGGCGCCTGGCCGATCAACAGATGAACCAAGGCACCGCCCAATTTGATGGGCTCGTGCGGAAGCTGGTCCAGTTCCTAGCGGTGAAGGCTGACAAGCAGCGTTTCCGCACCGAGCACGCCCAGGTCTTCGCCGAGAACGAGCCGGTGATCATCAATGCTGAACTCTACAACGCCAGCTACGAATTGGTGAACCAACCAGAGGCCAAGATCATGTTCACCGATGAGGACGGGAAGAACTTCCCGTTCCTGTTCAGCCGGGTGGGCAGCAGCTATCGGTTGGAAGCCGGCCAGTTGCCGCCAGGGCGGTTTTCATACACCGCGCGTGTTTCATTCGGGGGGGAGGAGCTCTCCGCCAGCGGCGGCTTCAGTGTGCAGGAGTTGGTGGCGGAACAACTGACCACCACGGCCGACCACGGTCTCTGGCGCGATATTGCCGCGCGGTCATCGGGCCTGAGCGTTACGCCCGACAGGTCAGGTATGGACCGGATCATTGCTGCCATGGAGCAACGCCAGGATCTCTCCGCTCGCAGCTACGCCCACAGCAGTTTCAGCGATCTGATCGGACTGAAGTGGATCTTCTTCATCCTGTTGGCGCTCCTCACCGCTGAATGGGGTTTGCGCCGGTGGGCAGGAGCGTATTGATCCAACACATGAGCAGCATCAAGGACCGGGCGGTCCGTCTCGCGCGACGATGTTGGTTCAGGGTCCTTACCGCACTGCTGATCTTGGTGCTTTCCGCGTGGATCTTCCGCATCCCGATCATGCAGGCCGCCAGCGATTTCCTGGTCATGCATGAGGGGATCGTACCTGTGGATGCCGTTTACGTTCTTGGTGGTGCCTCGCTGGAACGGGGCATGCGCGCGGCCGTGATCCATCGTTCCGAGCCCGCCGTGCCGTTCTACTTCACCGGAAGCAACATCCACACGGAACTGGAAGCGCATGGCATCATGAAGGATGAATCGGACATGGGCGTGCATGTTGCGGTACGTGCAGGAGTGCCCAGCTCGCTATGCATACCCCTGCACTTGGGTACGAGCACCATGGAAGAAGCGGATGCCATCCTCATCCATTGTGGTATGATGCGCTACGACACCATCGCCGTCCTCAGCAGTAATTACCATATGCGCCGGATCGACCACGTCTTCACCGATCGGTTCGCGCGTGCCGGCATCGTGGTGAGGAAGATCGGGGCGCCCACCGACCGCTTCGATGAGCACCACTGGTGGTACACCGAGGAAGGCCTCATGGCGGTGAACAACGAGTATATGAAGCTGCTCTATTACTGGTGGAAGTATTGACGCGCCGAAGCGCGAACTTCGTGCCCCCGCTCCGGCGCTTGTACATGGATCGGGATGGCACATGCCCTTCGAACTCACCAGCGAATTCCAGCCCACCGGGGACCAACCCGAGGCCATCGCCCAGCTCGTTGGCGGC
This sequence comes from Flavobacteriales bacterium, assembly GCA_049289815.1. GTDB lineage: Bacteria > Bacteroidota > Bacteroidia > Flavobacteriales_F > PHOS-HE28 > PHOS-HE28. The sequence goes on from JBATMK010000350.1 coordinate 4,994, forward strand.
CTGAACGAGGGCGTTCAATACCAGACGCTGCTGGGCGTTACGGGCAGCGGCAAGACCTTCACTGTGGCCAATGTGGTGCAGCAGGTGGACCGGCCCACACTGGTGCTCAGCCACAACAAAACGTTGGCGGCGCAGCTCTACGGCGAGTTCAAGCACTTCTTCCCGAAGAACCGCGTGGAGTACTTCGTCAGCTACTACGACTACTACCAGCCCGAGGCCTACCTGCCCACCACCAACACGTACATCGAGAAGGACCTTTCGGTGAACCAGGAGATCGAGAAGTTGCGCCTCAGTACTACGAGCGCACTGCTCAGCGGCCGTCGCGATGTGCTGGTGGTGGCCAGTGTCAGTTGCATCTATGGCATCGGGAACCCGGCGGAGTTCCACAAGAGCATGGTGCACGTGAAGAAGGGCCAGCGCATCAGCCGGAACAAGCTGCTGCTCCAGTTCGTGGAAGCATTGTACAGCCGGAACGATGCCGACCCCGCGCGGGGCAACTTCCGCGTGCGCGGTGATGTGGTGGAGATCCTGCTCGCTTACAGCGATGATGGAATCCGGCTGCACTTCTTCGGCGAGGAAGTGGAACGCATCGAACGGTTCGACGCCGCCACGCGGCAGCTCCACGAGGAACTCGACCTCATCACGATCTACCCGGCCAATATTTTCGTGACCAGTCGCGATACCATGAACGCCGCTCTGGCCGCGATCAAGGAGGACATGGAGAAGCAGGTGGCTTTCTTCCACGAGATCGGCAAGAACCTCGAAGCGAAACGCTTGGAGGAGCGGACGCTTCACGACCTGGAGATGATGCGCGAACTGGGCTATTGCAGTGGCATCGAGAACTACAGCCGCTACTTCGATCGTCGCCAGACAGGGCAACGGCCATTCTGCCTGCTCGATTACTTCCCGGATGACTTCCTCATGGTCATTGATGAGAGCCACGTGACCGTGAGCCAGGTGAGCGCCATGTACGGTGGCGACCGCAGCCGCAAGAAGAACCTGGTGGAGTATGGCTTCCGCCTGCCCAGCGCGATGGACAATCGCCCGTTGAAACAGGACGAGTTCGAAGGCATGATGGGCCAGACGATCTTCGTCAGTGCGACCCCGGCCGACTATGAACTGCAGCGCAGCGAGGGCATCATCGTGGAGCAGGTGGTGCGGCCCACAGGCCTGCTCGATCCGCCGATCGAGATCAGGCCGAGCAAGAACCAGATCGACGATCTGCTGGAGGAGATCCGGCAACGGAGCGCCAAGCAGGAACGCGTGCTGGTGACCACCCTGACCAAACGCATGGCGGAGGAGCTCACCGATTTCATGGGCCGCAACGGGGTGAAGTGCAAGTACATCCACAGCGACGTTGAAACACTGGAGCGCATCGAGATCCTTCGGCAGCTTCGGCTCGGCTTGTTCGATGTGCTCGTAGGTGTGAACCTGCTGCGCGAAGGATTGGACCTGCCCGAAGTCTCCTTGGTGGCGGTGATCGATGCGGACAAGGAGGGCTTCCTGCGCAGCAACCGGTCGCTCACCCAGACGGCGGGACGCGCTGCGCGCAACATCAATGGCAAGGTGATCTTCTATGCCGACAGGATCACCGACAGCATGCAGCGCACAATGGACGAGACCGACCGGCGCCGGCAGAAGCAGATCGCCTACAACGCCGAGCACGGGATCACGCCTACCCAGATCAAGCGCGACCGTGCGGATGTGCTGAAGCAGACCGCCGTGATCGATGTGAACAACGAAGGCATGCGCAAGGCCTATGTTGAACCGGATGGTTTCAGCGTGGCCGCCGATCCCGTGGTGCAGTTCATGAACACCGAGCAGTTGCTGAAGAACTGCGACATCCTGGAAGCCCAGATGAAACGCGCCAGCAAGGAACAGGACTTCATCAGCGCGGCCGGGCTGCGCGATGAATGGTTGGCAATGAAACAGTTGCTCGCCGAACGCATGGGCAAAGAGAGCGAGAAGGTCGGCTGAGGGATCCCCAGCGGCATGGCCGATGGACGCGACTTTGGCCCCGCGCGACCCTTTCAAGTATATTCCGGACCTTGCCTGGGCGGGTGCGACATCTCCTTTGGGGTCGTTCATTTGCCCAGAGCACCCGTCCATAACCTGAACCGCGCAAAAACGATGTCATGAAGAGAACACTACTCACCTCGGCCGCTACTGCCGCAATGTTCATCAGCAACATGGCTACAGCCCAGGTTTCCTTCGGCGGCAAACCCTTGGGGTTGGGCGCTACCAAGAGCAACCTTCCCGCTGTTCCCGTTGAAGTGATGCCTGCCGTTGATGCCTTGACGCTTCTGGTGGAAGATGCCGAGCGACTGGCCAGCGGCGACAAACGCATGCGCTTCGGGAAGAACCACGCCACCGACTTCACCTTGGACAACAGTGGGGTATGGAGCGTTCAGCGGAACGGGGACCGCGTATGGCGTTTGGGCATTGAGTGTCCGGGCGCGTACAGCATCAATTTCGCCTTCACCACGTTCGTGGTGCCCGAGGGCGGCCAGGTCTTCGTGTACAACCCCTTGGGGCATGTGCTGGGCAGCTTCACTGCGGCCAGCCACCCGGGCCATACCGTGCTGGGCGTGGACCTGCTGATGGGCGACCGCATCACCATCGAGTACATCGAACCTGCTGCGGTTGCCGGCCAGGGGCAGTTGCGCATTGGCCAGGTCACACACGGCTACCGGGATTCCTTCGGTGTTGAAAAGGGGTTCGGCGCGAGCGGGGCATGCAACATCAATGTCGTCTGTCCGATCACTGCCACGTATGCCGATCAGATCCGCAGCGTAGCGCGCATCGTTGTGGGCGGCGGGGATTGGTGTACCGGTCAACTGGTCGATAACTGCGCTCATGACAAAGTCCCGTACTTCCTCACCGCCGATCAATGCGTTAGCGGCCAGAACCCTGCGCTCTGGGTATTCGCCTTCAACTGGCACAGCACCAATTGCAGCTTCAATACGCTCACTCCCATGAACCAGACCGTTAGCGGTGCCAGCATCTGGGTGTCCGGAGTGGGGAACGACGTGGCGCTGCTTCAACTGGATGCTGACCCACCGGCGAGCTACAACGTTTTCTTCACGGGTTGGGACAAAAGCGGGGCGACCCCTTCCCAGTCGCGGTCGATCCATCACCCCAATGGCGACCAGAAGAAATTCAGTATTGATGATGATCCAGCGACCAGCTCAACGTACAACGGTGTAACGTCCTGGAAGATCGGGGATTGGGATCAAGGCACCACCGAACCAGGTAGCACCGGTGGTGGACTGTGGGACCTGAACGGCCGTCTTATCGGATTGCAGACGGGCGGTAGCGCGAGCTGCTTGTTCAATTCCGATGATTACTTCGGCAAGTTCAGCACGAGCTTCACCGAACTTGAGCCTTACTTGGGTACCTGCGGCAATACGACCAATGGGCTCGATGCCAACACTGCGATCGCCGAGGGCTCGGCCATCGGTCAGTTGGAGGTCTTCCCCAATCCGAGCAACGGGTCGATCAGCGTGGTGGTGCCAGATGGTGTCAGTGGCGTTGTGCGCATCCGTGTGAGCGATGGCGTGGGACGCATTGTGGTGGATGCGACAATGGATCCGGTGTCCCATATGCTTCCGCTTGACCTATCCTTCGCCGCCGACGGTATGTACAGCCTTGAACTCATGGCCAACGACGTCCGCTGGGTGCAGCGCATCGCTCTGCAGAACTGACCTGCCAATACTGTACGTCCGCGCGGCGGTGATCGAGGCAGCGTCCTTCGAACACCGCCGCGTTGCGAAAAGTTCCTTCGCCGCCTCTTTGACGCGGCATCCGTGGCCATGCCATGGGCTGTACAACCATTTCCGGACCCCTTCCTGACATTCCCCGCTTGTGGAAAAATTTTCTGCTGCATTTCGTCGAAGCGGGCAACGGTCCATCACGTTCGGGCGTTCTTTTGTGGCAGAACGAACCTTCCAACCCTTGCGCAAAACACGGTCATGAACAAACCCATACTCCCCTTGGCCATTTTGGCCTCCCTTCTCATCAGCTCGGCCGTTTCCGCCCAGATCTCCTTTGGCGGATCACCGGTGGGCCTGAGCCCTGCCAAGAGCAGCCTTCCCGATGCTCCTGTTCAGGTGATGCCCGCTGTTGACGCACTCGCCCTTATGGTCGAAGATGCCGAGCAACGGGCAGCTGGCAACAAACGCTTGCGGTTCGGGCAGAACCACGCAACGGACCTCACGCTGGACAACAGCGGTGTCTGGACCACCCTCGCGAACGGTGACCGCGTGTGGCGCCTGGGGATCGAATGCCCCGAAGCCTTAAGCATCAACTTCGAATTCAACACCTTCGTTGTTCCTATAGGGGGACAAGTCTTCGCGTACAACCCCATGGGGCAAGTGCTGGGCGCCTTTACGGCCGAGAGCAATCCGGGACACACGGAACTGGGTGTGGATCTGTTGATGGGCAACCGCATCACCATCGAGTACATCGAGCCTGCCACTGTTGTCGGTCAAGGGCAATTGCGCATCGGCCAGGTTACGCATGGTTACCGCGACGTGTTCGGTATGCAGAAGGGCTTTGGTGATAGCGGTACCTGCAATAACAATGCGGTGTGCCCGATCAATGTGGGTTATCTGGATCAGATCCGCAGCGTCGCCATCCTGTTGTCCGGCGGCAGTGGCTTCTGCACCGGGCAACTGCTGGACAACTGCGCGCATGATGGCACGCCCTATTTCCTCACGGCCAACCACTGCCTGGTGGGCAACCCGGCCACCTGGGTGTTCCGATTCAATTGGCAGAGCCCCGTTTGCACGCCCAACACGAACGGACCTACCAATCAAAGTGTGAGCGGATCCGTGGAATTGACCAGTGGCACGGCCAGCGACTACGGGTTGCTGCTGCTGAATACCGTACCGCCGGCCAGCTACAATGTGTTCTACTCCGGCTGGGACAAGAGCGGTACCGTGCCAACGGAAACGCGTGCGATCCACCATCCCAGCGGCGACATCAAGAAGTTCTCCATCGACAACAACTCCCCCAGCAGCACCTCATGGAACGGTGCTTCGGTATGGAAGATCGCGATGTGGGATGATGGAACCACCGAACCTGGCAGCAGCGGCAGTGGCTTGTGGGATCAAAATGGGCGGCTGATCGGCCAGCTCTTCGGCGGCCAGGCAACGTGCTCCAACAACATCGACGACAACTACGGGAGGTTCAGTGTCAGTTACCCGAACCTCACCACTTGGTTGGGCAGCTGCGGCAACACTACGGACGGCAGCGTCGGTCTTGTTGAAACAACCACCACCGCCAACAGCCTGAACGTATTCCCCAACCCGGGTTCCGGCAGCTTCACCATCGGTTTGCCGCAAGGCAGCCAGGGCCAGGTGCGCATGCGCGTGAGCGATGCCACGGGCCGTGTGGTGAAGGACCAGACCAGCGC
>JBATMK010000351.1:0-9144 GCA_049289815.1 Flavobacteriales bacterium
CCAAGAGGATACCGCGCGTTGCGATGCTGTTCCCGAGCAACTTTCCCTGTTCGTCCGGATCGGCCGCGAACAGCTTCATCAGGAATTCCTTGCTGCCCCAAGCACTGATGTGCACGATGAGCTGCAGCCAGATCAGGGGCGTTTGCACTTCTCCCCACGTTGCCAATCCGCTCTCGCGCACCACCAACCACGGCACCAGCAATCCACCGATCGGCCCCAATGCATAGCGCGCCGCGTTCCACCCGAAGCGCAGCCAGCGCTGCTGTTCAAGTGAGGTCATGGAATTGCAAGTAGAAGTTCACCGTGTTGCCTGTCGGTCCATGATGGGGCGTGAAGATGCCTAGGTTTGCCCCGATGTTCGCCAAGCGCCTGCGCCCGTTGATCGCGATGCTCCTGTTGGGAGTGTTGTCGTTGGTGGTGCTGCCGCGCGAACTGTTCCACGACTGCGCGCTGGAACATGCACACACCGAAGCACCTGTGGATGGCGCGATCGTAAGCGCCGACTGCCCGATATGCCACCAGGCACTTCCGGTGTATCAGGGTGAGGCGGTCGTTCTGGTTTCGACTGTGCGCGCATTGATCGGTGTACGGGTTTGTGCGCTGGCCCCGCAGATCATAGGAGTATGGTCTGAGGCACCCTCCTCCCGCGGCCCCCCGATGTTCTGACCGCACCGCGCGTTGCGAGGTTGCCCCTGCCCGGCGCTGATGCGCCCGGCATCGTCCCGTTCAGTTCCACATCATTTCCACCGTCCGCGGCCAATGCGCCGTGGACCCCGCTTCAATGAGGTCAGCCGTTCTAGTATTCCTCTTCGTCAACAGCATTCTCGTGCAGGCGCAATGCACCCTGGTGCTGAGCGGCCGCGTGGTGGATGCACACGATCGCTCAGCGCTGGAATACGCCACGGTCACTGTGGTGGAATTGCAACGCAGCGTGCAGGCCGATGAGCAGGGCAACTACACGATCGGGGCCCTCTGCCCCGGCAAGTACAGCCTGCGCGTGAGCCATGTGGGTTGTGATCCGATCGACCGAAAGGTGGATGTACGGAAGGATGTGCTGCTGGATCTGAAATTGGAGCACCATGCCCAGGAACTGCACCAAGCCGAAGTGAAAGGCAAACGCCCCGATGAGAATGTCGGACAAGCGCATGAAGTGCTCGACAAGTCAGCAATGGAACGCAACGCTGGAAAGTCACTGGCCGAAATGTTGGCCACCATACCCGGGGTGAACATGCTGAGCAGCGGGCCCACCATCAGCAAGCCCGTCATCCACGGGTTGAGCGGCAACAGGATCCTCACGCTCAATCAAGGCATCCGGCAGGAGGATCAGCAATGGGGCACCGAGCATGCGCCCAATTTGGATCCGCTCAGTAGTGACAGGCTCACGGTGGTGAAGGGTGCAGCTTGTGTGCAGTACGGCAGTGATGCGCTCGGAGGCGTGGTGATCACCGAGCCCGTGGAACTGCCGCGCGATGCGGGCATCAACGGCGAAGTGCGCGCCATCGGCCTGCTGAACGGAAGGGGCGGCGGGGGCAACGCACTGCTGCAAGGGGGTGTGAAGGGTATACGTGGCCTCGGTTGGCGGGTGCAAGGCAGCGGGCGTTACCTCGGCGACAGCCAGGCGCCGGACTATGTGCTGAGCAACACCGGAGCGGACGAAGCCGGTGCATCGGCATCGGTCGGTTATCGCGATCACCGGTGGAACGTGAGTGCGTACTACAGCTACTTCCGGCGCGAGCTGGGCATCATGCGTGCATCGCACATCGGTAGCCTCACCGACCTGAACAACGCGATCAACAGCGGCACGCCGTGGTACGTGGCCGACTTCACCTACGACATCGACGCACCGCGCCAGAACGTCCAGCATCATCTGTTGAAGGCGGAAGCGGGTTACGCGATCAGCGACCGCGACCGCATCGTGATCACCTATGGCTACCAAGCCGACGACCGGCAGGAGTACGACCTTCGGCGAGGCGGTCGCAGCGGAACACCGGCCATCGATCTGTTCCTCACAACGCATACGGCGGATGCCGTGTTGAAGCATTGGATCGGTAAACGCGTACATGGGAAGTTCGGCGTGAACGGCGTGTGCCAGGAGAATTTGAACGTGCCCGGGACCGGTGTCCGTCCACTCATCCCGAATTACCGGAAACAGAGTGGCGGTGTCTTCCTACTGGAGCATTGTCCCCTCGGTGCGAAGGTTGAGTTGGAGGCCGGTGGACGCTTTGAAGGCACGCGCCTCAATGTGGCGAAATACACCCTGGACGATGTGCTCATCATCCCTCAGCACGACTTCACCAATACCGCATTCAGCCTTGGTGCGAATTGGAGCGTGAAAGACAGTGTGAGGCTCCGCTTCAATGTGGGCACGGCGTACCGCCCACCGCACGTGAGCGAACTCTACAGCGAAGGCTTGCACCACGGAGCGGCGGCCATCGAGATCGGCGATGCGCAATTGCTGAACGAACGTTCGTTCAAAGGCGCAGTTGATCTTGAGGCCACATGGTTCAGCGGGAAGCTCAGCACCGATCTGACGCTGTACGCTGATCACATCAACGACTTCATCTATCTGCGTCCCGATGGTGTGACCCTGACCATCCGCGGCGCGTTCCCGGTGTTCCGCTATGTGGCCACGGATGCTCTCCTCTACGGGCTTGATGCAACCCTGCAATACCGTTTGGCAGCGCATTGGAGCTTGCGGTCCCGGACAAGCCTGGTGCGTGGTCGTGACCTGGTGGAGGACGAATGGCTCTTCCAAATGCCAAGTGATCGCACGGAGAACGCCTTGCTTTTCAGTGCACCCCATGCCGGTCGGTGGAGCGCGGTGGAAGTCGGGCCGTCGAGCACGGTGGTCTTCGAGCAATCGCGCATCCCTGTCGGTGTGGACTTCACCGATCCGCCGGGTACATATCACCTGCTCGGCCTTTCCGCTTCAGCAACACGCGCACTCGGCAAAGGCGAGATCCGCATGGGCCTCCAGGCCAACAACATCCTCAACACCGGCTACCGCGACTACATGGACCGCTTCCGCTATTACGCTGATGCGCGCGGCACTGACCTCACATTCTGGATACGCTACTCATTCGGCAAACACTGACAGCGAAATGATCACCAACTTGAAATACTCAACCCTCCTGCTCGCGAGCGTGCTCGTGCTCAACGGCTGCAACAATGACCACGACGAGGTGCTCGCACCGCCACCCCCGACGAACGAGGAAGAGCTCATCACCACGGTCACCCTGCATTTCCATTCGGCCAACGATGTGGAGCATAAGCACTTCGAATTCCGCGACCTCGATGGCGACGGTGGCAACCCACCCATCATAACGGCTGATACACTTTCAGCCGACAGCGTTTACGAAGTGTCGATCGAGGTGCTGGATGAAAGCGGGACCGTTGCCGAGGACATCACCGCTGAGATCCTGGCCGAGGACGAAGACCACCAGTTCTTCTTCCAATTCACCAACGCCAATGCCACCGTGGCTTACGATGACGCGGACAGCAACGGCAACCCGATCGGCCTGGCCACCATATGGACCATGGGTGCTGCCAGCGATGGCAGCTTGGTTCTTACGCTGCGCCACCAGCCGGACAAGGATGGAGCAGGCGTGGACGCGGGTGATATCACCAACGCCGGCGGAGAAACGGATGTTGAAGTGAACTTCCCTGTGGTGATCGAGTAGGCGTTACGAAAGGATCGGTCGTGCATTCGCGTTGCAGAGCAACGCAGACCATGTTCCGCTACCCCTTTATCACCCTTTTCGGAGCCCTTGTACCACTGCTGGCAGCCTGCCAGGGGAGTTCTGCTGCGGATGTCGCGGCGGAAACCGCCCATGAGCCGCCTATCAGCCGATCGGCGGAAACGCCGCCGTTGCCACTGGCCAAGCTCATCGATAGCCTGCACTTCGATGCCAGGACCATCCGCTTCCACGTGGACAAGAGCGAACGGAAGTTCCACGTGTACGTGAACGATTCGCTTTTGAAGACCTATCCCTGCGTGCTCGGTGAGAAGCCTGTTGGCGACAAGTTCCACCAAGGCGACCGCAAGACCCCTGAAGGGACCTTCACATTCCGCAGCAAGCGTGTGCACGACGCATGGCACAAATTCATCTGGGTGGACTATCCGAATGCTGAGAGTTGGCGGCGCTACAAGGAGCGCAAGGCCGAAGGGCTCATCCCGGCCGGCAAGGACATCGGCGGCGAGATCGGCATCCACGGCGTTCCCGATGGCTACGATCATTGGATCGATGCCGGCCAGGATTGGACCTGGGGTTGCATCGCCTTGCGCAACGCGGATGTGGATGAGATCTACCCCTACATCCGTCCGGAAAGCACGGTGATGGTGATAGAGCCCTAGGTCCCGAGTACAGAGTGGCGAGTGCTGCTGTACGCTTGCAGCACTCGCTACACGCCACTCTCTACTCCTCGCGCAGCAAGCCGAACATGTGCAGGTCCAGCACACGGCCATCCTTCACCACGGCCTTGCGCAACAGCCCTTCACGCCGGAAACCGCATTTCTCCAACACGCGCATACTGGCTTCATTGCCTTCGTACACGCGGGCTTGCAGGCGGCGCCTGTTGAGGGTTCCGAACGCATAAGGGATCATGGCGCGCAGGGCCTTCGTGGCCAGTTCCAGTCCGCGGAACGACGTGCCGACCCAATAGCCTACTTCGGCGCTATCACGTTCCACATCGCTCATCGGGTGCGCCCCTACGAGGCCGACCAATCGGTGTTCGCTCTGCGGTCCACGAAGTGGTGTGGTGATCGCCAGCACGTAAGCCGGGTCCACATCCACGCGCGCGAAGAAGGCGTCGGCATGGGCGAGCGTGTAGGGATGTGCAACGCCATCGGTGAGTTGGAGCCAGATGCCGCGGTCGTTGATGAGCGCAGTGAAAACGGGCTTGTCCTCGTTGGTGAGCGGCCGCAAAGCGCCTCCTTCGAAGGGGATGATCATGGCTTGAGCGGTCGTGGATCCAACTCATCGAAGGTGGTGCGCTCGTCTTTGGAGCGCAGCATGCGCACCTCGGCCACTTCCTGGATCACCAGCTCCAGCGTGGTACGCACAAGGCATCCTTCCAGCATGTGCCCACCGAGCATTTGCCCATCCCGGTCCGCAACCGACAAATGAAGGTGCATACCGTGTCTGCTGAGCGTCCCGCTCAATGAGCAGACCTCCAAGTCGCCGGTGGTCATGATGCCATCTGCCCGGTTGGCGTAGCGGATGTGCGCGTGCGTGAGACTTCCCACGGCGCTGACAATGCCCGCTGCTTCGGTGCTGTTCTCCTTCACCCACGTATCAAGGGTCAGGCGCACGTCCTCGCCCGGCTGCAACCGCAGCACGTGCATCCTGCCCGAACCACCGGAGGCGATCTTCACTTGTCGAAGTTGTTCGGGTGCTGCTGTTTCAACACGGAAATGCCTTCACCCACTTTCGCGCTGAGGTTCTGCTTGTAGCTGTCCAGCTTGGCCGCGAGCGCACTGTCCGAAGACCCGATGATCTGGGCCGCGAGGATGCCTGCGTTCTGCGCGCCGTTCACAGCAACGGTCGCGACGGGCACACCGCTGGGCATCTGCACGATGCTCAACAACGAATCCCATCCATCGATGCTGTTGCGGCTCTTGATCGGTACGCCGACCACGGGCAACGATGTCATGCTGGCCACCATGCCCGGCAGGTGAGCGGCCCCACCGGCGCCGGCAACGATGCACTTCAACCCGCGCGATCGCGCGGTCTTCGCATACTCCACCATGCGGTCCGGGGTGCGGTGCGCGCTCACAACGGTGAGTTCGTAGGGCACGCCCAGTTCCTTCAGCACGTCGGCTGCTTCGCGCATGACCTCCAGATCGCTGCGGCTTCCCATGATGATCCCTACCATGCTCGTTGTTCGGTGTTCGTTGTTCGTCCTCCCATCAAGTACTGCGGTAACAGCTCACCCCGTCACCCTTTCACTCTTGCCCCCTCGCCAGGCATCACTTTGCAATGCACCTTGGTGACGGCTATGGCTTGATCCAATTCTGCGTGCGAAGGAGCCACAACGGTCACATGCCCCATTTTCCTTCCGGTCCGTGTTTCCTTCTTTCCGTAGAGGTGAAGAAAAGAACCCGGCACATGCAACACGTCTTCCAGTCCCTTGAGTTCCGCCGGACCGGTACCGCCTTCGCCAACAAGATTGATCATGGCCGCGTGACCGTGTAATGCCGCATCGCCGAGTGGCCACCCCATGTAAAGGCGCAGCAGCTGGTCGAACTGGCTGCTGGCGCATGCTTCAATGGTGTGGTGTCCGCTGTTGTGGGCCCGTGGAGCTGTTTCGTTCACCAGTAGTTCGCCGCTCTTGGTCAGGAAGAGCTCAACAGCGTACAGGCCCGGTTCCGCGAAGGCATCCGCCACGCGCAACGCAAGCGCCTTGGCTCGAGCGGCCAGTGATGCATCGACGCGGGCCGGTGCGCGCAAGTGGTCCACCAGGTTGAAGCGTGGGTCGAAGACCATCTCCACGGGATCATACACCGCATGGGCGCCTTTCGCGGAGCGCACAACGAGAACCGCCAGTTCCAACTGGATGTCCGCACGTTTCTCCAGCACAGCGGGACCGTCGAAAGCATGGGTAGCATCGGCCAGTACGTTGATCGGCATCACGCCTTTGCCATCGTAGCCTCCGGTGCGCGATTTCAGGAAGGCGGGCAGGACGGCAACGTGCTGTGCGATCCCTGACCTGTCCGCGATCAAGGCAAAGTCTTGCGTGGGGATACCGTGGTCCCGGTAGAACTGCTTCTGCAAGCCCTTGTCCTTGATCGTGCGCAGCACATCCGGATCCGGGATCACGGTCTTGCCTTGGGCTTTCAGTACCGCGAGCGCTTCCACCGAAACATGCTCGATCTCGATGCCCACCACATCGGCATCCATGGCGAAGCGCAGGACGGTATCGCGATCATGGAACCGGCCTTGCACGAACCGTGGAGCGAGATGGGCGCAGGAGCATTGTGGGTCGGGATCCAGCACATGCACTTCCACATCGTACCGCAACGCGTTCTCCAGGAACATGCGACCCAGTTGGCCGCCACCGAGCAACGCGATCACGGGCTTGTGCGCCATGACGCGAAGGAACGGAGAACACGGCAGTTGGCAGGTGCAACATGCTGCGAGCATCGCTGATCGCTGCCATGATCGCCGCCTGCGGCTGGCCCTGGATCCTGGAACTTCTTTAGAGCCCCTTCCCGGCCAACTGCTTCTCCAGCAAGCCCGCCAGCTCGCGCACATTGGGCTCGCGGAGCATGGTCAGGTGTTCACCCTCGCTGATCTCGAAGAACACCCGGCCGCTGAACAGGCCGTTCCAACCGGCCGGTTCCTTGCCTGTCCGTTGGCTGCTGCGCACCAGCAATACGTCGCCATAGTAGGGTTTGGCTTTGTACCGTGCCATCGCGCGACGGTAGGTGTTGATGATGTAAAAATTGCGCAGTGAATAAGGGATGGCTTCGCCCCTGCGCAGGAAGGCCTCGCAGCGCGGGCGCAGCACGGTGCCCTTCGCATCGGCCACTTTGGTCTTGGGAGCATAGCGCCACCAATGGAATTTCGGCCCTCGTGTGTCCAGGATCGCGAGCAAGGCCACCGGAAGACCCATGGTGCGGAGGATCTGGGCCATTTCGAAGGCGATGATGCCGCCCATGCTGAAACCTGCCAGGATGTAAGGCCCTTGTGGCAAAGCGGCGGTGAGTTCATCCACGTAGTGCTGCGCGATGGCAGGGATGCTCTTGTATTTCATCCCGTGCCCATCCTCGCCCTGGTGCAGGAACCCGATGAAGGGCCGATCCGCGCTCAGGTAGCGCGGCAGGTTGTAGTTGCCCTCATCGCCGTGCACGCATACGAACGGTGTGAGCGAACCTTGCGTGCGGATGGGCGCGAGGTTGGTCCAACGGGCCTGCCTGCCTTGCTTGCCCAGTTCGGAAACGAATTGCCGCAGCGTTGGTGCACGGAAGAGGCTTGCCAATGTAACGTCGTACCCGTGCAGGTCCTTGAGCTGGCCGCACAGGCGTACACCGTTCAAACTGTCCCCACCCAAGGCGAAGAAATCGTCATCCAACAGGATGCGTTCCTTCTTGAGCACTTGGGCCCAGAGCATGGCGATCGATTTTTCCAGGTGCTTGGCGGGCAATTGTTCCGGGCGGGCACCCGCGAGGGTGAAATCGGTCCCTTGCGCCGCACCGGCTTCCTCGTATTGTTCGATGGCCGAGGAATGACGCTCGGGTTGCACATCCTTGTGACCGTCCAATCCGAGCAGCACGGCCAACTGCGCGCGCTTCACCTTGCCGGTAGGTGTCTTTGGCAGGTCCTCCACGCGGACGAACCGCTTGGGGATCTTGTGCGGCGCCAAGCGCTCCTGCAGCCAGCGGCGCAGATCGGCTTCCACCGGGGCCTGGCCGTTGGTGGTGTAAGCCATGGCCACATCCTCGCCCAGTGTGGCGTGTGGGATACCGAACACCGCCACCTGGGCCATCCCCGGATACATCGCTACCAAACTCTCCACTTCATGGGGGCTGATCTTCTCGCCACCACGATTGATGATCTCCTTGATGCGCCCGGTGATGTAGAGGTTGCCGTTCGCATCGAGCTTGCCGAGGTCGCCGGTGCGCAAGCGGTTCCCGAAGAAGCTAGACGTGTTCACACCATCATCTTCCTGGTATCCCTTGATCACCACGTCGCCGGCCACGGTCACTTCGCCTTCCACCCCGTTGGGCACAGGGTTCCCGTTCTCATCGGCGATGCGCATCTCGCAGCGGTAGGGTTTGCCGACCGAGCCGGGTGCACTGGTGGCCTCCTTGATCGTCAGCGGGCTCAACGCCTCGCTCAATCCGTAGTGTTCCACCACTGCAACACCAAGCAACTGTTCGGTGCCCTTGCGCACCTCATCGGGCAGGGCGGCGCTGAGGGAACGGACGAACTTCAACCCATGGCCTTTCGTTTTGTCGGGTTGTCGCGCCAACACGGAAAGGATATCAGCATGCACCGTGGGCACGGCACTGTACCACGTTGGGCGCAGTTCAGAAACCCAACCGAAGAAACGGGCCGGCGCGTAACCCGGAGTGCAGATGGAACGGCCACCGCTCCATAGCGAGGTAGTGATGCAGGAGAAGCCGTGCATGTGGAAGAGCGG
>JBATMK010000352.1:0-1527 GCA_049289815.1 Flavobacteriales bacterium
TTCTTCATTCGTTCTTGTTGGTGTGATCTAGTGCTTGTGGCTTTCCGTGGCGTAGTCCACCATGCCTTGGAAGTCGACCACCACGGCGGGCTTGTCGCCGACGGTCCAGGCATCGTGGCCGCTGGGCAGCAGTGATACATCGCCCGGCTTGCAATCGAATTCCTGCCCATCGTCCATCCGTACGCGTAGCACGCCGCTCACATGGTATTGGAAGTGCGGGGCCTCGCAGCTCTTCGTTTTCGCGATGGGCTGGACCGATTCGCTCCAGCGCCAGCCGGGTTCGAAAACGGCCCGGCCGATGGTGGCACCACCGATCTTGATCAGTTCCACTCGGCCCTTCGGGAATTCGCGGACCTCGTCCGGGGTTCCGAAGTTCTTCAGTTCGGTCATTGCAAGTGTCTTTTCCATGGTTTCCGGTGTTTGAGCATTGGTGTTGTTGAGGAACGTTATCGAGAGCAGCGCCGCCAGCAGGAGGGTCTTGCTTGCATTACGGGTGAGGTGGTGGTTCATGATGTTCGTTTTTGTGAAGCCAAAAATGCCCGCACCACAAGGCCCCTGCCTTGTACCGAGCACGGCGGATCTGGTACGGTTCAGAGTTTCGCGCGGAGCGCTGCCGGACTGAGCCCGGTATGCTGCTTGACGAACTTCCCGAAGTGCGACTGATCGGTGAAGCGCAGTTCGTGCGCGATCTCCGATACGGTCTTGTCCGTGGAGCGGAGCAGCACTTTCGCTTCCAAAAGCAGGACGTTATCGATCACTTCGCGCGGCGTGCGGCCCAACACATCCTTCACCACATCGGCAAGGTGCTTGGGCGTGATGAAGAGCATTTCCGCGTAGCGGGCCACCGAGCGCTCTTCCATGAAGCGCCGCTCCACCAGGTGCTTGAAGTGGTTGGCGATGATGGTGGAACGCGTCGCGGCCTCGCGCATGCGGGTGGCATGCGGCCGATGGATCTCGCGCACGCGCAAGAGCAGGATGTGGATGAAGTTGCGCAGCACATGGTCCTTCTCGTGCTGGAAGCGTTCGTGCTCGCCGATGATATCGCGGAAGGCTTGTTGGAGCAATGCGCTCTCCTCGTCACTGACGTTGATGATGTGTTCCGCCTCCAGATCAAAGTAGGGGAACTCCGTGCCCAGTGGACCGTTCAGCAAGGGTTGCAAGAATTCAGTGCGGAAGTGGATGCAATAACCCGTACACTGGTGGATATGCGCCGAGGCATAGACCATGTTCTCCGGAACGATCACCAGGTCATTGGGCTTCAGCATGCGGCGCTCCGCGCCCAATTGCACATCGTGCTCGCCGCCCAACAACAAGTAGATCAGGTTGAACCGGCGGCGCAGCGCAGGGATGCCTTTCTCCGGGTCAACGTTCTTGTGCTTGTCCTCCAACGTGCCCGGCATCACCATCATGTTGATGTCGTACGGCCGCCCATCCCGGTTCACCAGCTTCTCGAAAGCCGCCAAGTCCTTGATCAGCAGGATGTCCTTCTCGCGCATGGGAAGGAAAAGGTAGGTCTCCCTACTTGAA
>JBATMK010000353.1:0-16410 GCA_049289815.1 Flavobacteriales bacterium
CAGGAGACCTTCCGCCTTGTTGGCATGGATCACTTCAACGCCATGTTCGAGGATAGTCGCACCAAGAGCTGGTGGCGGCAAGTGAACGGTGAGTGCGTTGCGGGACCATTGAAGGGACAGCAATTGGAGGAAGTGCGATCAGAGCAGTTGACCTTGGGTGAATTCGCAGAGCGTTACCCGAAAGGACTTGTGATGCAACCCGATCCGACTTTCACCGAAGAGTATGAAGGTCTTGCCGGTTTCGATGACGGCACGATCGAGAGCAGCTTGGAATATCGCGATACGGCGAGCTGGCAGATGAAGAGCTGGGTGGTGGGGGTACTGCACAATGGGCAGGCGAGGGCGTATGACTGGAATGATTTTCAAGAATCGCACTTCATCATAGATACTCTTGGGGGGGATAGCCTTCTGCTCACGCATGAGAGCAATGGAGGTTTTCAAGTATGGGATCTTGGAAGCTGGTACGTCCCTGACGAGCAGGAGATGTCCGTGTCCGTGCCTCGAAGGCCGGATGATTTCTCGGGCCCTCCTGTACGCTGGGTCGATTCGACAATCGCTATGCTTGCTCGCAAACTCCCCGCCTACCAAGAGTTCTGGCACAGCTGGCGCACCTTCCATCCGAACACCACGCGGTGGCCTTACCCTGCCCTCTCCGGTGGAGAGGGTCACAAAGGGAGTGAGTGAGAGCGGGGTTCAACTCCATCTTCGTTGCATGAACGAAGAGCGCTTCGCACGCATCATCGGCAACATCTCGCGTTGCACGGCAATGCCGTATGAGCAGCAGCAGAGATTCCTGGCTGCATTGGAAGCTAAGCAAGTGCCGAAGAAGACCCAATTGTTGCGTGCGGGCGAGGTGTGCGAATTCGAAGCCTACGTGAACAAGGGCTGCATGCGCAGCTACTTCCTCGATGAGCACGGGCATGAAGTGACGCTGCAGTTCTCCACGGAGGATTGGTGGGTGAGCGACATCGTCAGTTTCTCCGAAGGCCGGCCCTCGCGCATCTTCATCGAAGCCTTGGAGGACAGCGAGCTGTTGTGCATCCACCGCGACAAGAAGGAGGATCTGTACCGCGACATTCCGGGCTTGGAGCGTGTGTTCCGCATGATGCTCCAACGCAACCTCGGCGCGCTGCAGGACCGGCTCTTCGCCACCATGGCATGGCCAGCCGAAGACCGCTACGAGGCCTTCCTGAAGCGCTTCCCGGAATTGCCGAACCGCGTACCACAGCACATGATCGCCAGCTACCTCGGCATCACCCCGGAGTTCCTCAGCAAGCTGCGGTCACGGCGCGTGGCGAAGTAAGAACCTCACCCTGCCCTCTCCTCGCGAGGAGAGGGTCACAAAGGGAAAGACGACGACCATATCTCTGCCCTCCTCCCCTCTCCACCGGAGTGGGGCCGGGGGTGAGGCCGGGATGAGGTTCTTGTCCTGGTTCAATGAACTTGCTTCTCCACCCGCCGCATTTTTGCGTCGTCAGAACACCATCCACAGTGGATCGCAAAGACTTCCTCCGAAAAAGCATATTGGGCGCCGGTGCCGCTGCAGTAGCGGGCAAGGTGCTCGGTGAAGTGAACGACAAACCCAAGGTGGTGGGATTCAACCACCTTCCTTCCGAGAACCCGAACATCATGGCCAACACTATCCTGCACAAGGCCGCCACGCGCGGCCATGCCGATCATGGCTGGCTCAACAGCCACCACAGTTTCAGTTTCGCCAACTACTATGATCCGGAGCGCATGAACTTCGGCGTGCTACGCGTGCTCAACGACGATACCGTGGCGCCGGGCATGGGCTTCGGCACACACCCGCACGACAACATGGAGATCATCTCCATTCCGCTGGAAGGCGACCTGGAGCACAAGGACAGCATGGGCAACACCGCTGTTATCCGCAACGGCGATGTGCAGGTGATGAGTGCCGGTACGGGCATCCGCCACAGCGAGTACAACCGCAACAAGGAATCGCTCGTGAAGTTCCTCCAGATCTGGTTGTTCCCGAACAAGCGTGGGGTCACCCCGCGGTATGATCAGCTCGCGCTGGATCCCGGCAAACGCCACAACCGGTTGCAACAGATCCTTTCCCCCAATGCCGATGACGATGGTGTGTGGATCCACCAGAACGCCTGGTTCCATCTGGGGACCTTCGACAAGGGCTTCAGCACCACCTACGCATTGAAGGACAAAAGCAATGGTGTGTACGCGTTCGTGATCAAGGGCGATATCACCGTGAACGGGATCGCATTGAACGAGCGCGATGGCCTTGGGGTATGGGATACGGAAAGCCTTTCGCTCAAAGCCGATAGCGCTGGTGCCGAGGTGTTGTTGATGGAAGTACCGATGCAACCCTGACCTTCGCCGTGCCCGACCCAATAATGAGCACCGATATCAAGGCCTTGAAAGAGGCGCCCACGGAGCACCCCGTTCATGCCTTGATCCGCCAGCGCTTCAGCGCGCGGGGGTTCGATGAAAAGTCCATGACCCCCGAGGTCATGAACACCCTGTTCGAGGCTGCAGCATGGGCGCCGAGCAGCATGAACGAGCAACCGTGGCGTTATCGGTATGCGCTTCGGGGAACCCCTGCGTTCGAATTGTTGTGGAGCTGCCTGACGACCGGCAATCAGCCATGGGCGAAGAACGCGGCGGCGCTCGTGGTCTGCCTTGGCCGGACCGATCTGCACCGAAATGGCCATCCCAATCATTACTGGCAGCACGATGTAGGCTTATCGAACGCGTATCTGCTCTTGCAAGCCGTGAGCATGGGGATCTATGGTCATTTGATGGGCGGTTTCGACCATGCCAAGACCAATTCGGCCCTTGGGCTTGGCGACGGCCCGGAGGAAGTCTCGTGCTTTCTTGCCCTTGGCTACCTAGGCGATGCCGAACAGCTTGCGGAGCCGTTCAAGACGCGCGAGCACACACCGCGCGTACGACGCGCGTTGAGCGAGACGGTGACCGCCCTCTGATCAGAAGCTGAAGATCAAGCTCGCGAACGGCAGCCCGATACCGAGTGCCTTCTTCGCCAATGTCCGTTCGTAAGCCAAGCCGAAATCGAGCGCCATGTCTTCGCCGAGCACACGTAGGCCCAGGCTGTGCAAGGGCCATGTGGCATCGGGGTCGATGAAGAGCCAATGCTCGGTAACGATGCATACGTTCGGAAAGAGGCGTGTACTTCCACCCAACGTTACCAAGGGTCCTCGGCCGAAGCGTTGCCCATCGTGCGTGGCCCCCACCGCAACGGTCAGCTGGTGATCCACGTTACCAATGGTAGCCATGGCCATGGCCGTTCCGAAGCCCAAAGGGATATCCTCGACCAGTTGCGGCTCGGTACGCGGTACGGGCAATACGGCGCGCAGGTAAGCGCCTGTGATACCGATGTGCAACAGGTCGGAGATCGGGCCGCTCAACCTGGCCTTCACGAACCACACCGGTCCGCCTTCGCGCTTGCTGAAGATCGAGGGCAGGTGTATGCCGGCACCGAGCGAGAACTTGTCCGTGCATCCATACGCAGCGGAATTGAACGCGATCAGGGTGCTCTTGAAATAGCCATCGCCGCGTTCGAGCGGAATGGCGCTGGGCAGCATGAAATAGTGCGTGCCGTGATGGTTCACCAACCGCTTGGTACCACTATAGCGACGGTTCCAGTCGGTGCCTCCACCCTCTCCGGCCGAAGCACCCGCCACGACACACAGTGAAGCGATGGCCAACAGTCCCCGCCATACGCGAGGGCGCGGGAACGGGCCGATGGGGAACGTGCGCACGAACACATAGACGGGGTAACACCCCAACGGATGCCGGTCACGCCTACTTCGGGTCGGCAAGGTGACCCGTTGTATCGTGTTGCTGCAGGAATACCTCGGTCCAGCGGAAGACACGAACTTCACCACATGCGATCATTCTTCGCACTGATAGCCTTGAGCGGTCCGTTCTGTGTGGGCCGCGCGCAAGACACCCTCCCGGATCCCGTGCGCGTGGCCCGACAAGCCATGCAGGCCGCTTCACGTGAACAGTATTCTGAGCGTGCATGTGAACTGGCCGCTGCCTACCGCGCCGCGGATATGCAGGACTCCGCGCGGGCCGCAGCCGATCGCGCCTTGCGCTATGCACGGGACGATAGGGAACGCGCGCGCGCGCACTTCGCCATAGCGCGTGTGCTTACCAAGGAACAGGACAACCTCGGCGCACAGGAGCATGCCCGTCAGACCATCCTGCTGGCTCGTGCCGCCAACGACACCTCGACCTGGATCCGCGGCGAAGCGATGCTGGCTGAAGTGGACATCGAGCACAACCGTTATTCCACGGCGCTAACGCACGCCCAACTGGTCCGCCAACTTGCGCTCGCAACAAAGGATACCGCGGCCCTGGCCACTGTGCATGCCTATTTGGGGAGCATCTTCTATAGAGAGCACAACTATGATTCAGCCCGTTGGCATTATGATGCGTCCATCGCGTTCATCCCGCGCACGGAGCCCCAGCGTCGTTTGATGGTGCGCATGAACCAGGTGAACCTCTTCATTGAAGAAGGACGGTACGATTCTGCCATGGCGCGATCGGATGCGATGCGTACCGAAGTGGAACATTCCAATATGTACACGCGGAGCAAGTATCACAATCAACGGGGATATGCGCTCTTCAACGCCGGTCATTTCCGGGAGGCCATTCCCGAGTTCGCGCTCAGTGATTCGCTCAACGGCGCGGAGGTGAAGGAACTCGACCTGAGCATAGAGAACACGGGATTCCTGGCTGAGAGCTATGCCGCGATCGGGGACAGCGCAAAGGGGTACGTCCTACTGCTCGACCTGGAGGTGCTGAAGGACAGCTTCAATCGCGCTGCTGCGGATGAGCAGATGCTCACCCTCGAAAAGCGGTTCGAAACGAAGCTGAACAAAGAGGAGATCCAGCGGCTGGACGGCGAGAACAAGCAGAAAGCCGAACGGCTTCGGGTGCAGAACATGCAGCTCTACGGTAGTCTGGCATTGGCGGCAATGGCCATCGGTGCCGTGATGCTCGTCTGGCGCAACCTCGCCCAGAAGCGCAAGCACGCTGCAGTGCTCGAAAGCTTGAATGCCGAACTGCGCGATAAGCAAGCGCGCATCGAGCAGATCAATGGGCTCCTGCGCATGAAGGTGTTGCGCACGCAGATGGACCCGCATTTCATCCACAACTGTCTGAATGCGATCCGTGCGTTGTCGTTGAAGGGCGAGCACGAGCGGGCGGAGGAATACCTCGAAGGATTCGCAAGACTGCTGCGCAACGTGCTGGAGCATAGCGTGCGCGATCGTATCAGCCTGGACGAGGAGCTCGCTTTCCTGAACGACTATGTGGTCCTGGAGCAACTGCGACTAGGCGACGACTTCACTTGGTCGATCACGGCGGATGAAGCACTGTTGAAGGAGGAGCCCCAAGTGCCTTCGCTGCTGGTGCAGCCATTCGTGGAGAACGCGATCTGGCACGGCCTGGCACCCAAGCAGGTGCCAAAGCGACTGGAAGTCCATTTCTCTTTGGAGGATGGCGTCGTGACCTGTCGCGTAGAGGACAATGGGGTTGGCCGGTCCGATCAGACCAGCACCCCGGGCCGGGCCTCTTTGGGTTTGAAGCTCACCGGCGAACGGCTGGAGTTGCTCACCGACCGCGTTAAGAGCCAGGGTGGCTTTCTGATCGAGGACCTGAAGGACGCGAGGGGCGGTGCTTGCGGAACCCGGATCAGCATGAAGCTCCAGGCATAGCCTCGGTAACTTGCCCCCATGGTGCGGGCGCTGATGGTGGATGATGAAGCAGAGGCATTGGCGTCGTTGCGAACGATGCTCTTGCGGTACGCCCCTGACGTGCAGGTGGTCGCGGAAGCATCCTCGGCGGATGAAGCGCGCAGGCTCATCGCTCAACACAAGCCCGATCTTCTTTTCCTCGATGTGCAGATGCCCGATGGCGATGGCTTCGATCTGTTGAAGCGCCTTGGTTCGTGGGACTTCGATGTGGTGTTCACTACTGGCAGCAGCCGGCACGCGATCCAAGCCATCCGCTTCAGTGCCCTGGATTATCTGGTGAAGCCTGTGCTGGGCGATGAACTGCGCGCCGCGGTGGATCGTCACCTGGCCAAGCGTGGGACAAGTCAGGAGGTCCGGTCGCAATTGCTGCACAACGTCGCGCAGCCGGATGAGCGCACGATGAAGCTCACGCTCACCAACGGCGATCGCAGCTATTTCGTGGATCCGGCGGAGGTTACTTGGTGCGAAGCGGACGTCAACTACACGAACCTTCACTTGGCCGATGATCGCCGGTTCGTTTCGGCGCGCACGCTGAAGGATTACGAGGACATGCTCACGCCGCTCGGTTTCCTGCGCACGCACCGCAGCTATTTGGTGAACCGCGCGCACGTCGACCATCTCGACAGGTCAGGCTTCGTGGTATTGCACAACGGCAAGCGTGTGGAAGTGGCGTCCCGGCGGAAGGACGATGTAGCGCGGGCACTTGCCGGCTGATCCGGTCGCGTTCGATCAGTCGTTCCCGCGTTCGATCGATCCTGCTTGTGATCGGTGGTTGCCCGTCATTTCTTGGCCCTACCAAAGCCGTGTGCCATGCGCCATTCACTCCACGCTCTTTCCATTGTTCTCTTTATTCCCTCCGCTGTGCATGCTCAGGACCTCGTTCCCGAATGGGGCGGCCCCATCGGCGGTGGCGGCGGTGAAAGCGGTACTGGCATCGTGCTCGACAATACAGGGCATGTCTACACCACCGGCGGATTCAACGGAACGATGGATGTGGACCCCGGACCAGGCGTGACGAACCTGACCTCTGCGGGCGGCACGGACATCTACGTGACCAAGTTCGATACCAGCGGTACGCTGATCTGGGCAAGAGCAATGGGCGGAACCGGTACCGATGGCTCGCTGGCCTTGGCGGTGGATGCCTCCGGTAATGTTTACACCACGGGCGGCTTTTGCGGCACCGCTGACTTCGATCCCGGGGCGGGCATTTCCACCATGACAGCCGCCACCACGGATCAGTACGACATCTTCATTTCGAAACTGGACAGCAATGGCGACTTCGTCTGGGCCAAAGGGATCATCGGAGGCACATGGTGGGACAATGCCTACGGCATCGCGATCGATCCGTCGAGCAATGTCGTCGTCACAGGGCGCTTCTACTACCAGGGCGGACCGCGCGATTTCGATCCTGGTCCCGGCACCTTTTTCCTCACCGCCGGCCACGAGGACATCTTCGTGTTGAAGCTCGATACCGACGGTGAGTTCATTTGGGCCAGGGACTTCGGCACGGGGCCCGATGAGAGCCGCGGCTATTCGATCGCATTGGACGCCGCTGGCAACATTTTCACTACGGGTTACTTCCGTGGCACTGTCGATTTCGACCCCGACACGAGTACGTTCAACATGACCTCGGTGGGCACATGGAACGTGTTCTACAACAAGATGGACCCGGACGGGAACTTGGTATGGGTGAAGTCGTTGCCCATATCCACCACCACCTATCACGTCGACGGAGGGTATGGCAAGAAGATCAGCATCGATCAGGATGGGAACATGCTCACCACCGGACGGTACAGCGGCACGATCGACTTCGACCCGGGCGTTGGGGTGACTCAACTGACCTCGACAGGTTTGTATGACATCTACGTGTCCAAGTACACCACCAATGGTGAACTGGTCTGGGCGAAGTCACTGGGCGGCGCCGAGCACGACGAAGGCTATGGTATCGCAGCTCATGCCGATGGGAGTGTGCTGGCTGTCGGTACGTTCCAACAGACGGCTGACTTCGATCCCGGGGCGAATGCACTGGATCTGGTCTCTGTAGGCGATGACGACATGTTCATTCTCAACCTGGATGGCAATGGCGATCTGTTGAGCGCGGCATCCATGGGCGGGACCGACATCGACCGGGCTTATGCTTTGGCGTCCAGTAGCACGGGGGCCATCTACCTCAACGGTTGGTTCGCTGGCGCTACCGACCTCGATCCTGGGAGCGGAGCGCTCAACGCCATTGCAGGAGGAAGCAGCGACGCGTTCTTGATCAAGTTGGTGGTGAGCGATGGGACAGGCATTGACGGTCCGGCGTCGTTCATCGAGGCCGGGATGAGTATCTACCCCAATCCCGCCAGTGAGCGCGTGCAGATCATGCTGGAGGCCAGTGCAACCGGCCAGCCCGGCGTGATCGAAGTGTTCGACGTCACCGGCAAGCGTGTACATGCCGAGCAGGTCACTTCGCTGTCCGCGTTGCAACAGTTCGAACTCTCCAGCGAATGGCGTGCGGGATCGTACTTGGTGATGGTGAAGGTGGAAGGGCGGGAGCCAAAGTCCGCGCGGATGGTCATCCGGCACTGATCATCGGTGTTGTGTTCCGGTCGCACAACCCGCAAGCGCTACGATCGTCTTCCACCCGCCTTGGGCGAACGCCAGGGCTGGATCATGTGGCTCTTGCGCAGCGTTGTTCTTTCCATTTCTCCAGCGTTGGCCGCGTTGTCGCCTGGCCTCCTGTCGGCGCAATCCACCTTCATGCGCATGTACAACGAAGGGTACGAGGGCCGCACGGTGCGGGAGGTGGGCGGAAATACATACGTGGTGGCCGGCGGCACCGACCTGTATACCAATTGGCACTTCCACTGGATGTCGCCCATACCATCAACGAACGTGCACCTCTTCAAGACCGACGCGTCGGGTATCCTGATCTGGGAGAGGATCCACTCAATGGCGAACGCGCGCACCATCGCCACTTGGATGGAACCCACCGCCGATGGTGGTTACATCATTGCAGGCAACAGCAACCGCGACATGATCTGGCCACCTGACAGCAACGATGTGCTTTTGATCAAGACCAATGCAGTTGGCAACATCGTATGGAGCAAGTCCTTCGATACGGGGAAAGATGACGTGGCGAACTGCGTGCAGCAGACCAGCGATGGCGGATACATCGTATCGGGGTTCCACGATGCAGCACCGTTGAGCTACTTCGGCACCACGCGCACGTTGCTCATCAAGACCGATGCTCTTGGCAACATCCAGTGGTCGCAGAAGTATGAGTTCGGCATTCGCGACATCATCAGCGGTGCTCCGTTCACGTATGTGGTGCGCCAGCTGGCCGACAATGGCTTCGCGGTGGTGGGCACCACCGTGGGCGGGGCTGTTCTGGGGGTTTACGTCATCCGAACGGATGCGTTGGGCAGCTTGCTCTGGGCGAAGGTGTATCCCCATGATGTGAGTACGATCAGGCACTCGACCGGTCTGGACATCGTGGAAAGCGCTGTCGGCGAACTCATCATTGCGGGCTCCATGGACAAAAGCCAGCCGATGGAGAAGAACTATCCCTATTTGATGCGCCTGAGCGCGGCCGGCGAATTGCTCGATGCACGCTTTTATGAAACCGTTCCCGCGCTGTTCTTCCAGAGCGGATTCTCGTCGGTGACCCCAACGGTCGATGGGGGCTTCTTTTTCACCGGCATGGGTGGCTACGGCGAGTTCGGGGATCAGATGCAACTGTTGAAAACGGATGTGGACCTGGACATGCAGTGGAGCCGTGTGTACACGGTTGATGGCCCCGCTACGATGGGTTCGCGTTCCGGCCAGCCCACTAGTGATGGTGGCTATGTATTCACGGGCAAACGACAATTCGCGGGTACCGTGCTGATGAAGACGAACTCGCAGGGCTTGATCCCTTGCAAGACCCCCAATGTCCTGAACGAACTCGCGCCAACCGTTCTGGAGCAGGTCCTTTCGCCCGGGTCCGTACCGGGTATCGCGGCCAACAACGTCCTGCTGAACACCGTATCGCCGTTGGTGGATGTCACGGAGATCTGCCCTGCGATCGGGCCGTTGCCGGTGGGCTTGGTCGCCTTTACAGCGGCCCCGTTGGCGTTGCGAAAAACGGGCCTGCAATGGATCACGGCCAGCGAAACGAACAACGCCTATTTCGTTGTGGAGCGCAGCGCCGATGCTGAAGCGTTCGAGGAAGTGATCCGTGTGGAAGGCGCCGGAAGTTCGCAGGAGGCGATCCAGTATTCCTTCGTTGACGAACATCCCCTGGTCATCGACCTGTCGTACTACCGGTTGCGCCAAGTGGACGTGGATGGTGGGGAGGCGTTCTCGCGAACGGTGGCGGTTCGGTTCACGAGCGACGCGTTCGGGATCATGAGCGCGATCGGCGATCCCGGGAACGGCACGATGAACATCATGGTCAGCACCAAGGATGCCACCGCCCTCGAGTATCGTGTCTGGGATACGATGGGCCGCAACGTTGCATCCGGGGCCCGCACATCCGATGGCGGTGTTACCACCATTTCGATCGATGCGCAAGGGTTGGCCAGCGGGACATACGGTTTCTCCGTTACCGACGGGCGGGGCGTTGCCATGGGGCGCCTGTTCTACTGAAGGGTTGCGGAAGTCACATGACGGGATTCCGTCGTTCCGTGCATCTTCACGGCACAATATCCCATGCGATGGCGCACGATCCGCTTTTCGAACAACGCATCGCCGAAGTGCTCAAGGCGCAAGGCGCGGAACCCGAACACAAGAAGATGTTCGGTGGTGTGGCCTTCATGGTCAACGGCAACATGTCTGTTGGCATCACCAACAAGGGCGACTTCATGGTGCGTTTCGATAGCGAACGGCACGCCGAGGCCAGCAAGTGGCCGGGGGCGAAACCGATGACCTTCGGGAAAGGGGACAAAAAGGGCTTCCTGTTCGTTGACGCGGATGCGGTGGAGAGCACAAGGGCGTTGGAGAAATGGGTGAAGTTGTCTTTGGAGCACATGAGGACGTTGCCGAAAAAGGCGGCCGGAACCTTGGGCAAGGCCTCGGTCATCAAAGTCAAGAAGCCAGTGGCGAAGAAGCCGGTTGTGAAGAAGAAATAGGCGGAGTTTCCTGGACGATCGTCCAGATCGTCCAGGCGCGTTCGTCATGGGAGCAAACCAACGCTACGGGCGGGATGGCGGCTCAAGCCGAATGACAACGCCCCTACAACCAACGACGATGAGCAAATACATTTTCCTTTTCCGCGGCGGCATGGACCCGCAGAAGGCATCTCCGGAACAGATGCAGGCGAACATGCTGAAGTGGAAGGTCTGGATGGACACGCTGACCGCACAAGGCACGATGCTGGGCGGCGAACCACTGGACAAGCCGGGCAAGGTGTTGGCGGGCCGGGGAAAGAAGATCACGGATGGCCCCTTCGCCGAAGGCAAGGAGATCATCGGTGGCTACTTGGTGGTGAACGCCGCGAGCCTAGATGCCGCTGTGGAGATCGGCAAGAGCTGTCCGATCTTCGAGAACGACGGCAGCGTGGAGGTGCGCACCGTGCTGGAGATGAACATGTGATCTGCCGCACTCGCGGTGACTGAATGAGCGTGCCGATCCGCGCCACCGTCAGCGCCCCGATCTTCGGACCATGAACGGTGACACTGAAAGGGAGCAGGTCCAGCCGCTCATCGAGAACCTTTTTCGCCGGGAGAGCGGGAAGCTCACCGCATCCCTCACGCGTTTCTTCGGCGCGAAGCATTTGGAACTGGCCGAGGACGTGGTGCAGGACACGTTGGTGAAGGCCATGAACGAATGGCCGTTCAAGGGGATCCCCGATGATCCGGTTGCCTGGCTGCACCGCGTTGCGCGCAATGGTGTGATCGATCGCTTGCGGCGTGATGCACGGGGCCTTGAACTCGCCAAAGGCAACGCAGCATTGCTCCGCAGCGAGTGGACATTGGCCTCCACGGTACATATCGAACTGAACGAGCACGCCATCCCCGACGACCAGTTGCGGATGTTCTTCGCGTGCTGTCATCCATCGTTGCCGGGCGATCAGCAAGTGGCGCTCGCGTTGAAAACACTCTGCGGCTTCAGTGTGGCGGAGATCGCGCGGGCTTTTGTCACCAACGAGGAAACGATCAACAAGCGACTTTACCGTGCGCGGGAAGCGTTCCGTGAACTCGGGGGGCTGGAAGTGCCGCAGGGCGAAGCACTGAACGATCGCCTGGAGCAAGTGATGGCCGTGATCTACCTGCTCTTCAACGAAGGGTATAACGCGACCAGTCATGCCGACGTGATCCGCGAGGACATGATCGAGGAGGCGTTGCGCCTTTGCCGCATGCTTCTGGATCACCCGGGCACCGCTCTCCCCGAAGTGCACGCCCTGCTCGCTTTGATGGTCTTCCATGCGGCACGCTCGGAAGCAAGGCTGGACCCGGATGGTGCGATCGTGCTGTTGCAGGAACAGGACCGTAGTAAATGGGACCCGGCGTTGATCGCGGTGGCGAACCACCACCTTACGGAAGCGTCACAAGGCCATCGCATGACGAGCTACCACATTGAAGCGGCCATCGCTTCGCTGCATGCCAACGCAACCAAGTACGCCAGCACCGACTGGCATGCGATCAAGAGCATGTTCGATGAACTGATGCGGGTGAAGCCCTCTCCCATCGTCGCCCTGAACCGCGCGATCGCCGTGGCGGAATGCGAAGGTCCCGGGCGTGGCTTGGAGGAGCTGGAACACATTGCCGGCATGGAAGCGCAGCACCTCTACCATGCAACAAAAGGTGAACTGCTGAAACGATGCGGAAGGATCAGCGAAGCGTTGTCAGCGTTCGAAGAAGCATTGATACGTGCGCCCTCACAGGCGGAGCGCGAATTGCTTGCCCGCAAGATGATCGCGTTGGAAAAAGCGTGATCTTCAGCCACGCGATCACTCCCCCCTCCCGTTCATTCATCCTTCCTTCGTAACGCTTCGGTGTACAAGGCCGGCTTCGTCTTATTAAGCCCCGACTCTTCGGGATCGAACACATGAGCGTCATCCCACTTCTCGCTTCTTCCCTTGGCCGCACCGATGAACAAGCCAACATCACCTTGGCTGAAGCGATCGTGGAGCACAAGAACACCGGTGGTATCCGCGAATTGGTGGACCTCCTGAACAGCAAGGACAAAAGCTTGAAGAGCGACGCGCTGAAGACGCTGTACGAGGTCGGTGAGCGCGCACCGGGCATGATCGCACCGTTCCTCGCGCAGTTCAAGAACCTGTTGACCAGCTCCGACAACCGCATGGTCTGGGGGGCCATGTGCGCCATCGACGCGATCACCGGCGTGAAGCCAGAAGCCGTTTACGTGATGCTGCCACAGATCATGGCGGCCGTTGACAAGGGCTCGGTGATCACGCGCGATCACGCGGTGAAGGCCTTGGTGAAGCTGGCCAGCGAGGATCGCTTCGCCAAGACCACCTTCCCCTTGCTGCTCGAACAGCTGAACACCTGCCCGGCGAACCAGCTGCCGATGTACGCGGAACTGGTGGCCACCGTATCGAAAGGGTCCGGTGTGAAAGAGACCACGGCGATCCTATCGCAGCGGCTGGATTCGTTGCCCACTCCGGCCAAACGCAAGCGCGTCGAGAAGGTGCTGGCGCGGCTGGCGAAACTGTGAGAGCATGACTTCCACAGGGGCTGCTTAGTTTGGCGCAACCCCACACATGGAAGGAGCCATTGTTCTTATCGCCCTGATCCCGATCGCTCTTTTGATCCTCGCGATCATCACTGCATCGCGCACGGGGAGTATCGGCAGGCAATTGGATGAGTTGCGGAATGAAGTGGCCGTGCTACGCAAGGCGCTCGCTGATCGGGTAACGGTGCCGCCCCACGCCGCAGCAGGGCAACCGCCACCGCAAGCGCCACCAACACCAGTAACGCCACCGGTGACCACCACCGGTGAACCATGGTATGTCGGCATGCGCGAGCCGCAGCCGCCCGTGACGCAGGTTCCCGAAACAACGCCTCCATCGATCATTGCCGAAATACAGGCGCCGCTGCCTGTCCAGCCACCACCACGCATCGTTGTGACCGAACATACGCAAGCCGGCGAGCAGGCTCAGCACGCAGCAGCCGATGCTGCACGGCAGGTCGTATTGGAACCCGCGCGGCCAGCACCGCCGCGCACGCCACCACCGCCACCGCAGAAAGGCGCATGGGAACGCTTCCTCGACAACAACCCCGATCTGGAGAAGTTCATCGGCGAGAACCTCATCAACAAGATCGGTATTGCGGTCCTGGTTCTCGGGCTTGGCTTCCTGCTACGCTATGCCATCGGCAAGAACTACATCAATGAAGTGGGGCGGATACTCATCGGTGTCGCCGCGGGTGGCGCACTCATGTTCATCGCCCACCGATTGCGGAAGAAGTTGCGCGCCTTCAGTTCCGTACTGGTGGCCGGTGGCATCAGTGTTCTGTATTTCACCATCGCCATCGCTTTCCGTCAGTATGGTATGTTCAGCCAGTCGGCGGCTTTCGCCATCATGGTGGTGATCACTGCGCTGGCCGTAGTGTTCTCCATTGCCTACGACCGCCGCGAGTTGGCGGTGATCGCCTTGATCGGAGGGTTTGCCGCACCGTTCATGGTGAGCACGGGCGAAGGCAACTTCAAGGTGCTCTTCTCCTACTTGTTGATCCTGGACACGGGCATGCTCGTGCTGGCCTTGCTCAAGCGCTGGAACGTGGTGCACTTGGTCGCCTACGGCCTCACGCTCCTGCTTTTCGGCGCATGGGCCATCGACCCCTATACCGACATGATGCCACGTCCATGGAAGTGGGGGTTCCTCTTCGCTACCGGGTTCCATCTGGTGTTCTTCGCCATGGCGGTGGGTTACAACCTGAGGTACGCCTTGAAGTTCAGGCCGCTTGAATTCGGGTTGTTGGTCGGCAACACGGCAACGTACTATGCTGTGGGCATGCACTTCCTGACGGATGCTCCACTGTTCCCCGAGCAGAAGTGGACAGGCCTGTTCACCGCCGCGCTCGGGTTGTTCCACATTGTTTTCGCGTTCGTGTTCTACAAGCGGAAGCAAGTGCCGCGGAACCTGGTGCTCCTGCTCATCGGCTTGGCGCTCACCTTCTGCACACTGGCGGTGCCGGTGCAACTGGAGGGCTATACGATCACGCTCTTCTGGGCTGCGGAAGCAGTACTGCTTCTGTGGTTCTCGCAACGCGCGTCGCTGCCCATGGTGATGCGCGGCAGTGTGCTCGTGGCCATTCTGGCCGTGATCAGTCTGGCCATGGACCTTGATGCGTTCTACACGATCCTGCGCCCAGAACTCCGGCCGATCATCAACCCCGGATGGATCACGGGCATGGTGGTGGTGCTGTGCATGGTGGCCCTGAACTGGTTGGCGAAGCGCGCCTCACCGCTGCCCCACTCCGAGCCTCACCCTGCCCTCTCCCATGAAGAGGGTCAGAGCGGGAAGAATGAGATCCTGCCCGGCATCAGCATCTCGACTTTCGGAAGTGCAGCACTGTTCGTTGCGGTGGCGTTGGGCTATTTGGTGAACCTGTTGGAACTACGCAACCAGAGCGCCCGGTTCCTCAGCGTTGATGGAGTTCGCATGATCACCATGGCATTCACGATCGCCTATCTCCTGGGTTTGGACCTGTTCACGCGGCGCGCTGGAAAGCAGGTCCGGGTCATGGTGTTCGGCCTGGCCGTTCTTGCGCTGGTCGGCTACGTCACCGTGTTCTATGAAGCCAGCAATGGAAGCCTGGAAGAAATGCTCATGGGGGTGGCGCGCGGTTTCGGTATCCACTACATCGGGCTGGCCTTGGTGGTCGTGTTGGTAGTTCGGGTATCACAGCAAGCACGCGGCGTTCTGCCAAGGCCTTCCGGATGGTGGAACGCCTACCTGTGGCTCATGTGCTTCATGCTGGTGGTGTTGGCCAGCCAGGAGCTCGATCATGCCATGTTGTGGGCCAACTACTCCCCTGCCGAAGCACCGTACTTCACCTTGAACAATGCACGCCGTGCAGGCTATCCCATCCTCTGGGGCATCGGCTCCTTCCTGTTCATGTGGTACGGCATGCGCACCAAGTTGAAGACCGTGCGTGTAGTGGCACTTGTGCTGTTCGGTATCACGCTCATCAAATTATTCCTCTTCGACCTGAAGGGCATCAGCGAAGGCGGGAAAGTCGCGGCGTTCATCTGCCTGGGAATCCTGTTGCTGGTGGTGAGTTTCATGTACAACAAGCTGAAGGGGTTGTTCGTGGACGAGGACAAGAACCGTGAAGCAGTGCAGCCATGAGGCAGTGGAACGGTTGGCGCAGCTTGTTGGTCCCGGTCTTCGCGCTGGGCCTTTCACCTTCACACGCACAGCAGTGGCAGGCGGAGTTGCCTGCGGTGGAGAAAGCGGGCGTTTATCGCATCGCATTATCACCGGAAATGGTGGGGCGATCGCAGGAGGATCTCCGCGATCTGCGACTTGTTGATAGTGGTGGAACAGAAGTGCCGTTCGTGTTGGGGGTCGTCCAAGTAGGAGCGTCCACGATGGTATCCCATGAGTTCACCATAACACGCAATGCGGTGGTTGGGAAAGAGACCATCGTCGAGTTGTCCCGCCCCTCTACCAATAGCGTGGTCGACGACATCCATCTCCGGATACGCAACGCGGAAG
>JBATMK010000354.1:0-8368 GCA_049289815.1 Flavobacteriales bacterium
TGTGCTCTTGAGCAGGGGCTTGCACAGATGTGCTCTTGAGCAGGGGCTTGCACAGATGTGCTCTTGAGCAAGTGCCTGCGATGCGCCTGTGCTCTTGAGCAAGTATTTACCGGCAGGATAGCTGTGCCTTTGATGAACTGTTTGCACAGGCAGGATGCCTGTGCGACATTCGAGCATGGAGCTCGACCTCTTCTTCGACGAGTCTTCCGAACTGCGGACCACGCGGCGGAACTTGCCGCATTGGAAACAAGAAGGCAAGGTCCATTTCGTGACTTGGCGTCAAGCGGATAGCCTGCCACAGGTAAAGCTTGATGAGCTGAGGCAGGACCGGGCTGCCTGGGTGGAGCGGGTCGGCAACAAGGAGTTCAAGGATCTTACGCCCCTTCAGCGGCGGGAGTATTACCGCTTGTTCCACGAGCGTGTGGAACAATGGCTCAAGGCCGGGGCAGGTTCGTGCGTGCTGAGCTTGGAGGAACCACGACGTGTCGTTCAGGAAGCTCTGGGTCATTTCGATGGGACCCGGTACACGCTCGGTTCATTCGCCATTGCGGCCAACCATGTGCATGTGCTTGTGGTGCCCTTGGCGGGCATCGGGTTGTCGGAGATCACGCACAGTAGGAAGTCGTTCACCGCAAAAACGATCAACACGTTCTTGGGACGGTCAGGAACCTTCTGGCAGGACGAGAGCTTCGATCACCTGGTGCGCAATGAGAACTCGCTGGAGCGGATCGAGAAGTACATCGTTGGTCACGATCGACAGGGCGCCAAGGTGGAGTACAGGCCGCTGTTGTAAGAACATCGCTGGTGCATGTACGCGGGCAGGGGGCCTGTGGAACTCTCGGCACGATGCTTGGCAGCGGGCGTGCCTACTTTCAACCCAACATGCACAGGCAGAATGCCTGCGCGACGTTCAACCCAACATGCATAGGCAGGATGCCTGCGCGACGTTCAACCCAACATGCACAGGCCGGATGCCTGCGCGACGTTCAACCCAACATGCACAGGCAGGATGCCTGTGCGACTTTCACCCATGAAGAAGCTTCTTTTCGTTCCCCTGCTCGCGCTCACGTTGCCCAGCTGCGCGCAATTCCCCAAGGTGTTGAAGGACGCTGCCGACAAGGTGGCCGGCGGTGGTGGCACCAGCGGCCTCACCAACGAGGATGTGATCGCTGGGCTGAAGGAAGCCTTGGGCAAGGGCGCCGAGTCATCGGTGCTGAAGGGCTCTGCATTGGACGGCTTCTGGAAGAACGACCGCATCCGCATTCCCTTCCCGGCCGAAGCCGAGAAGATGAAGAGCACGCTCAACCACATCGGCATGAGCAAGCAGGTGGATGAATTCGAGATGACGATGAACCGCGCTGCGGAGGAAGCAGCGAAGGAGGCACTTGCGGTGTTGAAGGATGCAGTGACCGGCATGAGCGTGGGCGATGGCTTCGCCATCCTGAAGGGCGGCGACAATGCCGCCACCAGCTACCTGCGCGATAAGACCACGGCCACCTTGACCCAGCGCTTCAGGCCCATCGTGGAAGGCGCCACCAAGAAAGTGGCACTCACCAGCTACTGGACACCATTGGCGAACGGCTATAACCAGGCGAGCATGATCACGGGCGGCAAAGCCGTTAACCCCGACCTCGATGCCTACGTGACCGACAGGGCCATCCAAGGCCTGTTCGTCCTCATCGCCGATGAGGAGGCCCGCATCCGCAAAGATCCCGTTGCGCGCACCACCGAGCTGCTGCGCCGCGTGTTCGGCGGGTAAGTCGTTTACTCCAGTACTAAGCGTTGGGCCTGGCTTCCGCCCGCGCCGCGCCGCGTGATCGTATACATACCACGCGGCAGATCGGAAACATTGAGCGTGAGCAGCGGCCCGCTCATGTGCACTTGCTTTATCTCCCGCCCGATTGCATCGGAAAGGATGATCAGCGCATTCTTCGTCGAACGGTCCGTGGCGATCTGCAACTCGCTCATTGCCGGTATCGGACTGATGCTGAAACCGGGATCAAGGGTCTCTTCAATGCCGATGATCCCGCTGGAGAGTTTCACGACCCATGCCCAACCTGTCCCCGTCACATCCCCATCATTTGAATACGCCTCCCCGGCAGCGATATACCCTCCATCATCCTCCAGGAGAAGGTCATTCGTCTGATCATGATCGGACCCGCCAAGAGACTTCTGCCACTGGATCGCGCCCAATGAAGTGAGCTTCACTACCCAAGCGTCACTATTGCCATGGTTTCCCAAAACGTCGCCATTGGTTGATGCTGAACGACCGGCGATCACACAGCCGTCGTCCTGCAGTTTCGCGGAATAGGCCAGTTCCGGGGCATATCCACCAAGGCACCGCTGCCATTCGATCGTACCCGTGGGCCCAAGCTTAACCACACGTAAATCCCCGGTCCCGTCGTTCGGTTGGCCGTGATAGCCGAACACCTCGCAACCGTTATGGGAATACGTGGTCCCAGCGGCGAAATACCCTCCGTCATCAGCTGCCAATACCTCAAAGGTTCCTTCTTGGCCCGGCCCACCGATGGCGCTTTGCCATTGGATGTCGCCGGCCGGGTCGAGCTTCACCATCCACCAGTCACCTTCGGCGCAATAGCCGGTAACGTCACCATCGCTGGAGTTGGTAAGGCCGCCGACGATGTATCCACCGTCCGGCGACTGACGGATGTCGTATGGTCGGTCTTGTCCGCTTCCTCCAAGGGCTTTTTGCCATTCCATCGTACCGGACGGGCCCACCTTAACAACCCAAAAATCTGAGCCCCCATGGGTTCCCGTCACGTCACCGTCGCTCGAAATGGTGTAACCCAGAAGTATGGCCCCATCATCGTTGGTCCCTCGCAGAACACAAGGTTCGTCCGCGTTACTTCCGCCAAGCGGCCGTTGCCATACGATCGTTCCGGCGGGATCGAGCTTCACCACCCAGAATTCACGATCTCCATGGGCACCGGACACGTCGCCGTCGTTGGAGGTGGTGCTTCCTGCCAGTAGACAACCACCATCACTGGTCAACGCCATGAAAGGCTGCACAGTTCGGTAGCCCACGGTTGAGCACCCTTCTACTCCTCCACCGGATCCTCCCAACGCCCGCTGCCATAGGACATTACCCGCTGCGGTGAGCTTTACAACCCATAGGTCAGTGTATCCGTGATTTCCGGATACATCGCCGTCGTTGGACCAAGTGTTACCCAGAACCAAAAACCCTCCATCGCTTGTCTGCAAGACGGAATAAGCGGCCTCGTGGCCGGTTCCGCCAAGTGCCTTCTGCCATTCCAAGCTCCCTGCCGGGTCAAGCTTTGCTACCCAGATATCGTATGTGGGATCGCCTAGTTGATCATAGCCGATGTGCCAGCCGGTAATGTCGCCCTCTGTCGCGCAGATCTGTGCACATACGATGGTGCCACCATCGCTGGTCGGTTGTATGCTCTTGAAGAAAGTGCAAGACGATCCTCCAATGCTCTTCTGCCATTCAATCATTGGCGTTTGGGCATTGATCGCCAAGGCTAGGAACAGACCTGCACCAAGAAGGAGGGAGCGCTTCGTCATGTGCAATATCTGATCGCGTAGGGCGAACGCCACTGGATGTCGGCTAGAGAACCCCATTACGGTTGACGCAAGCTATGCAACGCTATGATCCCGCCCGCATCCGCAAAGATCCCGTAGCGCGCACCACCGAGTTGCTGCGCCACGTGTTCGGGGGATAGGGGCGTTTACTCCAGTACAAGTCGCTGCGACCGGATTCCGCTCGCGCTGCGCAGCGTGATCATGTAAATGCCACGCGGCAGATCGGAAACATCGAGCGCGTGCGCGGTGCCGTTCATGGGTTCACGACGCAACTCGCGTCCGATCACATCGGTGACGACGAGCGTGGCTTGCTTGATGGAGGAAGTCGCGCTGACCAGCACCGACCCTTTTGCCGGATTCGGGTAGAGCGTGAAGGGTTCGCTCGCGACCAGAGGAACCACAGCCATGGATTCCTCGATGACGGTGAACGCCGTATTGGTGATCACGGGTGAATTGAAGTCGAAGAAGATGGCTGCATGGTTGAGGATGGAATCGCCGAGCGCGAGTGTGGACAGCGGCTTCATGCGGTAGCGCAAATAGCCATGGCTCGCCTCTTCGTTGGTGTTCGAATCCGGTAGCAGGATGTTGTTGAAGTGGAAAAGCAGCAGGTTGTTGGTGGCGTTGTATGTGATCGCAACAGGATGCGATGCCCCTACGAACTGGAAGCTGCTGAACTGCGCATTCTGTGGTACAGGATCCTCGATGCGCACGGTGAAGGCCGTGTCGGTACCGGTGTTCTGGAAGCGGACGATGTACTCGAGAAACGGCGGTGCAACCAGTTCATCCGGATCCACGGTAGCGCGATCCACTTGGATGTCGTTCGGATCGTACGAGCCGGTGACCACCACGTTCCACACTGCGGTATTGTCGGATACATCGGCATCACCGATCACGGGCGCGATCGTTACCGGCGAACTGATCGTGGAGCCGAGCACCGCTGTCTGGCTCACGTTCACGCCCACGAGTATGCTGCCTTCCTCCAATGGCCCGAGCAGTGGGAAAGCCCATGTGACGGAATCTGTGGTCACGGAAGTCGGGGCAACGGATGCTGCGGTGTAGGTGAGCACCGGATCGGTATGGAGCACCACGGTGGGCGCAAGGGTGTTGGTGCCGGTATTGCGGTACTGGATCACGTATTGCGCAGCGACGCCGGGCCTGAAAAGAAGAGGGGGCGCGATCGACACCGACAGGTCGCTGATCGGAGCCACCGGCTGCATGGCAAAATCGTTGAGGGCGTCGGTCTGCAGGAAGCCCGTGAAGTTGGCCGTATGCGTGGCCGGTGACGGGGACCAATGCGCCAATGGCATGGGCTCCACTTCGTAGTTGCCCATGTCCGGCACGATCAGATCGTACATGCCGTCCGCAGCGGTCCACGTTGCTTCCGTGCTGCCTATGGTCTGCAGCCCATGGTGGGCCACCAGCGGTTCGCCACTGTCGTAGATACCGTCGGCGTTCAGGTCGCCGAAGACCAGGCCGCTGATGGTGTTGTATTCGAAGGTGAGCTTCACGGCCCAGACATCGAAAGCGCCGTGGATGCCATTGACATCACCATCGAGCGACTCCGCGTAGCCACCCACGAACAGGTCTCCGGTGGGCCCAACGCGAACGCTCATCGCTTGTTCGGACTCCCCCCCGCCGAGGCATTTCTGCCATTGCAAATTGCCCAGCACATCGAGCCCGATGAGCCAGACATCCGTTGCATCCGGCGACCCGGTGTTGTGCAATCCTGTCACATCGCCATCGATGGAATACGTCCAGCCGCCGACCACGTAACCGCCATTGAGCAGCTGTACGGAGTTCCCGACCTCCTCTCCGGTGCCCCCGTAGGTATGCTCCCACTCGATATTGCCGGAGGCATCGAGTTTCACCACCCATACATCCACGAACCCGTGGAGTGCGCTTACGTCGCCATCGTTGGAAGAGGTGGAACCGACCATCACGTAACCACCATCGATCGTCTGCAGGATATCACTGGCGTGATCGATATCCGATCCGCCCAACGTTCTCTGCCATTGCAGCGTACCGCCTGCGTCCAGCTTCACCACCCAGGCATCGCCTTGCCCATGGTTGCCGGATACATCGCCGTCGTTCGATCGGGTGGAGCCTGAGACGATGTAGCCCCCATCGCTGGTCTGCTCGAAGGCCCACGCCGCATCATCAAAACTGCCGCCCAAGCATTTCTGCCATTGCAGGGTGCCGGTGCTGCTCATCTTCACTACCCATGCGTCGTATTGCCCATGGTTGCCGGTCACGTCGCCATCCACCGAAAGCGTGTAGCCCACCATCAAATACCCGCCATCGTCGGTCGGGCCGATATCCGTAGCCAGGTCGAGTTCAGTTCCTCCGAAGGAGCTTTGCCATTGCAGCGCGCCGGCCGCATCCACCTTCACGGCCCATGCATCGGAGAAGCCGGCGAACTCCGTTACGTCGCCATCGGCAGTGCTGGAAAGGCCGCAGGCGATGTATCCGCCATCGCTTGTTCCGTGCAAGGAGTAGCCGTTCTCCACACCCGTTCCGCCAAGGCAGGTCTGCCATACCACCCCACCGGTGGCATCCAACTTCACCAGCCACATATCATCGAGCACGGAATGATTGCCCGAGACATCACCGTCGTTCGATTCGGTGGTGCCGATCATCACCACCCCGCCTTCGGTGGTAGGGACCATGCCGCGTCCTACGTCCGACCAGGAGCCACCGGCACATTTCTGCCAGAGCATCACCGGCGCTTGAGCGTTGGCCGGAAGTATGGTTGCGAGACTTGCACAGAGCAGAAGGGGGCGCATGGTCATGTGTTTTCCCATTGTGATTATTCCAGCACGAGGCAATGTGTGCGACCACCGGTCTTTCCGCGCAACGTGATCGTATACATACCACGTGGCAGATCAGCAACATCAAGCATATGCGTTGTGCCTGACATTGATGCGTGCAACACTTCGCGGCCCAGCGCATCGCGGAGGAAGATGCTCCCAGCTGCTGCAGTTGTTACCTGCACCGTGCTGGTGGCCGGCACGGGGCTGATGGCGAAGTCGATGGTCGTGGTCTCGTGAACGCCCACGCCGATGGCTGCGAGCTTCACGCACCATGTATCCGTATCACCATGCGCACCGCTCACATTGCCGTTCGACGATGCTGTTGTCGACAGCACGACGAATCCTCCATCGTTGGATGGCACGATGGACCGCGCGCCTTCGTACCCCGAGCCGCCGAGTGCCCGCTTCCATTGGATGGAACCGACATCATCGAGCTTCACCACCCACGCATCCGACGAGCCGTGGTTTCCCGTCACATCGCCATCAGCCGACCAGGCCCAGCCACCAACGATGCAACCGCCATCCGGCGTGATCCGGTAGGTGTGAAGATCCTCCAGTGCGGTCCCTCCCAAACAATGCTGCCACTCCACCTCGCCCATGGGATCCGTCTTCACCACCCAATAGTCGCCCTCCCAATCCCATAGTGTGCCATGGTAGCCTTGCACATCACCGCCATCGGCCGATCTGGTGACCCCGAACGCCATGTAGCCGCCATCCGGGGTTTGCTCAACGCCTAAGCATGTGCCCTCATTGGCCGGCCCACCCAACGCGTTGTCCCATTCCATATCGCCGGTCGCGTCCAGTTTCACCAGCCACCAATCGCCGCCACCAACGATGTTCGATACCTCACCGGTCTCCGTGCTGGCATAGCTGGCGAGGATGAAGCCTCCATCGGCCGTCTGTCGGACGCACTGTACCATCTCAGGGCTATCGCCACCCAAGGTGCGGCTCCATTCCAGCGTTCCACCGGCGTCGACCTTGACCACAAAGGCGTCCGCCAGGGGGCCATTATCGTAAGCGGGAAACCAACCAACGACATCGCCATCGTTCGAGCTGGTGAAACCGGCGATGATGTAGCCGCCATCGGCGCAGGCAATGAGCACGAAGGGCTCCTCCCGGTCAGTGCCGCCAATGGGCAACTGCCATTCCAACATTCCAGCTCCGTCCACTTTTGCCATCCAGATATCGAAAATGCCCCCGTGGGAACCGACCACATCGCCATCGCTGGAGGAGGTGCTGCCCGAGACGATGCAACCGCCATCGGGAGTGGGCAGTAGGGTGTGCGGTACCAGTTCGCCGGTCCATATGCTTTCAAGATACTCGTTGCCGGAACCACCAAGGCATCGTTGCCAGAGCAGGTTGCCGGTGGCATCCAGTTTCACGATCCAAAGATCCACGCCGCCATGGTTCCCGCTCACATCACCATCGTTCGACAGTGTCAGCCCCAGCACGATGTACTCGTTCATGTCGTTCTCCACCACTTCCAGGGGGGTGTCGTTCAAACTGCCGCCCAAGGCACGCTGCCATTGAAGTACACCGGAGTCGTCCAGCTTCGTTAGCCAGATGTCACTATCGCCATGGCTCCCGGTCACGTCGCCGTTGGTGGACGTGGTCATCGACAGGGCGAGGTAACCACCATCGCTGGTGGCGATAAGCGTCTGTGCGTTTTCAGTGCCTGAGCCGCCCAAGCAGTTCTGCCAGAGGATGGCCGGTGCTTGGGCGTTGGCAAAAAGCACGAGTGCAAGACCTGCGCAGGGGAGCAGTGATCGATGTAGCATGCTGGAAAGGTTGAGCGTGCGAAGATCGGTCCGCTCACACAACAGACGATGCATGCTGCCGCGCGTTGCTCGACGCGCCTACTTCAGCACCTCCACCCGGATCGCCTCGGTGCTGTGGAGGGGCAAGCGCGGTATCCTTGTGTGCGCGACCATGAGAAGGGCCATCCACAAACTGCTGATGGGGAGGGGCCACCCCGAGGGCCAGGAATTCCAGCC